>NZ_SDLS01000006.1:0-405635 GCF_004522315.1 Amycolatopsis sp. CFH S0740 | reverse complement strand
GTCTAACTAGCGACGAATTTACGACGCAGGACACTAGCCCTTCAGCTCCGCGATCAACCGGTCCGCCGCCGCGAACGGGTCCAGTTCCCGGGCCACCACTCGTGCCGCCAGGTCGCCCAGCCGGTCGCCGTCCCGGAGGTCCGCCAGTTCCGCGTGCAACCTCCGCAACGCGATCGCGGCGACCTCCTCCCGGGCGCGGGCGGCGCGGCGGCGGTCCAGTTCCCCGTGCGCCACAAGCCATTCATGGTGCGTCCGCAACGCCGACACCACCTCGTCGACGCCCTCGCCCTTCGCCGCCACCGTGCGGACGATCGGCTGCCGCCAGCTCGGTCCGCGCAGTTCGCGCCGCGCCAGGGAGATCATCTGCTTGAGGTCGTGCACCGTCGCGTCGGCGCCGTCGCGGTCGGCTTTGTTGACCACGAACACGTCCGCGATCTCCAGCACCCCGGCTTTCGCCGCCTGGATGCCGTCGCCCATTCCCGGGGCCAGCAAGACCACCGTGGTGTCGGCCAGTTTCACAACGTCCACTTCGGACTGTCCAACCCCGACAGTCTCGATCAGCACCACGTCGAACCCGGCGGCGTCGAGCACCCGCACCGCCTGCGGGGTCGCCCACGAAAGGCCGCCGAGGTGGCCCCGGGTCGCCATCGAGCGGATGAACACGCCGGGATCGGTGGCGTGCTCGGTCATCCGGATCCGGTCGCCGAGCAGCGCGCCGCCGGAGAACGGCGATGACGGGTCGATCGCCAGCACCCCGACGCGTAAACCCTCGCCGCGCAACGCGGTGAGCAGCGCGGACGTCGACGTCGACTTGCCGACCCCGGGCGGGCCGGTGAGCCCGACGACGCGAGCGCGCCCGGTGTAGGGCGTCAGAGCACGGGCGATGTCCGCCACTCGCGGCGAAGAGTCCTCGACAAGAGAAATGAGCCGGGCGACCGCGCGCGGTTGTCCTTCCCGCGCGCGGCCGACCAGCTCATCGAGGTCCGGGCCGGCCAACTTACGCCGACGGGACGCGGATCAGCAGCGCGTCGCCCTGTCCGCCGCCACCGCAGAGCGCGGCCGCGCCGAGACCGCCGCCGCGGCGGCGCAGCTCGTGCACCAGGTGCACGGCCAGCCGCGCACCGGAAGCGCCGATCGGGTGGCCGAGCGCGATCGCGCCGCCGTTGACGTTCACCTTCGACTCGTCCAGCCCGAGCTTCTCGCTCGACACCAGGCCGACCGCGGCGAACGCCTCGTTGATCTCCACCAGGTCCAGGTCGCCGACGTCCAGCTTCGCCTTCTTCAGCGCGGCGCGGATGGCGTTCGACGGCTGCTCGTGCAGGCTCGCGTCCGGACCGGCGACGACGCCGTGCGCGCCGATCTCGGCCAGCGGCGTGATGCCCAGTTCGGCCGCCTTCTCCGGGCTGGCCACGATCACCGCGGCCGCGCCGTCGGAAATCTGCGACGCCGAACCCGCGGTGATGGTGCCGTCCGAGGCGAACGCCGGACGCAGCTTCGCCAGGCTCTCGCCGGTGGTGTCGGCGCGCACGCCCTCGTCGGTGGAGAACACGACCGGGTCGCCCTTGCGCTGCGGAATCGACACCGGCGCGATCTCCTCGCGGAAGAACCCGGCCTCGATCGCCGCCGCGGCCCGCTGGTGCGAACGCGCGGAGAACGCGTCCTGCTGCTCGCGGGTGACGCTGTAGCGGCCGTTGTGCTTCTCCGTCGAAACACCCATCGCGACCTGGTCGAACGCGCAGAACAGGCCGTCGTAGGCCATGTGGTCGACCAGCGTGGTGTCGCCGTACTTGAACCCGGCGCGCGACTTCGGCAGCAGGTGCGGCGCCTGCGTCATCGACTCCTGGCCGCCCGCGACGACGAGGTCGAACTCGCCCGCGCGGATCAGCTGGTCGGCGAGCGCGATCGCGTCGAGGCCGGACAGGCAGACCTTGTTGATGGTCAGGGCCGGGACGTCCATCGGGATGCCCGCGGCGACGGCAGCCTGACGCGCCGGGATCTGGCCCGCGCCCGCGGTGAGCACCTGGCCCATGATCGTGTACTGGACCTGGTCCGGGGAGACGCCGGCGCGTTCGAGCGCGGCCTTGATCGCGATCCCGCCCAGCTGGGCTCCCGAGAAGTCCTTCAACGAGCCGAGCAGCCGCCCGATCGGGGTACGGGCAGCGCCCAGGATCACGGAACCGGACACGACGTCCTCCAAAGCATCGATGCACTGGCAGTGTTCCCACGATACGGCCTGCGCGGGGTTCCCGGCGCGTCTTGATGGAGCCAGTGTGAGGGGGCGCACGCGGGGTTCCGCGAGGCCCGCCGGGGCTTATCCTCCCCGGTATGGACACCGAGCCCAGCGCATCCGTGCTCAAGCCGTTCGTGACCGCGATCGACCACGTCGGCATCGCCGTGCCCGACCTCGACGCGGCCATCGCCTTCCACCGCGACCACTTCGGCCTGGAGGTCGCGCACGAGGAGGTGAACGACGAGCAGGGCGTGCGCGAGGCGATGCTGCGCGCCCCGGGTACCGCGGGCACCGAGACGATGATCCAGCTGCTCGCCCCGTCCCGGGACGATTCGACGATCGCCAAGTTCATCGGCCGCAACGGCCCGGGCCTGCAGCAGCTCGCACTGCGAGTGTCCGATGTGGACGCTGCCGCGGAGGCACTGCGCGCACAGGGGCTGCGGTTGCTGTACGACGCGGCCAAGCGCGGGACGTCGAACAGCCGGGTCAACTTCGTGCACCCGAAGGACGCTGGCGGGGTTTTGGTCGAACTGGTGGAGCCCGCCGCCTCGCACTGAGCCGCGTACCCAATGCGGCATTGGGTGCATGCGACGCACCCAATGAGGTTTTCTCAGTAGCGCGCGGTATGCGGTGGGTTCGTGGCAGCGATGCTGGTCAGGACGCTGCGGGCGTCGGCCGACTAGGCGCGCCGGGCGGCTCCTCTCCCGCNGGGCGTCGGCCGACTAGGCGCGCCGGGCGGCTCCTCTCCCGCCGAGGTCCGTGAAGGGCTCCTTGAGGGAATCAGATTCCCTCAAGGAGCCCTTCACGGACCTCTCCGCGCACCCACCCGCCGCCAGAGGGACGCAGCCATCCGCGAGCGCGGCGCGTGACGCTGCCCTCGGTCAAGGAGCGCGGTCGGGCTAGTGCGGAGGTCGTGAGGGGAACCCTGACGGAATCTGATTCCCTCAGGGTGCCCCTCACGGACGTCAACCGGAGCGGAGAAGCAACGCGGCCCCGCCGGCGCTGCGTCTCGCCGTACCAACGCCGCCCGCCGCGCCACTGAGAAAACCCCAATGCGGCATTGGGGCTCGGCCGGAGCGCGCTTCGGCGACAGGACCGCCGCGGGCCAGGGCGAAGCGAGCCGGGCAAGTCGCGGCCGGGAGAAGTCGGTGGCGTCCTGGTCGTGAGCGGCGATGCCGGGTTCTCACCGGCAGAAACACCCACGAGCGCCCTCACACCGCCGAAGCGGGCGGCTTGCCCTTGGCCGCCCGGGCGGACAGCGCGTTCGCCACGAACGTCAGCTCGCCGTCGAACTCCGCCGGGCGGTCGTCGCCGGTGTGGCGGGCCGTCGCGTGCCGGTGGGTGATCGCGCGGGCCAGCAGGCCGGACGCGTTGTCGATGTCCGCTCCGGGGAGCCGTCCGCCGGTGGCGGCCACGATCACCGACCGCATCAGGCGGACCAGTTGCTGGAATCGTTCGGACAGCGCGTCGCGGACCACGTGATGGGTGTCGGCCTCGCGCCACAGCAGGTGCGACAGCCCCAGCGAACCGGTGAACCGGCGGTCGAGTTCGCCGACCAGCCTGCGCAGCGAACCCGCCAGGTCGCCCGGAACGACGACCGCGGCGGGTTCGATGCGTTCGTCCGGCAGCCGGTCGACCAAAGCGGCCAGCAGGTCGGACTTGCGGCGGAAGTAATAGTGGACCAGGCCCTTCGGGACCCCGGCGCGCTCCGCGATGCGGGACGTCGGGGTCGCTTCGAAGCCGGACTCGGCGAACAGTTCCTCCGCCGCGCACAGGATCCGTTCCTTCGCCGAGTCGTCGGTCATGTCCGCCTTCCTCGTCAGGGCTCCGCTGCCCCGATCAGTGCTGGCCCGCCATCCGGTGGGCGGCGTTGGCCTCCGGCATCGCGGCCGCGCCGGCGATGATCGTCAGCGCACCGCCGACCCAGGACGTCCACGACGCCCCGTTGAATTGCGTATACCCCATCACCCACGGCGCGATGAACAGCAACGCGCCGAGGACGATCTGCACGCCCTCGCCGTAAACCATGCTCGGCGACGCGAGCGACACCAAGCCGTCGATCGCGATCAGCGCACCGAGGACCACCATCGTCCACACCATCGTGGTGTTCGTGCTCAGCCAAAGGGGTGAAAGAGCGGCGACAACACCAATCACGACCTCGGCCCAGTCATAGGGCCGCGTCCAGGCGCGCGTCGAGACTTCACTCATTCGTGCTCACCTCCGCCGGAAAAGAGCCGTTCAGGGAGATTTCCCACTGCCGACTATGCTCCTTGACTGGCCAGCCGGTCAAGATTCGTGCGTCACACTTCGACTCGTGTACGGGGTGTCTGTCTCGTACAGTGAGGCCCCCGGTTACCGACGAGTAATTTCGTCCAGTCGCGCCGCGACCGACCCCTGGAGGTTCCCGATGACGCACCTCGACGAGATCCAGCAGGCGATCCTCGACGGCCGCCTCGACGCGATCGCCGAGCTGCCCGTGCCCGAGAGCTACCGGGGCGTCACCGTGCACGCCGACGAGGTCGACATGTTCGAAGGCCTCGAAAGCCGCGACAAGGACCCGCGCCGCTCGCTGCACGTGGACGAGGTCCCGACGCCTGAACTCGGCCCCGGCGAGGCGCTGGTCGCGGTGATGGCCAGCGCGATCAACTACAACACCGTCTGGACGTCGATCTTCGAGCCGATCCCGACGTTCAAGTTCCTGCGCAAGTACGGGAAGCTCTCGCCGCTGGCCAAGCGCCACGACCTGCCGTACCACGTGGTCGGCTCGGACCTGTCCGGCGTCGTGCTGCGCACCGGCGCGGGCGTGCACAACTGGAAGCCCGGCGACGAGGTCGTCGCGCACTGCCTGAACGTCGAGCTGGAAGGCCCGGACGGGCACAACGACACGATGCTCGACACCGAGCAGCGGATCTGGGGCTTCGAGACCAACTTCGGCGGGCTCGCCGAGGTCGCGCTGGTCAAGGCGAACCAGCTGATGCCGAAGCCGGCGCACCTGACCTGGGAGGAATCCGCCTCCCCCGGGCTGGTCAACTCGACCGCGTACCGGCAGCTGGTGTCGCGCAACGGCGCGGACATGAAGCAGGGCGACGTCGTGCTGATCTGGGGCGCGTCCGGCGGCCTCGGCTCGTACGCGACGCAGTACGCGCTCAACGGCGGCGCGATCCCGGTGTGCGTCGTGTCCAGCCCCGAGAAGGCCGAGATCTGCCGGAAGCTGGGCGCGGAGCTGATCATCGACCGCACCGCCGAGGGCTACCAGTTCTGGAAGAACGAGAACGAGCAGGACCCGAAGGAATGGCAGCGGTTCGGCGCGAAGATCCGCGAGCTGACCGGCGGCGAGGACCCGGACATCGTGTTCGAGCACCCGGGCCGCGAGACCTTCGGCGCGTCCGTCTACGCCGCGCGCAAGGGCGGCACCATCGTCACCTGCGCGTCCACGTCGGGCTACATGCACCAGTACGACAACCGGTACCTGTGGATGAACCTGAAGCGGATCATCGGCTCGCACTTCGCGAACTACCGCGAATCGTGGGAGGCGAACCGGCTGATCGCGAAGGGCCTCATCCACCCGACGCTGTCGAAGACCTACTCGCTCGAGGAAACCGGCCAGGCCGCCCTTGACGTGCACCGCAACGCGCACCAGGGCAAGGTCGGCGTGCTCGCGCTCGCCCCGGAAGAAGGACTCGGCGTGCGCGACGAGGAGCTGCGCGCGAAGCACCTCGACGGCATCAACGCCTTCCGCGGCGCGTGAGGGCAGACCACCTGCCTCTTCGGTCCGGCCGCTCGCCGCACGAGCGGCCGGACCCCGTGGGTGCTCACCCGTCCGTGACCGCGGAGCGACTACGGTGGTGTCATGAGTCTTGGCGATGAACGCGAACTCGTGCCGCTGGGAGCCGGCTTCGACGTAGCGAAGCGGGGGTACAGCCGGGCCCAGGTCGACGAGCACCTGGAACGGCTCGACGGCGACCTGAAGATGCTCACCGCCGACCGCGACGCCGCCATCGCCCAAGCCGGCGACCTGGCCCGGCAGCTTGAGGTCGCGCGCGGCGAGATCGCCGATCTGCGCGGTCAGGTCGACCGGCTCGCGCAGCCGCCGACGAGCGTCGAGGGCCTGTCCGAACGCCTCCAGCGGATGCTGCGGCTGGCGCAGGACGAGGCCGCGGACACGCGGGCCCGCGCCGAGGCCGAGGCAGGGCACATCCGGGCCAAGGCGGAGACCGACGCCAGCGCCATGCGCGCCCGGTACGAGCAGCTGCTCACCGAACTCGACCTGCGCCGCAAGGAAATGGAAGCCGAGCACCGCAAGGTGCTCGAGGACGCGCGCGCCGAGGCCAAGCGGATCACCGACGAGGCCGAGGCGGAGCGCAAGAAGCTCGACGCGGAGTCCGAGGCCCGCCGCACGCAGGTCGAGGAAGACTTCGAGATCGCGATGGCGACCCGGCGCGCCGAGGCGATGCGCGTGCTGGCCGAGCAGGAGGCGGCCAGCAAGGCCGAAGCCGAGCGCCGGGTCCGCGAGGCCGCCGAGGACGCGGCCGCGATCCGGGCGAAGGTGCTGGAGGAGGAGACGGCCGCCAAGGCCGACATCGACCGCCGCCAGCGCGAATCGGTCGCCGACGCGAACAAGCGCCGCCAGGACTCGATCACCGAGGCCAACGCGCGGCTCGCGGAAGCGGCCGACGAGGCCCGCCGCCGCGTCCGCACCGCCACCGACGAGTCCAACCGCCGGATCACCCAGGCCAACGAGCGGGTCGAGGCCCTGCGCGCGGTCCGGGCGAGCCTGGCCGAGCAGGTCCGGTCGGCGCGCACCGTGCTGGCCGAGGCGCAGCACGTGCTCGGCGAGATGGACGGCGAGGTGCCCGCGGACATCAAGGCCGCCGCCGAGACGGCCAACGGCTCCGGGCCGAAGTCCACGAATGGATCCCCGGCTGGCGGCGCGAAGGCGAGCAGCGCCCAGCCGAGCGGCAACGCGGGTGCGCAGAACAGCAAGCCCAGCACTCCGGCCGGGCAGAAATCCGCTGGTCAGGGCAGCAAGAACGCCCCGGCGAACAGCGGAAAGCCCGCGGCGAGCGGCGACGTCGAGCAGACCGTCCGGCTGCGCACGTCCGACGTGCCCAAGCCGCAGCCGCAACCGCGCCCGGCGGGAAAACCGACTGGCGAGTAACCTTCCCCCGCGAAGGGGCCGCGCCGCCCCGCTGACCGATTCGCCGGGAGGTTGTGGATGGCTGTCTATCGGACTGTGGTGGTGGGCACGGACGGGTCCGACTCGTCCTTCGCCGCGGTGGACAAGGCCGCCGGGGTGGCTGCCGACGCGGGGGCGACGCTGGTCGTCGTCTGCGCGTACCACCCGGCCAGCCGCCAAGACGTGGAACGCGCGCAGGACGAGCTGGGCGACGAGGCCTATCAGGTAGTCGGGTCCGCGCCCGCGGAGGACACGCTGCAGTCCGCACGGGACCGCGCGGCGAAGGCCGGCGCCGCGAACATCGAAACGGTCGCGCTGGAAGGTCAGCCGGTCGACATGCTGCGCAAGGTCGTGAAGGACCGCGAGGCCGACCTTCTGGTGGTCGGCAACCGCGGCCTCAACACCCTGACTGGGCGGATCCTCGGCTCGGTGCCGTCGGAGGTGGCCCGGAAGTCGGGCGTCGACGTGCTGATCGTGCACACCACCTGAGGCCGTGGCCGATCCTTCCCGGGACCTGCAGCAGCGGCTGGAACGCGCCCTGCTGGGCGGCCCTCGCCGCTACACCCGGCTCGAAGTAGCGAAACGGGCCGGAGTACCCGAAGAACGCTCGCGGCGGCTGTGGCGGGCGCTGGGTTTCGCCACCGTCGAAGACGACGAGGTGGTGTTCACCGACGCCGACGTCGAAGCCATGCGCATCGCCGACGGCCTGGTGAGTTCCGGCCTGGTCGCGCCCGGCATGGAAGTCGCGGTGACCCGTGCCCTCGGCCAGCATCTGTCCCGGCTGGCCGAGTGGCAGGTCCACATGCTGTGGTCGCTGATCACCGAAAACCCGGAACTGGCCCGCAGCGACCGGCAGGTCACCCGCCTGGTGGAACGCCTGCTCCCCGAACTGGAGCAAGTGCAGAATTACGTCTGGCGCCGCCACCTGGCCGCGTTCGCCGGCCGCGCCTTCGCCAGCCCCGACGAGGACCTGGAAACGCGCGCCCTGGTAGTCGGCTTCGTCGACATGGTCGGCTACACGCGCTTCACGAGAGAAGCGGATGAGGAAGAGCTGACCCAAGTCCTGGACGGCTTCGAATCCCTGGCCACCGAAGTCATCGCGGAACACCACGGCCGGGTCGTGAAAATGATCGGCGACGAAGTCCTGTTCGTCACCGACACCCCCGCCGACGGCGCGGAAATCGCCCTGACGCTAGCCGAACGCACCGGCGAAGACGGCGGCCTCCCCGCAGTCCGAGCCGGAATGGCCTCGGGCCGAGTCCTGTCCCGCTTCGGCGACGTCTACGGCTCCGTAGTGAACCTGGCCGCGCGACTCACCTCAGCCGCAAGGCCAGGAACCGTACTGGTCGACCGAGAACTGGCCGGGGAACTGGAACCCTTGCCGCAGTTCGATCTCCGCACCCGCCGCCCCATCGCAGTACGCGGCTACAACCGCCTACGCCCCTCTGCCCTGCGGAGGGCGAAAGACAAACCCACCGGCCGCTTCGCCTCGTCCCAGCAACTGGCCGCGGAAATGCTAGGCCTAGGCGACCAGCCAACGCCAGAAACCCCAGAACCAGACGACTTCCCCACCCCAACCGCTCCGCGAAAACGCCGCCGACGCCGCTAACCGCACGTGAGGGTCCCCCTCACGTCACTAAACCGCACCGGTGCACCCAACGAGCGAGGCACCCACACCTCCCCCGCACCCCGATACGAAGCTCCCCTGCGGTCGGTGGGTGCTTGTCAAGGCATCTTTCCCGCCTTGACAAGCACCCACCGACCGTCAGCACAATCAAGCTTCGGGGTGCCCCACGCAACCCCCACCCCCGAAGGGGGCGTAAGCCCCCTCAAGCATCAAAATCAACAGTAACCCGCTCAGAAACCGGATGAGACTGACAAGTCAGCACAAACCCAGCCTCCACCTCAGCCTTCTCCAACGCGAAATTCCGCCGCATGTCCACCGCCCCCTCGGTCACCCGAGCCCGGCAGGTCCCGCAAACCCCGCCCTTGCAAGCAAACGGCAAATCCGGCCGAAACCGCTGCGCCCCGTCCAGCACCGACGATTCCCGGGGCAGGTTCATCGTCGTGGACCGACCGTCCAGCACCAACGTCACCTCGGACGAAGCCCCGGCAACAGCAGGGTCGACATGCTTGACCGGCTCCGGCGGCACATCGTCCACATAGAACAGTTCCTGATGAATCCGCTCCTCAGGAACCCCCAGCGACCCAAGCAGATCCTGCGCCGACGTCACCATCCCGAACGGCCCGCACAGCCAGAAATGGTCCACATCCTCAACCGGCACAATCGATTCGAACAGCGCACGCAGCTTGTCCGCATCCAGCCGCCCGGTGAACAACTCCGCCTCACGCGGCTCCCGGGACAACACATGCACAAGTTCCAGCCGAGCCGGGTACCGGTCCTTCAAATCAGCCAGATCGTCCGCGAACATCACCGTGTCAGTACGCCGATTCCCATAAAGCACAGTCACCGAAGCATCCGGCGTAGCCAGCAACGAGGCCGCAATCGACAACACCGGCGTAATCCCGGACCCGGCAGCGATCAGCACATGATGCCCGCCAGCAGCGAGATCCGGCGTGAACGACCCAGTCGGCGCGGAGACCTCAACCGTATCCCCGGCGCGAACCTCATTGACCAGCCACGACGAGAACACCCCGTCCGGCACCAACCGCACCCCGACCCGCGGCCGCTCCCCCGCCGGAGCACAAATCGAATACGACCGCCGCTCGTCCCGCCCGTCGACAAGACGCCGCAAGGTCAGCGACTGCCCAGGCGCGAACGCGTAGACCGGAGCCAGTTCCTCCGGCACGTCGAACGTCACGGCCACGGCGTCGTCACAAAGCCGCTCGACCTCAGCCACCCGCAACGGATGGAACCCGGCACGGCGGGAAACGGTGGCAGTCACTCAAATCTCCTTGACGTGTTCGAACGGCTCCCAGCAAGACCGGCACCGCCGCAACGCTTTGCACGCAGTCGCGCTGAACCGGGACTGCTCCTCCGTATCCATCGACCCGCAATGCGGACAAGCCACCCGCCGCACCGAAGGCCCCAACGTCAACGGAATCGGCCCGGCAGCCCGCCGCGGCGCGGACCCCGGCGGCGCGATCCCGGCCTCCGCCAGCTTCCGCCGCCCGTCCGCGCTGATCCAATCCGACGTCCAAGCCGGTTCCAGCACCGTACGGATCTCAACCGAGGTGTACCCGGCGCCCCGCAACGCGTGCTCCAGGTCGTCCCGCATCGTGTCCATCGCCGGGCAGCCGGTGTACGTCGGCGTAATGGACACCGTCACCCGACCGTCCTCTTCGGACACTTCACGCAGCACACCCAGATCCGCGAGCGTGAGCATCGGCAGCTCCGGATCAGTGACCGTCGAAGCCACGGCGACCGCGGTCACCACGTCGCTCCCGGCATCGCCCGAGCCACACTTTGCAGCTCGGCCAGCAGGAACCCCATCTGCTCGGTATGCACGCCGTCGCGTCCCATCCGCCCGGAAACCCCGGCGATAGCGCCGATCTCCGGCCGCTCCAACGTGGCCGCCGCCAACGCCTGATCCAGCACAGCGTCGAACTCCGGCCGCAGCGAAGCCGCGTCGACCATCTCGGACGGATGCGTCGAGAACAGCTCCTCGACATACGGCCACACCGCGGCCAGCCCCTCGGCCATCCGCTCGTGCGACAACGGCGTCCCGTCACCCAGCCGCACCAGCCACTGCGCGGCGTAATCCCGGTGATAGGCCAATTCCTTCACGCCCTTGGCCGCGATCGCCGCCAGTACCGGGTCCACACTGGACTCCAGCCGCTGGAACAACGCGAGCCGCCAAGTCGAGAACACGAACAGCTGCGCGATCAGGTGCCCGAAGTGCCCGCCGCCCAGCTCGGCCAGCCGGACGTTCCGGAACTCGTTCTCCGCGCGCAAGAACGCGAACGTGTCCTCGGACCGGTCCGTGCCGTCCGCCTTGCCGGAACGAGCGAGCAGCAACCGCGCCTGGCCGAGCAGGTCGAGGCCGATGTTCGCGATCGCGACCTCGTCCTCCAGCTCCGGCGCGCTCGCGACCCACTCCTGCAACCGGTGCGAGAAGATCAACGCGTCGTCGCCCAGCATCAAGCAGTAGGCGGCGAGTTGCGCACCGTCCACTCCGGACGGAACTGAGGTGTCCACTCCGGACAGCGGATCGGCGAACCCGGTGCCGAAGGCCCACCGGGCGTCGTTGTCTTCGGTGATCGCTTCGTAGACGTTGTCGAAAGACATCCCAGACCTCACATGTGGGGAACGTTGTCGGGAATGTCGTAGAACGTCGGGTGCCGGTACACCTTGTCCCCGCTGGGCGCGAAGAACGGGTCCTTCTCGTCCGGCGACGACGCGGTGATGTCCGAGGCGCGAACGACCCAGATGGACACTCCCTCGTTGCGGCGCGTGTAGAGATCGCGCGCGTGGTGCAGCGCCATCTCGTCGTCCGCCGCGTGCAGCGAACCCACGTGGACGTGGTTCAGTCCCCGCTTCCCGCGGACGAAAACCTCGTACAGCGGCCAGTCGTGCTTCATGCCGAAACCTCTTTCTTGGCCGCGTGCGCCGCCGCGGCTTCCCGGACCCAGGCGCCTTCGTCGTGTGCGCGCTTGCGGTGCGCGATCCGGTCCGCGTTGCACGGGCCGTTGCCCTTGAGCACGTTCTTGAACTCGTCCCAGTCGACCGCGCCGAAGTCGTAGTGCTCCCGGTCGGCGTTCCACTTGAGCTCCGGGTCCGGGAACGTCACGCCGAGCGCCTCGGCCTGCGGCACGGACATGTCGACGAACCGCTGCCGCAGCTCGTCGTTGGTGTGCCGCTTGATCTTCCACGCCATCGACTGCGCGGTGTTCGGCGAATCCGCGTCCGGCGGGCCGAACATCATCAGCGACGGCCACCACCAGCGGTTCACCGCCTCCTGCACCATGTCCCGCTGCTGCTGGGTGCCCTTCATCATGGTCATCAGCAGCTCGTAGCCCTGCCGCTGGTGGAAGGACTCCTCCTTGCAGATGCGGATCATCGCCCGCGCGTAGGGCCCGTACGACGACCGGCACAGCGGCACCTGGTTGCAGATCGCCGCGCCGTCCACCAGCCAGCCGATCACGCCGACGTCGGCGAAGGTCAGCGTCGGGTAGTTGAAGATCGACGAGTACTTCTGCCTGCCGGTGATGAGCTTGTCGGTCAGGTCCGCGCGGTCCGCGCCGAGCGTCGCCGCCGCGGAGTACAAGTACAGCCCGTGGCCCGCTTCGTCCTGCACCTTCGCGAGCAGGATCGCCTTGCGCCGCAACGAGGGCGCGCGGGTGATCCAGTTGCCCTCCGGCTGCATGCCGATGATCTCCGAGTGCGCGTGCTGCGCGATCTGGCGGATCATCGTCTTGCGGTAGCCCTCGGGAATCCAGTCGCGCGGTTCGATGCGCTGGTCCCGTTCGATGGTGTGCTCGAACAGGGCTTCCAATTCCGGCTCTGCCACAGCGGTCACGGCTGCTCCTTCGAGACGAGGGTGAGCACGTCGTACTTCGCGACCGAGTCGCCGTCCTGGTTGGTGACGTCGGCGTCCCAGCGGACTTCGCCGTACTCCTGGTCGATCCGCGGCGTAATCTGCTTGGCCGTCAGGGTGACCGTCAGCGCGTCACCCTCCTTGACCGGCGTGAGGAAGCGCAGGTTCTCCAGGCCGTAGTTGGCCAGCACCGGACCCGGTTCGGGCGAGACGAACAGGCCCGCCGCGAACGACACGACCAGGTAGCCGTGCGCCACGATGCCGCCGAACAGGGGGTTCGCCGCGGCCGCCGCCTCGTCGGTGTGCGCGTAGAAGGTGTCGCCGGTGAACTCGGCGAAGTGGTCGATGTCGGCGCGGGTGACGGCGCGCGGACCGGCCACCACGGTGTCGCCGATGCTCAGCTCCGCCAGCGACTTGCGGAACGGGTGCTCGCCTTCGACGCGCGGACCGCCCTCGACCCACCGGCCGGTGACGGCGCCGAGCACCCTCGGGCTGGCCTGCACGGCCGTGCGCTGCATGTGGTGCAGCACGCCGCGGATGCCGCCCATCTCCTCGCCGCCGCCCGCGCGGCCGGGGCCGCCGTGCACCAGCTGCGGCATCGGCGAACCGTGCCCGGTGGATTCCTTCGCGTCTTCGCTGTCGAGCACGAGCAGCCGGCCGTGATACGGCGCGACGCCCAGCACGATGTCGCGGGCGAACACCGGGTCGCCGGTCACGACGGACCCGGCCAGGCTGCCGCCGCCGCGTGCGGCGAACTCGATGACCTGCTTGACCGACGTGTACGGCATCAGCGTGGACACCGGGCCGAACGCCTCGACCTCGTGCGGCTCGGCGCGCTCCGGGTCGGCCTTGAGCAGGATCGGCGAGATGAACGCGCCGGTCGCCTCGTCGCCGTCCACGACGTCGACGTGCTCCGGGTCGCCGAAGACGATGCTGCCCGCGTCGAGCAGGGCCTTCAGCGAACGACGTACTTCTTCACGCTGCTCCAGGCTGGCCAGCGCGCCCATCCGGACGCCCTCGGCGTTCGGGTTGCCGACCGTCACCTTGGCGAGCCGGGCGCTGACCGCTTCAGCGACGTCGTCCAGCATCTCGGCCGGAACGAACGCGCGGCGGATCGCGGTGCACTTCTGGCCCGCCTTCACCGTCATCTCGGTGGTCAGCTGCTTGACGAACAGATCGAACTCCGGCGTCGACGGCCGGGCGTCCGGGGCGAGGATCGAGCAGTTCAGCGAGTCGGCCTCGGCGTTGAACCGCACCGAATTCCGCACGATCGCCGGGTGCGCGCGCAGCTTCTGCGCGGTGGACGCGGAACCGGTGAACGACACCAGGTCCTGCGCGGTGACGTGGTCGAGCAGGTCGCCGACGCTGCCCGCGACGAACTGCACCGTGCCCTCGGGCAGGATGCCGGACTCGACGATCAGCTCCACGAGCCGCGCGGTCAGGTACGCGGTCTGGCTGGCCGGCTTGATCAGGCTCGGCACGCCGGCGAGGAACGCGGGCGCGAACTTCTCCAGCGGACCCCACACCGGGAAGTTGAAGGCGTTGATCTGGATCGCGACGCCCTGCAGCGGGGTCGCGATGTGCTGCGCGACGAACGTGCCGCCGCGGCTCAGCGGCTCGACCGCGCCCTCGACGTACACGGTGTCGTTCGGCAGCTCGCGCTTGCCCTTCGAGCCGTAGCTGAACAGGACGCCGATGCCGCCGTCGATGTCGAACTTCGAGTCGCCGAGCGTCGCACCCGTGCGCGCCGACAGCGCGTACAGCTCTTCGCGGTGCTCGCGCAGGTGCGAAGCGAGCGACTTCAGCAGCGCGGCCCGCTGATGGAACGTCAACTTCCGCAGCGCCGGACCGCCGACTTCGCGGCCGTACTCGAGCGCCGCGGCGAAGTCGATCCCCTCCGACGAAATCCGGGCCACTTCCTCCCCGGTCGCCGCGTCGTGCAGCGGGGCGCCCTCGCCTGGCGCCGTGTGCCATCCCCCGGAGACGTAGCTGCGGAGCAGAACCATGCCGACCCTCTCGCCGAATTACCAACCGGACGTTCAGTAATTCGCAGGATAGCCGTTCTCCCGGCTGATCGGAACCCCCGCATTGCTTGACACCGCCGGAGTCGCGGCCTTTACTGGGCTCCAGCCGGGATTACCGGCCATTCGGTCAGTAAGTCACCGTCCCGGAGGGCTAGCTCGTGACCCGCAACGCCGCGCACGCCATGTTCGACACCGACGAGGCGTCCCGCTCCCTCGGCATCGAACTCGTCGAGGCCGCCGACGGCAGGGCGGTGGCCACGATGAAGGTCACCGAGACGATGGTCAACGGGCACGACATCGCCCACGGCGGTTACGTGTTCCTGCTCGCCGACACCGCTTTCGCCCTGGCCTGCAACACGCACGGGCCGGTCACCGTCGCCTCGGGCGCGGAGATCTCGTTCGTCGCCGCCGGAAAACTGGGCGACCACCTCGTCGCGACGGCCGCCGAGCGCACCCGCTACGGCCGCAACGGCATCTACGACGTCACGGTGCACCGGGAGACCCCCGGCGGGCCCGAAGTCGTCGCCGAATTCCGCGGCCGCAGCCGCGTCATCGAGAAGACCCGGGAAGCACAGTGACCCCCACCCTCGCCGAAAACGTCAGCGCCGACGAGCTGGCCGCACTCCAGCTCGAACGGCTGCAGTGGACCCTGCGGCACGCGTACGAGAACGTCCCGCTGTACCGCAAGAAGTTCGACGACGCCGGGGTGCACCCCGACGACTGCCGCGAACTGGGCGACCTGGCGAAGTTCCCCTTCACCACCAAGGCCGACCTGCGCGAGAGCTACCCGTTCGGGATGTTCGCCGTGCCGCAGGACCAGATCCGCCGGCTGCACGCGTCGAGCGGCACCACCGGGAAGCCGACCGTCGTCGGCTACACCGAGAAGGACCTGGACACGTGGGCCACCGTGATGGCGCGCTCGATCCACGCCGCGGGCGGACGGCCCGGGCACAAGGTGCACGTCGCGTACGGCTACGGCCTGTTCACCGGCGGGCTCGGCGCGCACTACGGCGCGGAAAAGCTCGGCTGCACGGTGATCCCGGCGTCCGGCGGCATGACCGCCCGGCAGGTCCAGCTGATCACGGACTTCAAGCCGGAAATCATCATGATCACGCCGTCGTACATGCTGACGCTGCTCGACGAGTTCGAGCGCCAGGGCGTGGACCCGCGGGCCAGTTCGCTGAAGGTGGGCATTTTCGGCGCGGAGCCGTGGACCGAGCAGATGCGGTCCGAGATCGAGGAACGGTTCGCGCTGGACGCGGTCGACATCTACGGCCTGTCCGAGGTGATGGGCCCCGGCGTCGCGCAGGAATGCGCGGAAACCAAGGACGGCCTGCACATCTGGGAGGACCACTTCTTCCCCGAGGTGATCGACCCGTTCACCGATCAGGTGCTGCCCCAGGGCGAACGCGGCGAACTGCTGTTCACGTCGCTGACCAAACAGGCGCTGCCGATCATCCGCTACCGCACCCGCGACCTGACCCGCCTGCTTCCCGGCACCGCGCGTCCCGCGTTCCGCCGGATGGAGAAGGTGACCGGCCGCAGCGACGACCTGATCATTTTGCGCGGGGTCAACGTTTTCCCGACGCAGATCGAGGAAATCGTGCTGCGCACCGAGGGGTTGAGCCCGCACTTCCAGCTGGTCCGCTCGACCCGAGGCCGCCTGGACCACCTGACGGTGCGCGTCGAAGCCCGCGCCGAGACGACCGCCGAAGCCCGGAACGCTGCCGCCGCGCTGGTGGCCGCCGGGGTGAAGGACGGCGTCGGCGTGAGCGTTTCGGTGGAAGTCGTGGACCCGGACACCCTCGAGCGCTCGCTCGGTAAAATGCGCCGCGTGCTGGACGAACGCTCGTGACCGCCCCCGCCCGCCGCGGCCGGCCTGGCTACGACCTGGAGTCGCTGCTCCAGGTCGCGGTCAAGCTTTTCAACGACCGCGGCTACGACGGGACCAGCATGGAGGACCTGTCGCGCAAGCTCGGCATCACGAAATCCGCGATCTACCACCACGTGCCGAGCAAGGAAGAACTGCTGCGGCTGGCGGTGGGCCGGGCCTTGGACGGACTGTTCGAGGTCGCGGAATCGACGGAAGCTCTCGACGGGCGCGCGATCGACCGCTTGGAACACCTGGTGCGCGGAAGCGTGCTGGTGCTGGCGGATCGGCTGCCGTTCGTAACTTTGCTGCTGCGGGTGCGAGGCAATACGAAGGCCGAGCGAGCGGCGTTGGCGCGGCGGCGCGAGTTCGATCATCTGGTGACGGATCTGGTCAAGCAGGCCGAGGCGGAAGGCGATGTCCGGCCGGACATCGACCCGGCGATCGCGGCACGGTTGCTGTTCGGCACGGTGAACTCGCTGATCGAGTGGTACCGGCCGCGGCGGGGGTCGTCCCCGGAGGAACTGGCGGACGCGGTGTGCAAGATGGCGTTCGACGGATTGCGTGCTTGATCCCCTCTGTCGGCGGGCGTTTCTCGCTAGGCTGATCTTGTGGACTTGGGGGAGATCGGGCGGACTCTGGCAGAACGGGTCCGCAACGCGGTCGGCGGCCGCCGGTCGGATGCGGTGCTGCAGATATCGTGGCACGGCCGGGGAATACGGGCCGCGGAGTGGCTGGACGAGGGGCCGCCGGAGGACCCGAACCTGTACGTCGACACCTTCGGGGTGTTCCCGCCCGACTTGCCGCATGGAGTGTACGAAATGCGGCTGCGCCGGGACGGCAGTTACCGGTTCTCGTTCAGCTCCGACATCGAGCTGCTGACCGAGCGGGCCCGCTTCGTGTTCGACCCGGATTTCCGCTACCCGGGGCACCCAGTGCCCGGCATGCCGAGACCAGCGGGCATCGAGCCGACCGGGAGACCGACCGATCCGGCGGTACTGCGGGAAGTCGGCGCTCTCGTCGGAGAGTTCGCCGAGCGATACACCGCGATCACGGGACACGCCCCCGACTGGGCTCCCGGAGCCAGCGAGGAGGAAATCGCCGCGGCGGAAACTCAGGTCGGGGTTCGGCTGCCGGAAGACCTGCGCGCGCTTTCCGGTTGGTCGGCGAGGATTCCGGTGAGACCGGGCTGCTCAGCTACTACGCCCACGATTCCCTGGAGACGTTGGTCAGGGAGTACCACGACGGCCTGCCCGGCTCATGCGCCGGAGTCTCGTTCGACAGCCCGCTGGAAGACACTTGCCCCGTGTTCGACGCCGATCCGCCGGGGCGGCTCAAGCGCGTGTTCCGCAATGACTGGTGGGTGACCTTCGGCGGCAACCACGGCGGCGAGTATCTCGCTGTCGACCTCGATCCGGACATCGAGGGGAAGCCGGGCCAAGTGCTCGCGTACGGCGACTTCTCCGAAACGCCGCGCCTGGTCGGCACCTCGGTCGCTGAAATGATCGAGGAGGTCTTGAAAGCGCTGCGCGCGGGCCGGTACACCCTGCACGAAGGCGATCACCGGATCGAGGTCCACGCGTCCTTTACCGGTCTGCCGGTGCGGGACCCCGCCGAGAGCGTTCGCGATCGGGCGGATCCGGCTGAGGCGATCGCCGGTGCCGAACATCCGGAACTGGTCCAGGCCTGCTACCTCCGCCACGAGGGCGACCTCGACCTGACCGTGTTCGAGCCGCTCGGCTCGCTGCGCGACATCGGCGTGCGCGGCGCGAAAACCGTGACTCCCACGGTGACGAACCTGCCGCTCCTGGAATCCCTCACCATCGCTGCCGAACAGGCCGACCTCAAGGCGCTCGCCGGGCATCCGACCCTGTGGGATCTCACCCTCATCGACCTCACCCACCCCGTCGACCTAACCCCGCTGGCCACCCTCCCGAACCTCACCCGGCTTGCCATCTCCGGACTCGACATCCCGGCGATCGACCAACTAGCCCAACTACCCACCCTGCGCGTACTCACCCTCGACGCGAACCAGCTCACCCGTCTCCTGGCCTCCGGCCACCGTCTCCCCCAGCTGGCCGCCCTGACCGTCTCCGGCCGCGTCCTGCTGCCCGACGCCGTCGAGTTCCTCCGTCAGCTCCGCGGCGCCGACGTCCACCTGCAAGAGTTCACCGGCTCGCTCAGCGCTCCTCCCGAGCCGGAGCGGGCATAGTCACCACAAACCCCGTGCTGCGCCCCAAATCGTCCAGCAGCCAGCCCATTCGCTTGACCGTCCGCAGGATCAGCGCCGAGTCCACCACCGACAGCGGCGCGAGGTCCTGTTCCAGATGTTCCTGCATCCGCATCGATTCCTCGATCGACCGCATCCACGTGGTCACCAAAAGATTCGCCGGCCCGGGCAAACTCGCCATCTGCCGCACGGTCGGGTTGGCGCGCAAGCGATCCACGCACGTCGACACGTGGGCGACCGGCACCTGGCACCACCAGTTCACGACGATCGGCGACGGCGTCAGTCCCTGCGCGATCTCGCAGCGGAACGTCAAAGCATCGGCGTTCAGCAGGTGTCCGAGCTGGCGGCGCACGGTCGAGACCGGACGTCCGGTGATCCGCGCCAGATCCGCGGCGCTGCGTCGACCGTCCTCGCCCAAGGCGACAGTCAAAGGCGCGTAAGGCTCTTCCCACGGCTGCAGTTTGGCCATCCGCCCGCCGCCGATGGACGGCAGTTGCGACAGGGCCTGCACGCGCCGCCGATCCAGCGCGCCTACTCGCCAGGAGCTGCCTTCAACATGCAGTCGCGACGCCAGGTGCGAGCGGGTGTTGAGCACGCCGGGCAGGCTGGGGATCGCGTCCAGCAGCAAGGCGGACAGGTCGCGCAGGCCGAGGCCGAAAACGGTCAGCACCAGGCTGTATTCCCGCGAAGCTTCCTCGATGCTGGCCACCGAAGGCCACGTCGCCAGCTCCCGGATCAGCTCGCGTACCTGGCCGCTCGCGCAGCGGATTTCCACGTACGCGGCCTGCACCTGGTACAGCCCGGGCACGTGCGGATACGCCGTCACCCACGCCGCTCCCCCGTCGCGCAGGCGTTCCCAGCGCCGGGCCAGCGTCACCGGGGAGGAGTCGAGCGCCGCGGCCAGTTGCGTCCAGGTGGCGCGGGGGCGCAGTTGCAGTGCATGGATGAGCGAAAAGTCTTCCTCCTCCAGTGAGTCGATCATTGTTTTTTCTCCAGAGGGCTGGTTCGCGAACGATTCCGACAACTCTAACGCGATATCAGGCGTGAGTTCGCACACTCGACCACCAAGACGCCGTTCCCCGACGAAGAGGAGCCGAGCCGGTGGACCTCCACGAAGACGCCCGCAGCCAGCAGGACGACCTGGCGCGGCTGCGCCAGGAACTGCACCGCGAGCCCGAGATCGGCCTCGACCTGCCGCGCACCCAGGAACGGGTCCTGCGCGAGCTCGACGGGCTCGGGCTGGAGATCTCCACCGGAACCGGCACGACGTCGGTGACCGCGGTGCTCCGCGGCGAAGGCTCCGCCCGGGATTCGGCTCAGCCGCGCACGGTCCTGCTGCGCGCCGACATGGACGCGCTCCCGGTCCAGGAAGCGACCGGGCTCGATTTCGCCGCTACCAACGGCGCGATGCACGCGTGCGGCCACGATTTGCACACCACGTCGCTGGTCGGCGCGGCTCGGCTGCTCCACACGCACCGCGACCGGATCAACGGCGACGTCGTCCTGATGTTCCAGCCCGGCGAAGAAGGCTGGGACGGCGCGGGCGTGATGCTGAAGGAAGGCGTGCTCGACGCCGCCGGCCGACGCGTCGACGCCGCGTACGGGCTCCACGTCTTCTCGTCGATGCTGCCCAGCGGCCAGTTCGCGAGCCGTCCCGGGACGCTGATGTCGGCCTCGCACAAGCTGGTCGTGACCGTGCACGGCGAAGGCGGCCACGGGTCGATGCCGCACCGTGCCAAGGACCCGATCTCCGCCGCCGCGGCGATGATCACCGCGCTGCAGACGATGATCACGCGCCGCCTGGACATCTTCGACCCGGCGGTGCTCACCGTCGGCGTCATCCGCGGCGGCACGAAACGCAACGTCATCCCCGCGACCGCCGAGTTCGAGGCCACCGTCCGCTGCTTCTCCGACGACACCGCCGCCCTGCTGGACACCACGATCCGCGAGACGATCGACGGTGTCGCGCGGGCGAACGGCGTCACCGCTGACGTCGTGTTCGAGAACGAATATCCAGTGACCGTAACGGATGTCGACGAAACGGCGTTCGGCGCCGAGGTCGTCCGCGAGACGATCGGCGAGCAGTACTACACCGATCTGCCCAACCCGGTCGCCGGTTCCGAGGACTTCTCCCGCGTGCTCGCCGCGGTGCCCGGCACATTCCTCGGCCTCGGCGCGCTGATGCCGGGCCTCGAACCGGACACCGCGCCCAACAACCACAGCCCGTACGCCGATTTCGACCCGTCCGTGCTGTCCCGCGCCGCCACCGTCTACGCCGAACTCGCCGTCCGCCGTCTCGACCGGTTCGCCGAAGGAGCATTGCGATGACTTCTGTGGTCCCAGACCGTCGCCGCACCCTGTTCGGGCTCGGTGCCGGCAACGCGATGGAGTGGTTCGACTGGAACGTCTACGCCACGTTCGCGTCGTTCTTCGCCGCGCAGTTCTTCAACGCCCACAGCGCGGTTTCGGCTTTGCTGAGCACGCTCGCGGTATTCGCGGTCGGGTTCGCCGCGCGGCCGATCGGCGGCTGGGTGTTCGGCTGGATCGCCGACCGCAAGGGCCGCCAGCTCGCGATGGCGCTGACCGTCGCGATCGCCGCCGCGGGCAGCCTGGTCATCGGGCTTTCCCCAACGTACGGCCAAATCGGCGTGTGGGCGTCGGTGATCCTGGTGGTCGCGCGGCTGGCACAGGGCCTCGCGCACGGCGGCGAGCTGCCGTCCGCGCAGACCTACATCGCCGAGGTCGCCCCTCCGGCCCGCCGCGGACTGTGGTCGAGCCTGATCTACTTCTCCGGCACCTGCGGTGTCCTCGTCGGCACCCTGCTCGGCGCGGTCCTCTCCGGCGTGCTGACCCACGAGCAGATGCTCTCCTTCGGCTGGCGGATCCCGTTCATCCTCGGCGGCGTCTTCGGGATCTACTCGCTCTACGTGCGGCTCCGCATGCGCGAGACCGAGGTCTTCCAGGCGGCGAAGAAGGACGCGGAGAAGGAAAAGGGCCAGATCTGGCAGACGATCAAGCAGAACCCGAAGCTGCTCGCCCAGGTCATCGGCTTGACGGTCGGCGCGACGGTCATCTACTACATGTGGGCCGTCGCCGCGCCGTCGTACGCGATCACCGTGCGCGGCGTCCCGCCGACCGGCGCGCTGTGGGCGGGCGTGTTCGCGAACGTGGTCTTCCTGATCGCCTTGCCGCTGTGGGGAATCGTGTCCGACCGCATCGGCCGCAAGCCGGTGTTGTTCATCGCGATCGCGGGCCTGCTCCTGCTGAGCTTCCCGCTGAACGCGATGGTCGGGCACGAGCCGTGGCAGCTGTTCGTGGCGATGTCGATCGCGCTGATCTTCATGGCCGGGTTCTCCTCCATCGGCCCGGCGGTCTACGCGGAAATCTTCCCGACCCGCATCCGCGCGGTGGGCGTCGGAGTGCCGTACTCGATCGCGGTCGCGGCGTTCGGCGGCACGGCGCCGTACTTGCAGACGCTGTTCGCCGGTAACGGACATCCGTCGCTGTTCATCGTCTACGGGATCGTGCTGATGGTGATCAGCGCGCTGGTGGTGTTCACGCTGCCGGAAACCCGGGGCGTGGACCTGCGGGAGAAGACGGAAGCGGCCGACCGGGCGGTCACCGGGTCAGGAGCGTAGGGCGAAGCCACCGTCCGTCTCTTGTGGACAGTTCGCCACCCGGCCGTGCGGGGTTCCCCGCACGGCCGTCGGCGTGCTTCAGCTGTCCGCCTGAGTCTCGCCCAGCTGCCACCACAGCGCCGCGCGCAGCTGTTCGATCAGGGCCTCGTCGTCGTCCTCGCTCGGGTCCGCTCCCAGCGGCACCCAGCGTTCCTCCACCAGTTCGCCGTCGTCGTAGCTGCTGATCAGTATCCCCGGATACGAAACCGTCAGCTCGTCCTCCGGGCAGCCGGTCGCGCACGGCCGGTCGTCCATCCGCACATGCCGGTAGTGCAACCGCACCCCGACCCATCGGCCGGACGGCCGCGGCTGCTGGTCCGTGCCGTCCATCGCCCGCTCCCGCTCGCCCCACGTCCCCCGGCTGAAGGTCGCGCCCGGGGCGGCCGGAGTTACCGGCCGGTTGTTCCGGTTGGGTAACGGCATCCGGCGCCGACGCCGCCGGGCGATTCGCAACGTGTTGACAACGACCTCGCCCGGCGGCGAGGCTGGCCCGGTGAACAGCGGATCTCGGCGGCGGCTGGACCCCGCGCAGCGCCGCGCCGAGATCCTCGCCGCGGCCCGGCGGTGCTTCGGCGCCGGCAGCTACTCCTCGGTGTCCACTTCGGACATCGCGGCCGCCGCGGGAGTCGCCCGGCCGCTGATCAACCACTATTTCGGCGGCAAACGCGAGCTGTACCTCGAAGTGGTGCGGCAGATGACGATCGTGCCCGCCCCGGTCGTCGACGCGCTTCCGGACGGCCCGCCCCGGCTGCGCCTGGAGGTCGGCATCGACCGGTGGATCGACGTCGTGGAACGCAACCGCGACGCCTGGCTGACCGTGATCGACGCGGCGCACGACCCGGAGGTCGAGCGGATCATGCGCGAGGCGGACGAGATCGCCGCCGACCGCGTCCTCGCCGCCGCCCAGCTGCCCGAGAACGGGCATCCGCAGCTGCGGGCGATGATCCGCGCGTACGGCGGGATGTTGCGTGCCGCGTCCCGGGAGTGGCTCGTCCGCGGCACGCTGGAGCGGGCCGAACTGCGCGCGTTCCTGGTGGAATCGCTGGTGCAGCTGCTGGAAGTCACCTATCCGGCGGTGCTGGCGCAAAAGAACTAACGGTTGCGGCGGGCGTACGCGGCCGGAGTCGTCCCGGTCCAGCGTTTGAAGGCGTAGATGAAGCTCGACGCTTCGGCGTAGCCTAGGCGCAGGGCGACGTCGTCGACGGACAGCACGCCGGTGTCGAGCATTTCTTCCGCGAGCGTCTGCCGGACTTCGTCCAGCAGTTGCCGGTAACCGGTACCCGCCTCGGTCAGCCGCCGTCGCAGGGTTCGCGTGCTGAGGGTGAGCTGACGGGCGATCTCGTCCATCCCGGCGTCCGCGCCGCCGAGCCGCACCAGTCGTTCGCGCACCAGTTGCGGGACGCCCGAGCGCGTGCGGCGGCGGGCGACGAGAGCGTCGCACTGCGCGGCGCACAACGCGACGGTTTGCTCGTTGGCCTGCGGCAGCGGAAGGTTCAGCAGCTCCGGATCGAGGGTGACCCGGTGTTCGGCCGCGCCGAAGACCGGGGCGACGCCGAAGGCCGTCCGATAAGAGTCCACAAAGGACGACGACGGGAAGCGGAACTCCAGGCGTTCCAAGGAGATCTCCGGCAGCAGGTCCCGCATGACGGTGCAGATCGCGGACAGGTCGCGCAGCGCGAGGAACCGGGCGACGTCGTCCGGCACCCGCGAATCGTCCAGCACCAGGCGGAGTCCGGCGGCGTCCAGCTCGACGTGCGGAATGCAGAAGGTGAAGGACAAATCCAGGTAGCGCAACGCGAACACCATCGCGTCGCGCATCGTCGGGCTGCTGATGCAGGCGAACCCGAAGATGCCGAACGTCGTCGCGCGGTACCGGCAGCCGAGGCTGAGCGCGACGTCGTCGCCCGAGCCGACCGTCGACAGCAATGCCCGCACGACGGCCAGCTCCTGCCGCGCGTCGAGCTGCCGATCCGGCGCGCGCAGTTCCTCGACCGGCACTCCGGGCAGCGAGACGCCGCGTTCCTCGGCGAAGCGGTGCATGAGCAGCACACTCGCCGTGCCGCGCGGGTAGTCCCAGTCGCGGATGGCGGGTGCGGCTAGCTCGGCCATGGCCGGAATTATGGATCAACTGCCCGCCCGCGTGCGTTCGAGGGCCAAAACTGTCCGGGTTGCTCGTTAAGCTCCCGCCGTGCACCTTTCCCACCGCGTCCTCAACCGCGCCACCCTCCACCGGCAACTGCTCCTGAAGCCCGCCAAGATGCCGGTGCTCGACGCCGTCACCCACCTCGCCGGACTGCAAGCGCAAGCGCCGTTCCCGCCGTACTACGCGCTGTGGTGCCGGTTGCAGGGCTTCCAGCCAGACGATCTCGCGAATCTGCTGCTCGACCGCAGCGTGGTGCGGATGGTGCTGATGCGCGGCACGGTGCACCTCGTCCCGGCCGCGGACGCGCTCGCGTGGCGGCCGCTGGTGCAGATCGTCATGGACCGCGCCCTGACCGCGGCCAACCAGCATCGGGAACCGCTGTCCAAACTCGACCACGACGCGGTGGCGAAGACGACCAGCGAGTTGCTGCGCGAGCGGCCGTATTCGAGCGATCAGCTCGGCAAAGCGCTGGTCGAGCACTATCCGGAGACGCCGGCCGGGTCGCTGATGTTCCTGGTCCGCGCCATCCTGCCGCTCGTGCAGATCCCGCCGCGCGGCGTGTGGGGCAAGGCCGGGCAGCCCACCTACCAGGTCGCGGACCACTGGCTCGACGGCGTCGACGCGCCGGAGCAGTCCGCCGCCGAACTGGTCCGCCGCTATCTCGCCGCGTTCGGCCCGGCGTCGGTGGCTGACGTGCAGGCCTGGGCCGGCGTCACGAAGCTCGGCGAGGTGGTTGAGGAGATGGACTTGCGCACGTACCTCGACCCCGAAGGACGCACGCTCTACGACCTGCCGGACGCGACGCTGCCTGACGAGGACACGCCCGCGCCGACGAGGCTGCTCGGTCCGTTCGACCAGACGCTGCTGTCCTACGCCGACCGCACCCGGATGATCAGCGACGAGCACCGCAAACGCGTGATCACCATCAACGGCCTGGTCAAAGGCACCCTGCTGGTCGACGGCCAGGTCCGGGGAATCTGGGAGACCACCACCAGCCGCGCGTCGGCGACGATGGTCCTCACCCCGTTTGAACGGCTCGCGAAACACAACACGGCAGCGTTGGAAAGCTCCGCGCGAAAGCTGCTCGCGTGGGCCGAGCCCGGCAAGACGCACGAGGTCCAGGTCGTGCCCGGGTAGCCGCGTCCGCTGGCCGGAATTCTCGATCGAGTGGCCGTTCGTGCCTTCCGCACCGGCGGCCGCCTGCGTAACTTCGGCCTATGGACGACACCCCGTCGGTGCTGATCGTCGGCACCGGGTTCGGCGGAATCGGCGCCGCGATCGAGCTGAAGCGCGCCGGTTTCCCGAACGTCACGATCCTCGAGCGGGCGGCCGAACCGGGCGGCGTGTGGCGCGAGAACACCTACCCCGGCGCGGCCTGCGACATCCCGTCGCCGCTGTACTCGTTCTCCTTCGAGCCCAATCCGGACTGGCCGAAGCGGTACGCGATGCAGCCGGACATCCACGCCTACCTCAAACGCGTGATCGCGAAATACGGCATCGAACCGCACATCCGGTACGGCCGCGAGGTCACGTCCGCGACCTACGACGACGGCCGCTGGCGCGTCGAGACCGCACAGGGCGAAACCTTCGAGGCAGACGTCTTCGTGCCCGCCGTCGGCCAGCTTTCCCGGCCCGCCTTGCCGTCGATCCCCGGCCGCGAAACCTTCGCGGGAGCGGCCTTCCACTCCGCGGAGTGGAATCACGAAATCCCGTTGGCGGGCAAGCGGATCGCGGTGATCGGCACCGGCGCGAGCGCGATCCAGTTCGTGCCGGAGATCCGCAAGGAAGCCGCGCACGTCACGGTCTTCCAGCGCACGCCGCCCTACATCATGGCCAAGAACGACGGCCGCTACAAAGCCTGGCAGAAGCGGCTTTTCCGTCGCGTGCCGAAGACGCAGCTGTTCGGCCGCGCGCGGATCTTCCTGCTCGCCGAGTACGCGACCTACGGCATGACGCGGCACCCGGTGCTGACCAAGGCCTTCGAGCTGCGCACCGCTCAACTGCGCCGCCGTCATCTCAAGGACCGCACGCTGCGCCGCAAGGTCAAGCCGGACTATCCGCTGGGCTGCAAGCGGATCTTGTTCACCAACGACTACCTGCCCGCGCTCGCCCAGCCGAACGTGTCGGTCGAAACGTCCTCGATCAAGGAGATCACCCCGCGCGGCGTGCGCACCGCGGACGGCGTCGAGCACGAGGCGGACGTGCTGATCTACGGCACCGGATTCAAGGCGACGGAATTCCTCGGCCCGATGAAGGTGTTCGGCCGCGACGGACGGTCGCTGGCCGAGGCGTGGAGCGGCGGCGCGCGGGCGTACCTCGGCATGACGGTGCCGGGATTCCCGAACCTGTTCTGCGTCTACGGCCCCAACACCAACCTCGGCGCGGGTTCGATCATCTACATGATCGAACGGCAAGCCCGCTACCTCCGCCAGGCCGTCGAGCACCTCGCCCGGCCGGACGTGGCGTCGCTGGAGGTGCGCGCCGAGGTCGAGGAGCGCTACGACCGCGAGGTGCAGGCGCGGCTCTCGCACAGCGTCTGGAGCGGGTGCACGAGCTGGTACCGGCAGGAGAACGGCCGGGTGAGCACCAACTGGCCCGGGCTGGTCACCGAATACGACCGCCGGACCAGGGCACTCGACCCGGCCGACTACCTGGTGCGTTCGATCAGGGCAGGTTCTTCAGGCCCGCGCTGACCGTGGTGGCGAAGGAGTAGCCGTTCGACGCGTCCCAGTTGATGGACCAGGTCATCGCGCCGCGGAACTCCGGATACGTCGTCGAGGGCTTGAACGAAGCGCAGCCGGTGCCCTTGGCCATGCAGTTCATCGCCGACACGACGTTCGACGGCGACTGGTACCCGCCGCCCGCGGCCGAGCCCGAGGACGGCAGCCCGAACGCGACCTGGTCGGCCCGCAGTCCGCCCTGCAGCTGGATGCACGAGAGCGCGGTGAGGAAGTCGACGGTGCCCTGGGAGTAGACGTTCCCGTTGCAGCCGTTCATCGCGCCCGAGTTGTAGTACTGCATGTTGACGACGGTGAGGATGTCCTTGACGTTCAGCGCCAGCTGGAAGTAGCCACCCTGGGTGGACTGCATGTCGATCGTCTGCGGCGCCATGGTGATCACCGAGCCGCCGCCGTCGTGGATGCTGCGCAGCGCCTGCCCCATGTAGGTGGCGTTGATGCCGTTCTCCAGGTCGATGTCGACGCCGTCGAAGCCGTAGGTCGAGATCAGCTGCTTCACCGAGTTGGCGAAGTTGCTCGCCGACTGGCTGTCGCCGACGCTGATCGTGCCCTTCTCGCCGCCGACCGAGATGATCACCTTCTGGCCGCGTGCCTGCACAGTCTTGATGTCCGCGCGGAACTGCGCGTCGGTGTAGCCGCCGAGTTTCGACGACAACGCCGGGTCGAGCGTGAAGCTCACCGCGCCGGGCGTCGTGGTGGCGTCGGCGAAGGCGATCGCGATGACGTTGTACGTCGTGGGCACGTCAGCGAGTTTCAGGGTCTTCGCGCCGTTGTCGAAGTTCTGCCAGTAGCCGGTGAGGATGTGCTTCGGCAGGTCGCCGTTGTGCGGCGGGGTGCTGGTCGTGGTGGTCGTCGGCGGCGTGGTCGGGGTGGTCGGGGTCGTGGGCGTCGTCGGCGAAGTGGAGGTCGTGGGCGGGGTGCCCGGGCCGTCGAGGCTGACGTCGTCGGCGAGGTAGGCGGGCTGGCCGTACCAGCCGTGCAGGTACACCGTGAGGCTCGTGGACGAGCCGGTGGTGAAGCTCAGGCTGAGCTGCTGCCAGCCGGTCGCTCCGGGCGTCCAGGTGTTCTGCACGGCCGAACCGGAGACGCCGAGGTAGACGTAGCTGCCCTGGACCCACGCGGACAGCTTGTACGCGGTGTTGGGCTGCACGGTGACCTGCTGGGAGCACTGCCCGGTGTCGGAACCGGAGGGCGCCGCGCTCAGCGAGTGGCTGCCGTCGTGTGCCTGGGTCGAGACGACCGACGAGGTGCCGGTGCAGGTCCAGCCGGAGAGCGAGCCGCTCTCGAAGCCGGGGTTGGCGAGGATGTTCGCGGCCGACGCGCTGGTGGTGCCGAGGGCCAGGGTGACTCCGAGCGCGAGCGCGACCGAGGCCAGCAGGGACACCAGGGCGGGCAGCCGCCGGGGGGACGGGTGTGGGGACACGGGCAGACCTCCGCAGGGGCAGTGAGCCAGATCACCTCAAAATGGACTAGACCAATACGGATGTCAAGGAACTTCCGGAGGTGCTTCGGCGGGCCATGCGCGGCGCGCGGGGCGGGCAGCGGCACAATGCAGGCTCGGAGCAACCCGAGACGAAGCAGGAGCCTGGTTTTGAGCGTGCAGTCGGTCGAGCAGCGGATCGCCGAAGAGCTGGGGGTGCGCGAAGGGCAGGTCAAGGCCGCCGTGACCCTCCTCGACGAGGGGTCCACGGTGCCGTTCATCGCCCGGTACCGCAAGGAAGTCACCGGAGAGCTGGACGACGCGCAGCTGCGCACGCTCGAGGAGCGGCTGCGCTACCTGCGCGAGCTCGACGAGCGCCGCGCCGCGGTCCTGGAGTCCATCCGGAGCCAGGGCAAGCTGGACGAGGCGCTCGAGGCGCAGATCCTCGCCGCGGACACGAAGTCGCGGCTGGAGGACATTTACCTGCCCTACAAGCCGAAGCGGCGCACCAAGGCGCAGATCGCCCGCGAGGCCGGTCTGGAGCCGCTGGCCGACGGCCTGCTGAACGACCCGACGACCGATCCGCAGGCGGCCGCCGCGGTGTTCGTCGACGCGGACAAGGGCGTCGCGGACGCGCAGGCCGCCCTCGACGGCGCGCGCGCCATCCTGGTCGAGCGCTTCGCCGAGGACGCCGACCTGATCGGCGAGCTGCGCGAGAAGATGTGGACCGAGGGCCACCTGGCTTCGAAGGTCCGCGCGGGCAAGGAGACCGACGGGGCCAAGTTCTCCGACTACTTCGACTTCTCCGAGCCCTACACCAAGCTCCCCTCGCACCGGATCCTCGCGATGCTCCGCGGCGAGAAGGAAGAGATCCTCGACCTGTCGATGGAGCCTTCCGAGCCGGTCGCCGAGGACGCCCCGGTCCGCGTCGGCCCGACCGAGTACGAGCAGCGCATCGCCGCCCGGTTCGGCATCAGCCAGCAGGACCGCCCCGCCGACAAGTGGCTCGGCGACACCGTGCGCTGGGCCTGGCGCACGAAGATCCTCCTGCACCTTGGCATCGACCTGCGGATGCGGCTGCGCCAGTCGGCCGAGGACGACGCCGTGCGCGTGTTCGCCGCGAACCTGCGCGACCTGCTGCTGGCCGCCCCGGCGGGCACCCGCGCGACGATGGGCCTCGACCCGGGCTTCCGCACCGGCGTGAAGGTGGCCGTGGTCGACGCGACCGGCAAGGTCGTCGACACCCACGTCATCTACCCGCACCAGCCGGCGAACAAGTGGGACCAGTCGATCGCCGAGCTGGCCGTGCTGGCCGGGAAGCACAACGTCGACCTGATCTCGATCGGCAACGGCACCGCCTCGCGCGAGACCGACAAGCTGGCCATCGAGCTGATCAAGAAGCACCCGGAGCTGAAGCTCACCAAGGCCGTGGTCTCCGAGGCGGGCGCGTCGGTGTACTCGGCTTCGGCGTTCGCTTCGCAGGAACTGCCGGGCATGGACGTCTCGCTGCGCGGCGCGGTCTCGATCGCGCGCCGGCTGCAGGACCCGCTGGCCGAACTCGTGAAGATCGACCCGAAGTCGATCGGCGTCGGCCAGTACCAGCACGACCTGTCCGAGGTGTCGCTGTCGCGTTCGCTGGACGCGGTCGTCGAGGACTGCGTGAACGCGGTCGGCGTGGACGTGAACACCGCGTCCGCCCCGCTGCTCACCCGGGTTTCGGGCATCACGACCTCGCTCGCGGAGAACATCGTGGCGCACCGCGACTCCCATGGCCCGTTCCGCTCGCGGACCGCGCTCAAGGACGTCGCGCGCCTCGGCCCGAAGGCGTTCGAGCAGTGCGCGGGCTTCCTCCGCATCCCGGACGGCGACGACCCGCTCGACGCGTCCTCGGTGCACCCGGAGGCGTACCCGGTGGTGCGGCGGATCCTCGACCGCACCGGCACCGGCATCCGCGAGCTGATCGGCAACGCGCGGACCCTGCAGGCGCTGAAGCCCGCGGAGTTCGTCGACGACACCTTCGGGCTCCCGACGGTCACCGACATCCTGTCCGAGCTGGAGAAGCCGGGCCGCGACCCGCGTCCGGCGTTCAAGACCGCCACCTTCGCCGAGGGCGTCGAGAAGATCGGCGACCTCAAGCCGGGCATGCGCCTGGAGGGCGTGGTGACGAACGTGGCCGCGTTCGGCGCGTTCATCGACGTCGGTGTCCACCAGGACGGTCTCGCGCACGTTTCCGCATTGTCGAAGAACTTCGTGAAGGACCCGCGCGACGTCGTGAAGCCGGGCGACATCGTCAAGGTGAAGGTGCTGGACGTCGACGTGCCGCGCAAGCGGATCTCGCTGACGCTGCGCCTGGACGACGAGCCCGGCGCTGCCAGCAACCGCGGCGGTGGCGGCGGACGTGATCGCGGCCAGGGCGGTGGCGGCGGTCAGGGCGGCGGCGGTCAGCGCCGCAACCAGCCGCAGCAGCGCGGCGGCGGCCGGGATCGTCGTGACTCCGGGGGCGGCGGCGCGATGGCGGACGCGCTGCGGCGCGCCGGATTCGGCAAGTAGCACAACGGAAAACGGCCTCCCGAACTGCTCGGGAGGCCGTTTTCGTTGTATGGGCTCAGGGATTCATCTCGTACGCGCCGGAAAGCTCGCGCACCTTTTCCCACACGCGACCGAACCGCTCGGCATCTACGACCGGCTTCCGCAGCCCGGCCAGCGCCAGCTCCTGCTGCTTCTCCGTGGAGCTCGACTTGCCGTGCAGATCGACCGCGGCGACGCTGAAGTCCTGCACCAGCACCGCGAACAGCTGGTCCAGCACATCGTCTGCCACGCCGGTCAGCTCAGCCTGCTCCAGGATCAGCTGCCCGTACACGACGAGCGTGAACAGTTCGGTCAGCGCGAGGCCGAAGTCCAGATCCTTCTGCTGCGCCTCGTCCGGCGTCGCCTCGGAAAGCAGCCGCACCAGCACGTTGGCCTGTTCGGTGAAGCGGGCGACGTTCGGCAGGTGCTTCGCGTTCTCGTACGCCGGTTTCCAGTCGTGGAACCGGATCTTCGACAGCCCGCGCGCCGGGCCTTGGCGGAACAGGAAGTCGTCGTCGGAGGCGTCGTCGCGGGTCGGCACCGCCGGGTATTCCTGCGGCGCGAACAGGTACGCGGGCATGAACTTCGCGATCAGCGCGAGGTTCACCGCGACCGTGCCCTCCAGCTTGGGCAGGCCGTCGATGTCGTTCTTGGCCATCGCGAGATAAGTGTCGGCCTCGAAACCCTTGGCCGCCACGACATCCGCGACCAGCCCGATCACCTTCTGCGCCTCGGTGGTCACCTTCATCTTGGTGATCGGGTTGTACAGCAGGTAGCGGCGGTCCTGCTGGTTCGCCGAGCGGAAGTAGTCGATCGCGCGGTCGGAGAACAGCTTCATCCCGGTCAGCCGCGCGTACGCCTCGACGAATTCGCGGCGCACATGCGGGAAATCGGTGACCGGGTTGCCGTACAGGATCCGGTTCTGCGCGTGCGTGATCGCCTCGTACAGCGAATGCGTCGCCATCCCGATGCCGCCGAAGCACAGGTTGAACTTGCCGATGTTGACCGTGTTCAGCGCGGCACTGAAGGCTTCCGCTCCGGTGTGGAGGATGTCCTCGGCGCGCACGGGGTAGTCCTCGAGCCGGAACTCCGCGACGTACATCTGCGACGGCACGATGTTCTTCACGACGTGGTAGTTCGGGTGCTCGGAATCGGCGTAGAAGAACACGTACTGCTCGGGTCCTTCGACGCCGTCGATCCGGCCGAACACCGAAGCGGTGCGCGCGCAGTTCCCGTTGCCGATGTAGTACTTCGACCCGTTCGCGCGGTAGCCGCCCTCGCCGTCCGGGGTGAGCACGAGGTCGGACGAGTAGATGTCCGCGCCGTGCTCCTTTTCGGACAGTCCGAACGCGCCGACGCCGCCCTCGGCCAGCGCCTCCGCGGCACGCTTGCGCGCGGCCGCGTTCCCGCTCTGCCACACCGGTCCGAGGCCGAGGACGGTGACCTGGAACGGGTACCAGTAGTTGAGCCCGTAGAAGCCGAGGATTTCCGCCAGCGCGGCGATCCGGCTGGTGTCCCAGCGCTTGTCCGGGTCGCCCGCGGAATCCGCGGCCGGGGTGAGGAACGTGGCGAACAGGCCTTCCTTGCCCGCGAACTCCAGGAAGTCGGCGTAGAACTCGCGGTCGTGATACGCCTGCGCGAGACGGCGTTTGCCGCGCGCTTCGAACCAGTCGATCGTCGCCCGCAGCAGTCGCTGGGTCTCCGGGTCGAACTTCCGGGCGTCGTAGTCGCGCGGGTTCAGCAGCGCTGTCGCCGTTTCGCTCATCGCATCTCCAGGTCAGCCGATATTACTGCCCGGTAACTTTAGCGCGGTGCGCCCGCCGAACTCCACCGCGTCCACCCGGCCGTGGTCATCACGCCGGAAACGCGCGCTCGGCCTGCTGGTGTCGGAGGCGCGGGCGAGCACGTCGTCGTCGACGAAGACGACCTCGAACGGCGGCGCGGAGAGGATGTCCGGATCCTCGGTGTCGAGGATCATCTGCGCCCAGAGCGAGCCGTCGCGTTCGGTGATTTCGAAGATGAGCGAGCCGGTCCGATACCGTCCAGGGCAGTCGCCCGGGTCGACTGCCCGAGTCGGACGACCGCCCGGTTTCGGCAGGTCAGCCACGTTCTCCAGGCACCAGTCGACGATCCGCGGGCCGAGCGCGCCGCCGCCCGCACTGTTGGTGAGGACGGTGACCGCGAGGTTCTCGCTCGGCACCATCACGAACTCCGACAGCTGCAGGTTGCTGATGTTGCCGCCGTGCCGCACCACCTGGGCGTCGCCGTGGCTCAGCCGCAGCCAGGACAGCCCGACCTCCTCGAACGGCAGCGCGCCCGTGCGCTGCGCGGCGTGCATGAGGCGGCGGGTCTCGTCGCTCAGCACGTCCGCGCCGGTCAGCTGGAATCGAGCCCATTTCAGCTGGTCGCGGGCGGTCGACCAGAGGCCGCCGGCCGCGGCTTCGGCCCGCGAGATGCCGACGGTGTGCGCGACCGCCGGACCGTCCTCGCGCAGCGCGTGCCCGACCGCGTGCCGCCGGGTCAGCACCTCCCAGGGCTGGAAGTACGAGTCGGTCATCCCGAGCGGTTCGAGCAGCCGGGTGCGGACCAGGTCCTCGTAAGTGCCCCCAGACACCGCCTCGGCGACGCGGCCGGCCAGCAGGAAGCCAGCGTTGCAGTAGGAGAACACCTCGCCGACCGGGAACACCTGCGGCAGCTCGGCGAACTGCTCCACGGCGCGGGCGAGCGCGTCGTCGCCCCATCCGGTGTCGACCTCGATGTCGCCGAGGAAGCCGGACGAATGCGTGAGGAGGTGGCGCAGCGTCACCGTCTTGGTGGCGAGCGGGTCGACGAGCCTCAGCTCCGGGAGGTACTCGACCACCGGCCGGTCCAGTTCGAGCACGCCGTCCTCGACCAGCACGAGCACCGCGGCGGCGGCGAACGTCTTGCTGGTGGAGCCGATCATGAACAGGGTGCCGTCGTCGACCGGCGCTCCCGTGTCCACACTGGACACTCCCGCGGTCAGCAGGGTTTCCGTGCCCTCGTGGAAAATTCCGGCCGAGACGCCGGGAACTTTCGCTTCTCGCGCCCATTCCGCCAGCAGTCCCCGGAGTTCGTCTGTGCTCATGCGGCCAGCCTCGCACCCGCGTGCGCGGCGGCGATGGTGGAAACGGACGAACATCGCGCGCCCGCTTCGTCGGTTCGCGCGTGGCGGCCTGCGGGCGATATCACGTAGCCCGCTGGATCTTGGGACGGTATAGTGGGCGATGCGGTCCGCTCAGTTCTGCCTCGGACCGCGTTTCACTGTTGTCGACGACCACGCGCCGCAGCCACCCGAGGCCGCGCCGGGCAGGACAACCGCGCTACGTACGGAGATACGGGACGCTGTCGCGTCCGCACCAACCCATGACGACTTTCACCGAACTCGGCCTGCCCAAGACTCTTGTCGACGCGCTCGCCGCACAGGGCGTCACCGAGCCCTTCCCGATCCAGGCCGCCACGCTCCCGCACACGCTCGCGGGCCGTGACGTGCTCGGCCGCGGCCGCACCGGCTCCGGCAAGACCTACGGCTTCGTGCTGCCCGTGCTGGCCCGCCTCGCCGCCGGGCCCACGCGGCGCCGCCCCGGCCGTCCGCGGGCGCTGATCCTCGCCCCGACGCGCGAACTGGCCACCCAGATCGAGGCCGCGATCGTGCCGCTGGCGCGCCCGCTCGGCCTCAAGGCCACCACGATCTTCGGCGGCGTGAGCGCGAACCCGCAGATCACCCGCCTGCGCGACGGCGTCGACATCGTCGTCGCCTGCCCCGGCCGGCTCGCCGACCACATGCGCTCCGGCGAAGCGAAGCTGGACAAGATCGAGATCACCGTCCTCGACGAGGCCGACCACATGGCCGACCTGGGCTTCCTGCCCGAGGTCCGCCGCATCATGGCGGCCACCCCCGAGCGCGGCCAGCGCCTGCTGTTCTCCGCGACCCTCGACAACGGCATCGACGTGCTCGCGAAGCGCTTCATGAACGACCCGATGCTGCACAGCGTCGACTCGGCGCAGTCCCCGGTCTCGACGATGACGCACCACGTGCTGCACCTCGAGGAAACCCACCGCCTGCCGGTACTGGTCGACCTGACCGCGGCTCCCGGCCGCACCCTGGTCTTCACCCGCACGAAGCACCGCGCGAAGGCCCTTACCCGCAAACTCGTCGCGAGCGGCGTCCCCGCGGTCGAACTGCACGGCAACCTCGGCCAGAACGCGCGCACGCGCAACCTGGAAGCCTTCTCGTCGGGCACCGCGAAAACCCTGGTGGCCACCGACATCGCCGCCCGCGGCATCCACGTGGACGACGTCACGCTGGTAATCCACGCCGACCCGCCGGTCGAGCACAAGGCGTACCTGCACCGCTCCGGCCGCACCGCACGGGCGGGCGCGTCGGGCACCGTGGTGACCCTGATGACCGACGAGCAGGTCTCGGACGTCCGTGCGCTCACCCGCAAGGCCGGGATCTCGCCGACCACCACGCGGATCTCGCCGACGCACCCGCTGCTGGCCGAACTCGCCCCCGGGGACCGCTCGTTCACCGCTTCGCCGCGTCGCCCCGTGGTGGACAACCGTCCGAAGACGGTCACCGCCTCCGGTGCCGCACCGGGCACCGGCCGCCGCCGCGGCGCCCCCTCGGAAAACCGCGGCGGACTCGGCGCGCGGACTGGTTCGCAGCCCCGCCGCTCCGGCGGCCGCGGCGGACCTCGACAGGGCAGTGAAGCCCGTTCCACGGAGCGGCAGCCAGGTCAGGCCCGCCGGGAAGACCAGCGTCGCGGTACGGGTGCCGGTCGCCGCGGCGCGGAGGGCGCTGGGCGTCGCGCTGCTGGCGCTGACCGTCGCGGATCGGGCCAGCCGCCGCGAAACCGCCGCAACGGCTCGAGCGGACGGCGTCAGTCAGAGTCCTGAGATGTGCACCGGGCGGGTCGGAGATGAGCTTGTTCAGTCTCCGGCCCGCCTTGCTGTGCGGAGGAAATCAGGCGAACCAGTCGCCGATGTCCTTCCACTGGAAGGCTTCTTTCCAGGAGTCGTCGTCAGCAAGCCAACCAACGATGGCGGCGGCGACCTTGTCCCGCGAGACAGTCAGCGTCTGGTAGTGACTGGTCGGCTTTCCGTCCCGGTATTCCAGCTGGTACACGCCGTTGTCGCGAAGCCACACCTGGATGAAGACGTTGTCCGGATCGGCGTCGCTGGAGATGACCGCGTTTCCATCCCGTGCCATGGCTTCCAGCACGGCGACGACGTTGTCCTCGGACACGCCTTTCACCTGGACGCCGTTGGACGCCCGCAACGTCGCCTTCACCCCACGGGCCCGGGATCAGCCCAGAATTCCTTGATTTCGTCCGTCATGCCGTAATCCTGCGGGATTTCCAACGACAAAGCGTACGGATAGTCTTCCGCACGAATGCGGCGACGCTCCTCCTCCGACAACTCCGGCAGCTTCTTCCGCCGAGCCCGCGCCAATTTGCGCGGCTTCCCCTCGTGCACGCACACCGCGCCGATCGCCAACGCCTTGCTGAACATCATTCCCGCGCCGGAAGGCGTCGACGGGCCGTTGTGCGAGACCCAGCCAGCGATGCAGCCCAGCCGAAGCAGTTCGTCGTCGGTACACGAGACGACCCACTCGGCCGCGGCGTCCTCGCCGTACTCGAGCAGGTCTCGTCGAATAAGGCCTCTTGTTGCCGAGATCATGCACGCCCCGGACGCCGCGCCTGCTGCCAAAACGACTTGAATTCCTCGGTCACCCCGTAAAAATTGCCTTTTACCGCCAAGTCATGCGAACTCGGAGAACCGGAAAAAGACAGTTTCAGAGCTTCCTCCCTGGACAGCTCCGGGAGCTTCCGCCTCCGGGACCTGGCGAGCTTCCTGGGATGCCCGTCATGCACGAAAACCGCGGCGATCGAAGAGGCGGCCACCGGCGTGAACCCGGCCTCGGGCAGACAGCCGGAGGGGTCTGACAGGAGCCAGTCCGCGACGCCGCACACCCGATGGAAGTCGTCGTCATCGCATCCGGAAACCCACTCGGCCACCGCCTCTTCGCCGTACTCGGCCAACCCTCTCGAGACCAGGGCCCGACTCGTCGAAAACATGCTGCCCACCTTGCCCGAATCCGCCGCGGCCGCCCGGTCCTACCGGGTCAGCCGCCGACCTGCTTCAACTCGACGTCGACGATAGCAAAGCCAATCGAATTTCCGATGCCTCTCGCGACATTGCCCGCTGTGACCCAATTGTCGAACCGCTTCTGCGCAGTAGTCTTTTTCGCGTTGCCGCTCTTGATTTCCAGCCCGCGATAGCGGCCGTTCCCGAGATCGACCGCACCGTCGTAGACCCGGATTTGGTCGCCGTTCCCCTTGGTGTACACCCGGCCACGGACAACCTTGAATCCATCCGCCTCGAGTGCGTCCCACACCGCCTTCTCCGCGTCCGCCCCGACGTTCGTCCCGTCGGTTCCCGCGAACTTGCCGTCCGACGTCCGGATCGAGCCGTCGTCGTAGCGGAAGATTCCCGGTTCGACTTCTTCGATGCACTTGGCCCCGTTGTGCACCAGAATCGGCGTCTCGCCGGCCAGCACGTAGAACGTGTGCGTGGTGTTGATCGCCAGGTTGTACGTCCGGCTGTTCGCCGTGTACCGGCGGCTGTCGATCAGCCGGGCATGGCCGTCCCCCGGCGTGTCGAGTTGGTCGCCGGGACGCAGGTCGGCCGCGGCGGTCCACGCATGGGCACCGGTGTTCCAGATCAGATGGTGCGCGGTCGACGTGATCGTCCGGGGGCCGGCCGGGGTGTCGATGCGCAGGTCGACGAAATCAGTGTCCGTGTCGGTGACGCTGATGTGCGCCACCGTGTGCTGCTGCCGCGTCGCGTCGTCGGGGCGGGCGTTGGTGATCGCGTCCCCGACGCGGACGTCCTTGATCGGCTTCGCCGACCCGTCGGCCATCAAGACCCGCGTCTCGGGCGTGAAGCTGTTCAGCCCGCACAGCAACGGGTTTTCCGACAGCTCTTGCGCCACCCTGGCCATTTGCGCCGCTTCCGCGACCGCCTCAGCGGCTAGGTCACCGGCCTCGCCGGCCGCGGCGATGGCCCGCGAGGTCACCGTGTCCAGCGCGCTGCCCATGGCCGCGTCGAGCAGGTCCCCGGCGAAGATTTCGCCGAGTCCGACCCCGTCCGCCAGGTCGGCGACCGCCCCGCCCAGGAGTTCGACCAGGTCGCATTCCGGGCAGGCCAGTGCGACCAAGCCCATCAGGACGAAGCCGCCGTACTCGGAGAGTTCCTGACCGGAGCCGTCGAACGGCCGGGCCGCGAAGTTGGAGCTCAGCAGGTTGTGCGGGTCGAGGCAGCGCGCGGTGTCGGCGCTGCCTGCCGGGTTCATGTTCCGGCAGACCTCTTGCAGGTGCGCGAGAATGCGCTCCTGGTCGGCCTTGCTGCCGGAGAACAGCAGGTTGCAGTCCTGGTTGTTCAGGTAGAGCAGCGAGTCGTGCGACCGGTACTGGTCTCGGCAGGACGCTTGCCGGTCCTGGATCGCTTGCTGTTTCTCCGCCTTCGCCTTGGTGGCGACGGCCTCCCAGGCCTGCTGAGCGGCGACCGCGGCATCGTGGGCGTCCTTGCCCGCGTCGACCGCCATCTGATGCGCGGTCGCGGCTGAATCCGCTGCCTCGCGGGCATAGTTCGCGGCTACCTGCGCGGAATGCTGCGCCCAGGCCGCCGAGCGGCCGGCCGCGTCCGCGGAAGCGACCGCGGAGGCCGCTGCCCGAGCGGCGGCGTTCGCGGAATCCTGCGCCTGCTTAGCGGACGCGGCTGCGCGGTCGGCGGCCGCCTGCGCGGTCTTCGCGTAGTCCGCGGCTTGGGCGGCGGCCGCGTTGGCCTCTTGTGCGTACCTGTTCGCGTCGTCCGCCGCGTTACGGGCGCGGGCGGCTGCGGCCTGCGCTTCATTGGCGTCGTGAGTCGCGTTCGCGGCCGCGCGGGACGCTTGGGCCAGCAAGGAATCGATCGCAGCGTTGTGCGCGGCAGTGTTCTGGTCGCGCCGCGCCGCGCTGTACTGCCCGACAGCCAAGAACTCGTGGGCCAGGGTCGGCGGTCCGTCCAGCGCGGCCTGCGCTCCGGCGGCCACCTCGCGCTGCCCGGCGTTCCGGGCACCGGAGAGGACCTGGTTGACCTTGACCTGGTCGTCGATTCCGAGAGCCGTGTACTGGCCGACATCGAGGAAGTCGCGCAGAGCCTTGTCCGTGTTCGTGTCCAGCGCCTTCTGCGCGTACTGGACGACGATCGTGCGCCCGGCCGTGCGAGCGCCCGACATGATCTGGTTGACCTGCAGCGCGTCGTCCTGCTCCCGGCCCGCGTAATCCCGGCTGCGCAGGAAGTCGCGTACCTGAGCGTCGCTGCCGGCGAGCGCGGTGTTCGCCGCGTTCTGGAAACCGGTCGTCGCTGTTTCGCACAGTTGCCGGAGGATCGACCGGTCGTCCTGTCCGGCGGCGGCCTGCACACCGGTGGTGACGAAGTCGATCGCCTCGTCGTCGGTCGCGGCGAGCGCCGCCTGCGCGGCCGCCTTCGTCCACTGTCCTCCGGTGTCGGCCAGGGTCAGCGCGACCTTGCGCGCGTCGGCGAGCACCGTGGCCCGCGGAGCGCCTGCCGCCGTCGCTTCGGCGATCAACCGGGTGGTTTCCGCGTCCCAGGTACTGACTTGGTCGACGTCCCACCGCTTCGGTTTCGGCTGTGCGGCGTAAGCAGCCAACGCTGATTTGGCGGCGTCGTCCGCCGTTTGGCTGGCCTGCGCTATCCGGTCGTCGTCCGCCTTGCGCGCGGCTTGCGCGATGTGGATGGCCTGGTTCGCAGCAGTGACCGCGGCGTTCGCGGCGGCTGTCGCGGCGTTCGCGTGCTCGGTGGCTTTCTTCGCCGCGTCCGCTGCCTCGCCCGCATGTGCCGCCGCGTCGTCGGCCGCTTGCGCAGCGGCGTTCGCATCTAGGGCAGCCGCGTGCGCCGCATTCGCGGACTGATCGGCGGCATCGCTGGCCTCGTGCGCCCACGACTGGCTCGCGTTCGCCGCCGAGACGGCGCGGGCCGCCTGCGCGCGAGCCGTCGCTGCCGCGGCTTGCGCCTGACGGGCGTCCGCGCCTGCGGCAGCAGCGTTGTTAGCGGCATCCGTGGCGGCAGCGGCAGCGTTGCTTGACTGCAGTGCAGCATCGTGTGCAGCGGCACCCGCGTTCTCCGCCTGCTGCGACGCCGTCCGCGCCGCGCGGGCAGCACCAGCTGCTTTCTCCGCACCTACAGCGGCATCGCGCGCGGTCTGCGCGGCATTGCGCACGACGTCCGCGTGCTCCTTATCGAGCGATGCCTGCGCAGCTGCGTCGTACGCATTCGACGCAGCTTGTCCCGCGCGGGAAGCCGCCGCGGCAGCACGAGACGCCGCCGCGGCCGCAGTGTGTGCGGCGCGCGAAGCAGCGTTCGCGGCCCCGATCGCCTCTCGAGCGGTGATCGCGGCCTGGTTTGCGGCGTACGCAGCCTGCGAAGCAGCCTCGGTTGCCTGACCGGCATGTCCCTGCGCGGCCGCCGCTGCGTCCTTGGCGGCTTGCGCGGCCTTCGCCGCGGCAGCCGCTTCTGCCACTGCGCGGTCGGATTCCTGTTTCGCCAGCTGAGTTTGGGTCGCGGCCTGCGCGGAAGCCGAGTTGGCGGTGGCGACGAGGTCGGCGATGGTCGCTGTTTCAGCGTCGCGAGCTTGCGCGACCGGAAGATCGATGGCCAGGAACTGGGTGAGGGCGTCGTCGGTGTTGGCGTCCAGCGCCTGCTGCGCGGCCTTCTTCACCTCCGGCCCGCCAGCCGCCATTTCCTGGTTGACCTGGACCGCCTGATCGGTCCCGAACGGAACCTTCCAGCCGGTGGAGAGGAAGGTCCGCAACGCCTCTTCGCTGTTGGCGTCCAAGGCTTTCTGAGCGGCCTGCTTCAGCTGCGGCCCGCCCGCGGCCATCATCTGGTTGACGCGCAGCGCGAGATCGTTCTCGTGCGCGCCTTCCCAGCCGGTGTCGAGGAACGCTTCGAGTGCGTCGTCGCTGTTGGCGTCCAGTGCCTTCTGCGCGGCCGTCCGGGTCGCGACGCCGCCGGAGGACATCAGCTGGTTGACGTGGATGCTCCGGTCGATGGACGCGTCGACGTCCTTCTGCGCGGTGAGGAATCGCGTGACGTCCGCGTCGGAACCGACCAGCGCGACCGCCGCGTCCCGTTTGGTCGCCGGACCGCCGAACTGCCACAACCGCCAGGTCTTGGCCCGATCGGTATCCGTGCTGCCCGCCGGCGCGGCGGAAGCCGCTGCTCGCGGCGCCTCGGCCGCGACGGCCGGGGCCTGCACCGTTCCCGCGGCCAAGGAGGCGGTCAAGAACGTCATCAGAGCAGCACGAAAGCGGGCTTTCGCCGTACGCATCGATTCCCCCTGTGAAATGCCACGCGATCCCCGGTGACCGTCCGATCACCACGCGTCTCCGCCCGAGACTAGCCAGCCGCGAGCACCCGCGAGCGATTTCGAATTCATAAAGTTACCAACCGAAACCCGGTCAAGAACACTTTACGATTCCTTTTCCAAAATAATAGAAGTGAACCGCATCACATTCTTGCTAACACCGGGACCGATTCCACCGAAAAACGCGCGCCAGGATCGCCGGAACCAGTACGCCGAACCGGGTTCACTACTCGCTTTGCCACGGTTTATTAGTCCGCAAGGGGGAACCTTTGAGCTTGTCGACCCGAACGAAGTCCGGCATCGCGGCCACCGCCGCGGCAGCGGTCTGCGCCGCCGCGGCCACGACCTTGACCCTGGGCACCGGGTCCGCCGCCACCGCGGAGGACCAGCAGCCCGCGATCGTCGAGGACTTCCATTACCCCGGTGCGGACCAGATCCTCGCCGACTACCACGTCCAGCTGCTCTCCGGCGACGGGCACATCCTGTTCGCCGCCTGCCCCTCCGGCCCGGACACGGTCGGCCTGATCCAGGTCCGGACCAGCGATCCGGTCGGGCAGGGCAGCGACGGGCGCGTGTGCTTCCACGTGATCGCGCCGACCGGTCATCTCACGATGAAAATCCCGGCCGTCTATTCCATCCGCGGCGACGGGATCAATTCCGGCGCGGGCCACAAGGTGCGGGCGGAACTGACCACCGACAGCGGGCAGCACAGCACCGTCGACGTGAATCCGAGCGGAACGACTCAGGTCGGAGTCGGGACCAACCCGCCCGGCGCGCCGACCACCTTGCTCCAATTGGACGCGTCCTCGTGATTGAGCACCGTCGAGCGGAAACTGTTTCTCCGGCAGTTTCCGTTCGACGGTCCCGGCAGCCGGGAATAGCACTCCCGCTCACCGGCACATCCGGTAATGCCGCGGTCCCAAGATCGATAGCGTTGCCGTGACTACTCCCCTACGCCTCAGGCTGGCCGTCGCTGCCTCGGCCGCAGTCGCGGCAGGCCTGTTGATCGTCCCGCCCGCGGACGCCATCAGCGGCGGAACTCCCGCCCCCGACAAGGCTTTCGACTTCGTCGTTCGCGTCGCTGCCGATGGGCACGGCTGCAGCGGCGTTCTCCTCGGACCGCAGTGGATCGTCACCGCCAGCGGTTGCGTGCCAGCCGGTTCCGGGACACCGGCAAGCCCGGTCACCGTCACGGCAGGCGCTGCCACGGCGAAGGTCGCAACCCTGATTCCGCGACCGGATCGGGATCTGGTGCTGGCCAAGCTCGCCACCCCGATCGCCAACGTCACCCCGATCTCCTTGGGACGGACCGCGCCGACAGCGGGCGAAACGCTCACCGTCGCCGGCTTCGGCCGCACCTCCGACACTTGGGTTCCGGACAAGGCCACGACCTCGCCGTTCACCACCGCGTCGGTCGCTGCCACCGCCTTCGGCCTCACCAACGCCGACGGGCACGACACCTGCCTCGGCGACGCAGGCGGTCCCGCGATCCGCACCACGGCGAACAACACTCCCGAGCTCATCGGGATCAGCTCGCGGTCGTGGCAGCACGGCTGCCTCGCCGTCACCGAAACCCGCCAGGGCAGCGTCGAAACCCGCACCGACGACCTCGTCGACTGGATCCGCGCGCAGGCGCCCGAGCTGGCCATCCAGTGCCGGACAACGGTTCCGCTCTTCGCCGTCACCAGCGACCTGCAGCTCTACCCGCATCCGAACCCGACTGACGGCGGTCCGATGGATCCCCGCCAGTCCACGATCGGCACCGGCGGCTGGAACGGCTACGTCCGGCTCCTCGCCGGACCCGACGGGCTGCTCTACGGCATCCGCGCGAACGGCGACGTCTACCGCTACCAGTGGAACGGCACCGGCTGGACACCCGACTCGCGCACAGTTGTCGCCACCGGCTGGACCGGGTTCGACAACGCGGCCAACCACAACCGCATCACCATCGACAGCCGCGGCGACATCTACGTCGTCAACGCGGACGGCTCGCTCTCCCGCCGCCGCTACGACACCGCCGCCAAGACCTGGTCGTCCGAAACCCTCGGGACCGGCTGGAATTCCTACAACCTCATCACCGGCGGCGGCGACGGCGTGCTCTACGCCCGCAGCACCGACGGCTTCCTGTACCGCTACGCCTGGGACGAGGCCGGGCACAAGTGGGCACAGGAAAAGAAGCTCGTCGGCAACGGCGGCTGGAACGCGTTCACCCGCATCACCTCAGCGGGCGCGGATGTCCTCTACACCGTCACCGGCAAGGGCGAACTGCGCTGGTACCGCTATCTGCCCTACAGCGATACCTGGTCCCCCGGCCCGACCGTGATCGGCGACGGCGGGTGGCAGCAGTTCTCCGACGTCGAGGCGCAACGCAATTCCTGCACCTTGGTTCGTTAGAACAGGATCGCCGTGCCGTAATTCCCTGTGCGGCACGGCGGTCCTTGCCTAAGCTGGCCGTCGTGGAACATCTCGGGAAGGTCGTGCGCTGGGAAGTCGACGAGGGCTGGGGCATCCTCGAATCGGCGGCCGTCGACGGGCCGGTGTGGGCGCATTACTCGATGATCGAGGCTGGGGGGGTTCCGGTTCCTGACCGCGGGCGACCAGGTGCGGTTCACCGTCGAACGGGCCGAGCAGGACGGCTGCCACTGGCGCGCGATCCGGGTGCGCGCCGTCTGATCAGCTCATCAGGTACAGCAAAAACGGCCCCACGCCCAAGAACAGTAACGCCGCCGCGTTCGTCTTCCGGTACTCCAGCAGCAGCGCGACGAACTCCCGCAAGAACGCGCTCGGCACGAAATACGACGCCGTCTTCGCGCCGATCACGTTGAGCCGCAATCCCAGCTGCCGCGCCAGCACCGCGGTCCGGAACACGTGGTAGTTGTTCGTCACCGCCAGGATCGGCCCGGAAAACCCCCGCTGCGCAAGCAAAGCGACGCTGAACCGCAGGTTCTCGCTCGTGGTCGTCGCCCGGTCCTCCAGCACGATCTGCTCCGCCGGAACCCCCGCCGCGAGGAGATACCGCGCCATCGCGTCCGCTTCCGACGTCAGTTCGTCCGCGCCTTGCCCACCGGACACCACCAGCAACGCTCCCGGCGACCGCTGCTGCACCTGCACCGCGCGGTCGAGCCTGCTGGCCAGCAGCGGCGGCACCCGGTCGCCCTGCAGCCCGGAGCCGAGGACGATCACCGCTCCGGCACTGGCGCGGCGGGTGACCCGGCTGTAGAGGATCGAGTACAGCAGCAGCGCCGTGAACAGGAACGCCAGATAACCGGTCACGAGCAGCACCGCCATCGCGGCCACGCGCAGCAACGGCTGATCGTCGAAGATGAGCGAGCTCACCGCGAGAGCGAACACCGCGAGCAGACCGAGCCCGGCCAGCAGCGACAACAGGTTCGCGAGCCGCCGGCCTTCCCGGCGCAGCATTACGACGCCGTTCGCGATCAGTGCCCACGGCAGTGCCAAAGCGCCGAGCCCGCCGACGAGCGCCACCACCACGATGATCGCGGTCTGCGCCCATTCGACGTGGTTGAAAAACGACAGCAGCCACAATCCGGTGAAGCCGAGCGCGATCAGGAACCACACCGCGTTGCCGACCCGCCGCGGCTCGCGCGCGAACCGTACGACGAACACGAGCACGGAAGCCAGCGCGAACAGCCCGGAAGTCATGGTCCAGCATTCTGTCTGGCACCCGCGAGCGGCGCTCGGGCAGGTACTCAGAGTGACGTCGTCAGGCCCCGCGCACGCAGCACCGACCGTTCCAGCGGACGGAACACGATCAGCTCGATCGCCACCCCGACGAACAGAATCAGGAAAATCGCCGCGATCACCTTGGGCATCGAGTTGTACGAGGACCCGTCGTTGAGATACGTCCCCAGCCCGACGCCGAGGCTCGGCGAGCGCGCGATCAGTTCCGCGGCCATCAGCGAACGCCACGAGAACGCCCAGCCCTGCTTGAGCCCGGCCAGGAACCCGGGCAGCGCGGCGGGCAGCAGGATGTGCCGGGCCGCGGCGAGGCGGCCGGCGCCCATCACCTTGCCGACGCGCGGCAGGATCGGCGGGATCTGGTCGATGCCGGACACGAGGCCGTTCGCGATCGACGGGACCGAGCCCAGCAGCACGACGAAGTAGATCGCCGCGTCGTTGATGCCGAACCAGATCACCGCGGCGGGCACCCACGCCACCGACGGCAGGCTCTGCAATCCGCTCAGCAGCGGCCCGATCGCGGCGCGCACCACGCGGACCTTCGCCACCAGGATGCCCAGCGGCGTGCCGAGCACGACTCCGGCGGCGAAACCCAAGGCGGCGCGGTGCACGGAGGTCCAGATGAAGCCGAAGACCGAACCGTCGGTGACCGTGCTCCAGAACTCGCCCCAGACGTCCAGCGGCGCGGGCAGCGTGGTCTCCGGCCAGAACGCGGCGGCCCACAGGATCTGCCAGAGGATCACCAGCAGCACGAGCGCGCCCACGGGCGGCAGGAATCCGCGCACGAACCGGCGGCGCAGCGAAGCCGGCCGCGCGCCGGTGGGGGTGTCGAGCCGGTCCAGGCCGGCGCCGACGGCTTCGTCGAGCTCGGGGGCCGCCTGATCAGGCTGCGGCATGGGTGCTGATCACCTTTCGCAGATCGGCCGTGATCTCCTCGGCCAGCAGTTCGGCGTCGGCGGACGGCACGTCGTCCCACTCGCGGACCACGCGGCCCGGCCGCGACGACAGCAGCACCACGCGCTGCCCAAGCCGGACCGCCTCGCGCACGTCGTGGGTCACGAACAGCACCGACGTACCGGTGCTGCGCCACACCCGCAGCAGCTCGCTCTGCAGCACGTCGCGGGTGATCGCGTCGAGCGCCGCGAACGGTTCGTCCATGAGCAGCAGCGCGTTGCCGTCGTCACCGCCGACGCGGTGGGTCGCGGCCAGCGCGCGGGCCAGCGCGACCCGCTGCCGCATCCCGCCGGACAGCTCGTGCGGACGCTTGCGTGCCGCGTCGCTCAGCCGCACCAGGTCCAGCAGCTCAGCGGCCTTTTCCCGGCGCTCGGAACGGCCGAAGCCAGCGAGCCGCAGCGGCAGTTCCACGTTCCGGGACGCGGTCAGCCACGGCATCAGCGCGGCTTCCTGGAACATCACCGCGGGCCGTGAGGTGGTGAGCGTGATCTCGCCGGCGGACGGCTGGTCGAGACCGGCGACGAGGTTCAGCAGCGTGCTCTTGCCGCAGCCGGACGCGCCGAGCAGGCAGACGAACTCGCCCGGTTCGACGGTGAGGTCGACCCCGTCGAGCGCGGTCACGGCGTTGCCGGCGGAGCCGAACACCTTGCCCACGCGGTCGAGGTGGACGGCGGCGGTCACTGGCCGGGCCAGGGTGGTGGTCATCGCGGATCGCCTTCCGGTCGGGACGTCACTTGGCCAGTTCGGGCGCGTTGACGGCGGGCAGCTGCTGTGCCTTGAGGACCTCGTTGAGCGGGCCGAAGTCGGCGAACCCCTTGAGGTCCACCACCTGGTCGACCACGCCCGCGGTCACCGAGTCCTTCGCCAGCTGCGGGAACTGCGCGGGCACCGGGTCGGTGGTCAGTTCGATGTTCGCGAACGCGCGGTCGAGCACGGCCGGGCTGAGCGAGCTGCCGGACAGCTCCTTGAGCGCCCCGTTGACCACGGTCTTCGCCTCGGCCGGGTTCTTCTTCGCCCAGTCGATCGCCTGCAGCTCGCCCTTCAGCAGCGCGCGCACGGTGTCCGGGTGCTGCTTGAGGAATTCGCTGCGCACGATCGCGACGGTCGTCGGGAACCGGCCTTGCGGCCACAGCGACTTCTCGTCGACCAGCACCTTCGCGCCCGCGTCGGCGATCAGCCGCGACGACCACGGTTCGGGCAGCCAGCCGCCGTCGACCTCGCCCTTGCGGAACGCGTCGAGCGTCTTCGGGTTGTCCAGGTTGGTCACGTTGACCTGACCGGTCAGGTGCTTCTCGGCGAGGAACTTCTTGAGCGCGACGTCCTGGGTGTTGGCCAGCTGCGGCGTCGCGATCGTCTTGCCCTTGAGCTGGTCGACCGAGGTGATCCCGGGCTTGACCACCAGCTGCGCGCCGCCGGTGACCGCGCCGGACACCAGCTGGATCGCGCCCTTGGACTTGGTGAAGGCGTTGATCGCCGGCCCGGAGCCGATGAACGCGACGTCGAGCGAACCGCCGAGCAGCGCGTTCACTTCGGACGGACCGGCGTTGAACGTCTGTGTCGTGAGCTTGGTGCCGCCGAGGTTCTGCGCGAAGAAGTTCTTCTTGACCCCGATCAGCGCGGGCGTGTGCGTCACGTTCGGGAAGAAGCCGACGCGCACCTCCCCGGCGGCGCCCTGGTTGGTCGCGGCCTCGGTGCGGTCCGCGCGGGAACACCCGGCGAGCGCCCCGAGCACCGTCACAGCGGCGAGTGCGGAAGCGAGCAATCGGGTTCGCGGAAATGTACGCACAAATGGCCCTTTCGCGGTCAGCGGAACGGGGCGAGAATGACACGTTCACCCGCGAGACTGCATATGCATCCGCATCCCGGGAAATTGTGCGGGATTACTTGACAGGCCTGGGCCTCACCTGCTTGCCAGGAGCGAGACATCGCCGAACTCGTGCCACAGATACTCCCGCCGCACCGCCGCGTCGTAAGCCCGCTGCACCAGCTCCGGCCCCACTACCGCTTCGAGAAGCAGCAGGTGGGAAGCCTCGGGCGTGTGCAGCCCGGTGAGCAAACCGTCGACGGCACGCGCCGGCCGGTCCGGGCCGAGAACCAGTTCGGTCCAGCCCGCAGCCGCGGTGACGAGTCCCCCGGGATTCGCGGCGGATTCGATCGCGCGCACCGCCGTTGTCCCTACTGCGATAACGCGTCCACCCTGGTCACGCACCCAATTGACCAACGCCGCAGTCGTGGCCGGAACGCGAAATCGCTCACCGTACGGCGGTTCCCCGGCTTCCGGCGACGAGACGCCGGTGTGCAACAAGATCGGTGCGAACAGCACACCGCGCGAGACGAGTTGTGTGACCAATTCCGCAGTGAACGGCCGTGCCGCGCTCGGCATCTCCGCCGAACCCGGATCGAGCGCGAACACAGTCTGATAATTCGGCAACGGCCACGCGCGCGGGACATAGCCGTAGCGGATCGGCCGCCCGACCTTCGCGAGATACCGCGGGACCTCGCCTTCTACTTCGATCTTCGCGCGCCACAACCGTTGCGCCCCGGCGACGTGCGGCTCGCGCAACGTGACGACGGCACCGGCGGGCAGCCTGAGCCGCTCCCCCGCGCGTCCGTCGAGGAGCGGGCCGCCGGGAGCGCGAAGCTCGACCACCCAGGTGCCGTCATCCAGCTCAGTGGAGAAATGGACGGTGATGACGTGGTCGTCCCTGACGGCGTCGACCGCGGCGGCCAGCGTGCCGGAAGTGTTGACTAGCAACAGATCGCCGGGATTCAAGAACGCTGCCAGATCACGGAAAACGGCATGCTGCACGCCTTCCGGACCGGCAGCGAGCAGCCGCACTTCGTCCCGGGCGAGGCCGCGCGCTTCGGGCGGCGCGGACGCGCTGCGGTCCGCGGCCAGGTCGAACCGGGTGCGCGGTGCGGTCATGACTGCACCTGCAGATCCGCTGCCCGGAAGCGGCCGCTCGCCGGACGTTCCTCCAGCAGCCGCAGGAAAGCCGGTACCGCGGTCTCCGGCAGCGGCCGGTCCGAGATGTCCTCGCCGGGGAATGCGGCCTGGTGCATGGCGGTGCGCAGATCCCCGGGGTCGACGGCATACACCGCGATGTCCGGGTTTTCCACGCCCAGCACCGCGCTCACGTGGTCCAACGCGGCCTTCGCCGAACCGTAGCCGCCCCAGCCCTCGTACGCCTCCACGGCGGCGTCGGAGCTGATGTTCACCAGCACTCCCTTTGCCGCGGCGAGCGCGGGCAACAGCAGCCGGGCGAGCGCGAGCGGCGCGAAAACGTTGGTGCGGAAGACAGTTTCCAGCTCGTCCGGCGGGTACTCGGCCAGCGGCGGCAGCGGGCTGACGCCGAGCGTGCTGGCGTTGTTGACGAGCAGATCGAGCCGGGGTCCGGCGGCTTCGGCGAGCTGGGCGCGATGCACGGGATCGGTGACGTCGCCGGGCACCGGGGTGAACCCGAGGTCCGCGGCGGCCGCGCGCAGCGTCCCCGGGTCGCGTCCGGTGCCCAGCACTGTCCAATCGCGACGGACGAGAGCCGAGGCGAGCGCCCGGCCCAGACCGGCGGAAGCGCCGGTGACAACAGCTACTGGCATGGTCCCTCCAGAAGTAGGCACCTGCCAGCGTGCGACCTCTACCTTACTGGAGGTCAACCGGTCGGCGGCCGCGCAGCGCCAGATACGCCACAAGCGAAACCACGAACCCGGCGTAGTAGGCCAGATCCGCCCCGTGCAGCGCCGCGGCGACCGGTCCGGTGTAGACAGTCGTGTTCATGAACGGCACCGCCGCCGCGAAGCCCACCACGAACGCCACCAGCGCGGCCCAGCTGCGAACCGGTCGGCGCAGCTCAGCCAGCACGTCGACCTCGCGGCCGCGACGGGTGCGCCGCAGCCAGTCCGGCACGACGACACCGAGGAACGGCGGGATCCAGTAACTCACCACCAGCAGCACGTTCTGGAATTTCGCCGCCAGATCGCCGCTGTGCATCCAGAGGATCAACGCGAACGCCAGCACCGTCACGACCACCGCGGACACCGGACGACGCACCCGCACGCCGACAGTCTGCAACGCGAGCGAGCCGCTGTAGTCGTTCATCGCGTTGGACGACACCGCCGCCAGCGCGATCACCAGCAGCGCCACCGCACCCAGCACGCCGCCGCCGAGCAGCGTCGACACCCCGGCGGCGGTCTGGTCGCCCAATGCCGTGCCGAGGGCGAGACCGATGCCCTCGCCGATCGCGTACGACGCGGTCAGTCCGAGCAGCGTGTACCAAAAGACGCCGCTCGACCGGGTCGTGGCGGGCAGGTAACGGCTGAAATCCGACGCATAAGGAGCCCACGAAATTGCGAGGCTGAGCGTAATGGTGGAAAACAGCACGACGGCTCCGGCGAAATCGCCGCCGGTCGCGGAATCGACGAACGTGATCGGGTGATCAAGCACCACCTTTACCGCGAGCGCGACAAATGCGACAACCAGCACCACACTCATCACGGCCTGGACCCGGTGGATCACCGCGTAACCGAACACGCCGAGCGTGCACTGCAACACCAGCACCACCAGCACCGCCGCCCAGAACGGCAGCCCGGTCAGCTGCGCCAGCGCCTCGCCGCCGAACAGCCCGACCAGCGCGTCCCACGCGATCGAGCCGAGCCATTGCACCAGGCCGGGCAGCACGACGCCGCGGCCGAAGGGGAGTCGCGCGAGCGGCAGCTGGCCGGTTCCGGTGCGCGGACCCCAGGTGGACAGCCACGCGACCGGCAGCGAACCGAGCACGGTGCCGATCAGCGCGATGACGAACCCGGTGGTGAAACCGAGGCCGAGCGTCGCGCCGAGGGTGCCGGTGAAGACGGCGGTCATGGTGAGGTTCGGGGCGAACCACACGCCCGCGAGCCGCCACGGCCGCCCGAACCGGTTCGCGTGCGGGATCGGGGTGATTCCGTGCGTTTCGATCGCGAAATCCCCTGCTCCAGACGGCATTCGGCCCCCGAAGACCTCGGCGTCGATCCCGCTCATTTCGTGCCCTTTCTCCCGGCTGACCCGTGAGTCTGAACCGGAGTACCCAGCCGCGCCAATACTCTGTGGCGTTCCCGACCCGTTCTCGCCAAGATCGCGGGGTGGGGGAAAGACCGCGCACTCCGCTGCGCCATCGCGCATTCGCCGTTTTCTACACCGGACGACTGGTCTCGCTGCTGGGCAGCGCCATGACCCCGGTCGCGCTGGCGTTCGCGGTGCTGGGCAGCAGCCGCAGCCCGACCGACCTCGGCGTCGTGCTCGCCGCCGGGATCGTGCCGCGGCTCGCGTTCCTGCTCGTCGGCGGCGCGGTCGGCGACCGGTTCCCGCGCAACCGCGTGCTGCGGCTGTCGAACCTCGGCGCGGGCGTGGCGCAGCTGGTCGCCGCGGCCATCCTGCTCACCGGCAATTACTCGCTGGCCGCCCTCGCCGGCACCGAGTTCCTCGGCGGGGTCTGCACCGCGTTCACCACGCCGGTGCTGCGCGGGATCGTGCCGCAGATCGTCCCGGCGGAATCGCTGCGCCAGGCGAACTCGCTGCTGGCCACCGGGCGGAACCTCACCAAGGTGGCCGGTCCGGCCGTCGCCGGGGTCCTGGTCGGCACGGTCGGCGGCGGCTGGGCGATCGCCGCCGACGGGGTGTCGTTCGTGCTCGCCGCCTTGCTCTACCAGGCGATCACGCTGCCCCCGGCGGAGCACTCCGAGCCGGACAGCGTCTTGCACAGTGTGCGAACCGGCTGGCGGCAGTTCTGGCGGATCCCGTGGCTGTGGCGGGTGGTCAGCGCCTTCACCGTCTACAACATCGTGTTCACCGGCGGCTGGCTGGTGCTCGGGCCGGGGATCGCGCAGGACACGATCGGCGCGGCCGGCTGGGGCGTGGTGCTGAGCGTGCGCGCGGTGGGCGCACTGCTGTCGGGCCTGGTGATGTACCGGCTCGCGCCGCGCCGGCTGCTGCCGCTGGGGCTCGCGAGTGCCGCCCTGACCGTGCTGCCGCTGATCGCGCTCGGCCTGCACGCGGGTTTCGCGGTGCTGGCGGGGTCCACCTTCATCGCCGGGTTCTGCGCGGGTGTCATGGGCGTCGCCTGGGACACGACGATGCAGGAGAACATCCCCGGGCATCTGCTGTCGCGGATGGCCGCCTTCGACGATTTCGGTTCCTACGCGGGCATCCCCCTCGGCGAACTGCTGGCCGGACCGCTCGGGGCGGCGTTCGGCGCGCCGCAGGTGGTGCTGGTCGGCGGGATCGTCATCGCTGTCGCCGCGGTGTCCCCGCTGCGCTCGCCCGCGGTCCGCGCGCTGCGGCATCCGCCGGTCCGCGTGCCGTGAACGCAAGGAAGGGCCTGCCAGGGAATCCCGGCAGGCCCTTCCTTCACCCCTCGGTCACACCAGCAACAGGAACGCCACTCCGTTGGGCGAGCCGAGGCCCGTCACGTCGTCGTAGCCCTTGGTCGTGTGGATCGTCAGATTCGGGTAGTCGAGCACCCGGGCGGAGGTCTTCAGCCCCTCCGTGGCGTCGACCCCGTTGGCGAAGTCCACGCGCTGCACCGCGCCGTCGACGTGCTGCACGTCGTGGATCGCCGACGTGCGCGACGTCAGCTGGTACAGCACCGGGTTGATGAACCCGTGGTGGTAGTGGTCGAGGCTGTCGGCCACCGCCATCACGCCCGCGAACACCGGCGACGCGAGGCTCGTGCCGCCGATCCGGTACTGGTCGTAGTAGACGCCGTCCGGGAAGGTCTGCGTCTGGCCGACCAGGAAGCCGGTGTTGGGGTCGGCGATCGCGGAGATGTCCGGGACGACCCGGCCCTTCGCGCCGCCGGTCTGGTTCTTCGTGGACAGCGCGTCCGGCACGATTCCCTTCTGGTAGAAGGGCTGGCCGAACAGCCGGCTGGTGCCGCCGCCCGCGCCGCCGTTGAACGCGCCCGGGAACGCCGGGGTGTACGTGCCGTTGGTCAGCGTCGACTTGCCGGTCTCCCAGCCGGTTTCGAAGATCCGCTTGCCGTCCTTGCCGACCGCCAGCGAGGTGCCGCCGACCGCGGTCACCCACGGAGCCGAGGCGGAGAAGTCCGGCGACGGCGTGCCGAGGCGCGCGACCTCGTCGCCGTTGTCGCCGGAGGAGAAGTACACGCCGATGCCCTCGAGCACCGCCTGCAGCGAGATGCGGTTGAACACCTTGACCTCAGCGGCCGGGATGTCCTCGCCGGTGTCGCCGTAGGAGTTGGAGATGATGTCGGCCTTGTGGCCCGCGACGACGTAGTTCAGCGCGGTGTCGAGCGAGAGGTCCTCGCAGTCCTGCCCGCCGACGTACAGGATGTTCGCGCCCGGCGCGAGCCCGTGCGCGGCCTCGACGTCCAGGGTTTCCTCGCCGTACCAGCCGGAAGCGTCGCACTGGTCCGGCGGCTCGAGCACCGGGTTCGGCGGGAAGATGTGCTGCTTGAACTGCTGCTGGGTAAGCGGGTGCGCCGGGTCGTTGCGCTTGGCGTACTCCGAGGCGTCGGCGTAGATCGTCGGCGACGCGAAGGCGTCCACGATGGCGATCGTGGTGCCGCGGCCGTCCGCACCGAACTTCGCGACCTGGTCCAGCCCGTAGGCCGAACGCAACTGCGCGGGCGTGTAGCCGCACGGCGCGTACGGAAGCTGCTTGCCGTTGTACGCCGGGTCGGTCGTGTCGGTCTTCTCGCCGTAGTAGGCGCTGCACGGACCAGAATTGCGGAACCCGTTGCTGGGCGGCGCGGTCGACGGGCTGGCCTGCGCCCGGGACTGCTTCTTCGCGGTCGGGTCCGCACCGTCGGTGTGGTCCGGCTTGAAGAGGTTCGTCGCCTGGTCGACGCCGACGACGCCGAGCACGTCGTTCGCCAGCGAAGCCGGGACGGACAGGTCCTTGTCCGCCGCCCGCAACGTCTGCCCCTTGACCTGGTACTTGCCCAGGGTGACGGCGAACGCGCGCTGCACCTGATCGGCGGTACCGGTCGCCTCGACGTACGCCCGGTTGGACGGCACCTCGCCGATGCCGAATCCGCTTGCGGACAGCCAGTTCTTCACGGCGGACACGGTCTGGTCGGTAGCCGCGAACCGGTCCCGCACCTGGTCCGGCGACAGGTAGTGCCGGTAGTTGCGACTGTTCGGATCGGACACCGACTGCGCGGCGGCCTCGGCCGCGCCCTGGTCCTTGAGGTTCAAGTAAACCCGAAAGTCCATAGTGGACGACCCGGCCGTGTCGGCCACCTTGGACTGCGGATTGGCCCAAACCGGGTGCGATTGCGGAATGTCCGCCCGCCCCTGAGCCGACGCCACGGCGGGCGAAGCGGCTAAACCGCCCACCACCGCAAGCGAAAGAAACATGGTGACGCTTCTACGCACAGCAACTCCCTCGTGTTGCGCGGCCCCTCGACCCCCGCCTGCCGCCGGAACGAGATTAGGACTGCCCGGCCCGCCAGGGAAGCATCCGGCTCCCCGGTGCGGAACCGTTATCTGCTCCCCTCATCGCGACCAAAGGGACAACTGCGACCAAAGTCCGTTTCATCCGCACTGTCCACAGCGGAATGTCCAGAAATCAGAAGAATGCCCGTTCCCCCACAACCCCCTCCCAGCACTAGACGGCCAGCAACACCACCTACGAAGGTCGCACAATCCCATTCAGCAACACCAGAACCTCACCCATCTGCCGAGCGCATTGCCCAAGTCGCCATGAGGGCCACCCACATTGACTCTGATTCCGTGAGGGGAACCCTCACGACCCACCACCAGCCCACCCCCACCCGCGATGCACCCAATGCCGCATTGGGTGCATCCCACGCACCGAACGCCACATTGGGTGCGTCCCATGCACCCAATGCCACATTGGGGCGCAGGCCCCCACCCCCACCAAACCCGCACCGGTGCACCCAACGAGCGAGGCACCCAGCCCCTCCCCCGCACCCCGATACGAAGCCCATCTGCGGCCTGGGGGTGCTTGTCAAGGCATCTTTCCCGCCTTGACAAGCACCCCCAGACCGTCAGCACAATCAAGCTTCGGGGTGCCCCACGCAACCAAGACGGGCGCAATGTCGCCGCCAGGCGACGAGCCGCCCGCGGCCCGCACATGAAAACAATTCACCCCACCCCAGCCGAACACCAAGCAACATCCACCCCCGATATCACCCCATATGGGGTATTCCTCCCCCAGTGGATCTAGGCAACCGCCCCAAACGCTCCTAGCATGCCGACCATGGGGACCTTGCCGCCAAGGCGGGTAAATTGATTTCGCTGACCTTCCGGATCCTGGGGCCGCTGGAGGTCATCGCCGAGGGCCGGGCCGTACCGCTGGGCGGCCCGAAGCCCCGTCTGCTGCTGGCCGCGCTTGCCCTCCAGCCCAACATCGTCGTGTCCACCGAAGCCCTGGTCGAAGTCCTCTGGCCGACCACCGCCCCCCGCTCCGCGGCCGCCAACATCCGCACCTACGTCCACTCTCTGCGCAGACGCCTGGCGGAAACCTCCCCCGACCTCGCCGACCGCATCACCAGCCGAGCGTCGGGCTACCTCCTCACCGTCGAAGAAGACGAACTCGACCACCTCGTCTTCACCCGCCTCGCCACCCAAGCCTGGGAATCCCAAGACGACCCGGAAACCGCACTGGCCCTGCTGGACCAAGCCCACTCCCTCTGGCGCGGCGAAGTACTGGAAGGCCTCCCCCACGACCCCACCTGGGGACCCACTGTCGCGCGACTGGACGAACTGCGCCTGGCAGTGCAGGAACAACGCCTGCGCGCCCGCCTGGATCTGGGCCGCCACAACGAAGTGATCGCCGAACTCCGCGCCCTCGTCACCGAACACCCGCTGCGCGAAGAACTCTGGCACCACCTCATCACCGCCCTGCGCGACTCGGGCCGCACCACCGAAGCCGCGGAAGCGTACGAACTGGTCGAACAAACCCTCGCCGACGAACTGTCCGCGAGCCCCGGCGCCGCACTCCGCGAACTCCGCACCACCCTCGAAGTCCCCTGCGCCAAAATCCCGCCGATCTGCCAACTCCCCTTGGATCTGCCCGATTTCACCGGCCGCGTCGAAGTCATCGAGCACCTGGTCGCGAAACTCCGCCACCACGCCGAAGCGGAACGCCCCACGATCGTCGTCCTCTCCGGCGCACCCGGCATCGGCAAATCCTCAATCGCCGTACGGGTAGCGCACGCCGTCCGCACCGTTTTCCCGGACGGACAGTTGCATGTGGACCTGGCCGGGACCTCGTCGTCGCCGCGCTCGCCCATGAGCGTCCTTGCCGAACTCCTGCGCGCCCTGGGCATCCCCGATTCCGGCCTTCCCCGGGACCTCGCCGAACGCTCCGCGCTCCTGCGTTCCCAGCTCGCCGGCCGCCGGATGTGCATCGTCCTCGACGACGCGGGCAGCGCCGCCCAGGTACGCCCGCTGCTCCCCGGCGCGGGCGCGTCCGCCGTGCTGGTCACCAGCCGGATCCGCCTGCCCGACCTCGCCGGCGCGATGCCGGTGGACGTCGATCTCCTGCCCGAGCCGGAAGCCGCGCGGCTGCTGGAAGGCATCGTCGGCCACGAACGAGTAGCCGCCGAACCCGAAGACGCCGCGGCGATCCTGCGCCAATGCGGACATCTGCCCCTGGCGATCCGGGTAGCCGGCGCCAAACTCACCCACCGGCCCACCTGGTCTTTGCGCATCCTCGCCGACCGCCTCCACGACGAACACCGCCGCCTGGACGAGCTGCGCGTCGGCGATCTGGCCGTCCGGGCGAGCGTAACTCTGAGCTACGACCTCCTGCCGATGTCCGCCGCCGCGGCCTTCCGTCGGCTGGGCGCGCTGGGCCCGGTGCAATTCCCCGCCTGGGCAGTCGCCGCGGTCCTGGGCCGCCCGTCCGCGGACGACGTCCTCGACGTGCTCGTCGACGCCCACCTGGTGGAGCTAGTCGCCACCGACGTCGCGGGACAACCGCGCTACCGCCTGCACGACCTCCTGCGCGTCTACGCCGCGGAACTGGCCGAGCCCGGCGAAACCCGCGCCGCGATCGGCCGCGTGCTCGAGGGATACCTGGCGCTGGCAGTAGAAGCCGCCGAACGCATGCCGATCCATTTCTTCGGCCAGTACCACGACGACACCGACCTGCCCCTGCCGCCGGAAGCCGACCGTCTGCTGACCGACCCCGCCGCCTGGTTCGCCGCCGAACGCGCCACCTGCGTCGCCGCCGTCGCGCTTGCCGCCGAACGCGGGTTCGACGACCTGACCTGGCGGCTCACCGTGGCGCTCACGCCGTACTTCGACCTCCGCGGCCACCAAGACGACTGGCACGCCACCCACCTGATCGCGCTGGAAGCGGCGCGCCGGGCGGGCGCGATCCGCGGCGAGGCGGTTGTCCAGCGCAACCTCGGCCAAGTCCTGCTGTACCAAGACAACGACGCGGACGCGATGGTCGCCTTCGAGGCAGCACGCGAGCTGTACCAACGGATCGGCGACCAGCAAGGACTCGGCGAGGCGTACGCCGGTCTCGGCACCGTGCTGCGGATGCAAGGCAAAACCGACCGCGCGCTCGAACCGTGCCACGAAGCGCTCCGGCTGTTCGGCGAGGCGGGCGATCCGCACGGCGAAGCGGTGATCCGGATCGCGATCGGGTCGATCTGGGTCGCGCGCAAGTGCTACGCGACCGCGCGCCGCTGGTACACCGACGCGCTCGAGCTGTCCTGCGAAATCGGCGACCGGCACCGGGAAGCCCATGCGCTGCAACGACTCGGGCTCCTGAACCAGCGCGAGGGCAATCTCGCCGAAGCCCGCGAACACGTCACGCGCGCCATCGCCGTGTTCACCGATCTCGGCGACGACCACTGTGTCGGCTACGCGAACCAGAACCTGGGCGCACTGTGCCTGTACAGCGGCGATCTCGCGCACGCGCAACTGCTGCTGGTGAACTCGCTGAGCGTGCACCGCCGCAACGGAGACCGCCGGTCCGAGGCCGAGGTGTCCCAGCTCCTCGGCGAACTCCACTCCGCGCTCAGCCAGCCGGAACGGTCCCGCAGCTACGCCGAACGCGCCCGGGCCATCCGCCGCGAGCTGTCCGCCGGCACCCCGGTCGACGACCAGCCCCGCAAGACCGGACCGCACCGGATCGTGTCCGCCTGACGCGCGGGCCCGGTTGCGCGGCCAAACCCGCGCGCCGGGCCACGATGCGCAGATGAACACCAGGAAAGCGGCTGGTCACGTCCTTCTCGCGGTGGCGGTTATCGCTTTGTCGACTCCGACTCCCGCTGGCGCCAAACCCAAGCACGGCAGGAGAGCGCTGGAAAGACCGCTGACCTACCGCCTCTACGCGACCCGCGAAGGGCTCGTCGGCGGCACCACTTCGAGCGGGCACCGGATCACGGAACGGGACCATTTCGTCGCGCTCCCGTCCACGAAAACGGTGTCCTCGAAGGGAAGAGGGACCTTCACCGTCCGGGTCTGCCGCACCGACGGCACCCACTGCGAGTACGCGCCGGTGTGGGATGTCGGGCCGTGGAACGAACACGACGATTACTGGAACCCCGCCGACCGGCGCGCGACGTTCGGTTCGTTGCCGCAAGGCGTGCCGGAAGCGCAAGCGGCGTACCAAGACGGGTTCAACGGCGGCAAGGACGAACGCGGCCGCACCGTGCGCAATCCAGCCGGTCTCGACCTGGCCGACGGCACGTTCTGGGACGGTCTCGGCCTCAAAGGCAGCAGCTACGTGGACGTCACTTTCCTGTGGACCGGCAGCGCTCCGGCCACCGGCGTGGTGACCGGCGGCGCCCCGCTGGTCGTGCACACGTCCGCGAGCAACGACGCGCCATCGGCCGGCTTGGCCGCCGACTCCGCGCAGGTGCCGATCGAGTGTTCCGTACAAGGCGATCCGGTGGACGGAACCACGCGCTGGAACCGGATCGGCCCCGGGCACTACGTGTCCGGGGCCTACCTCCGAGCCGACGCGGCCGTGCCGTCCTGCTGAGGCTCAGTGCTGGTGGTGGGCATGCACGACGGCGTGCCCGCGACCGCGGCCGATCATCCACTTGTTGACCGGAACCGTGACCACGAAAGCGATCGCGAGCGACAACGCCAGCGACAGCCAGAACAAGCCGCTCGACAATCCCGCGTCCATCGCGCCCGGGATCGCCACGACCACGGTGTTGTCGATGACCTCCATGACCGCGATCGACACCGTGTCGGCGGCGAGCGCGACCTTGAAGGCGGCACCGAGCGCGAGGCCCGACTTGAGCACGCCGCGCATGGTGAGGGCGTAGCCGAAGACGAACGCCAGCACGATGGACAGCACCACAGTGGCCGCGTTGTGCAGGCCGAGCGCGGTGCCGAGAACCATGCCGAGCACTTCGCCGATGGCACAACCGGTGAGGCAGTGCAGCGTCGCCTGGGCGGCGGTGGACCAAGACGCTCCGTGCTGGTGTTCGTTCATGCTGGCGACTATACCCCTTGGGGGTATCAAGAACGCAAGGTCGCCCGATGTGATGACTGTCGCCCGCCACTGCCGCGCCAACCAGCCGACGGGCGGAGGCGAGGCTGCGCCGTCCGGCGGTTGAACTCGCTTGCGTAACCGTTTGGTCGCGTTCGGTTGACCCCCTGCCGTCACTGGCCCTACCTTCGGCTGCCAGGTCACATAGCCGGGGAACGGTGGGGGATGCGAGGGCGGACCAAAACGCTCGTGCTGGGTGCGGCGACCGCGGCGGCGATGGCGGCCAGTTGCTCGCCAGTTCTGTCGGACTCGCCCCCGGAGCAGGCGAAAATCGCCTTCGTGCCGAAAATCGGCGGCATCCCGTACTTCGACGCGATGAACGCCGGCGGCATGGCGGCCGCCAACCGGCTCGGCGCGAAGTGGCTCCTGCGTGCCCCGGCGTCGGTCGATCCGGCCGCGCAGACGGCGATCCTGCGCCAGCTCATCGCCGAACGCGTGGACGTCATCGCGGTCGCCCCGAACGATCCGGCGCAGCTGGCCCCGACGATCGCGGAGGCGCGGGCGAAGGGCATTCACGTGCTCACCACCGACACCGACGCCGCCGGGTCCCAGCGCGAGGTCTTCGTGAACCAGACGACGGCCGAGGGCATCGGTTCGGCGCTGGTCGACTCGCTGATGAAGAAAACCGGCGGCACCGGCGAGTACGCCATCGTCTCGTGCGGGCGCGCCGCGGCGAACCTCAACTCCTGGATCGAAGCCGAGAAAACGTATGCGGCGCAACGCTATCCGCAGGCGAAGCTGGTCGAGACGGTGTATGCCGACGAGGACACCACCACCGCCACGAAGCTGGCGAAGGAGATCCTCAACCGGCATCCGAAGCTCACCGGCATGATCGGCCAATGCACCACGGCGACGCCCGGAATCGCGCGAGCGGTGCGTGATCAGCAGAAGATCGGCCAGGTCTTCACCGTCGGCACGGGCACGCCGCAGACGATGAAGCCGTACCTGGTCGACGGTTCCTGCTCCATGACGGTGCTGTGGAACGTCGAATCCCTCGGCTACCTCACCGCCTGGACCGCCGAGCAGCTCGCGACCGGCGCCCCGCTCCGGCCCAAGAACAACGTGAGCCCGGAGCTCCCCGCGGTGCGCTACGACGCGGCCACCCAGACGGTCCTGCTCGGCGATCCCCTGCTGATCACGCAGAACAACGTAGATCAGTTCAAGTACTGACGGTCCTCAGCGCACGTCAATGGTCACGGTCAACGTGCGCGTCCGCGCCGGCAGCTTCGTCATGTCCACCTTCAGGTACTCGCCGTCGTCCTGACGACCGTTCGGCTGCGTCTTGGCGTGCAGGGTGTAGGGAGCCGCCGAGTTCGCGACGCCGTCGATGCCGAAGTCGCTGTCGTTGCTGATCACCACGGTGCGGCCGCCGTCGGTCGTCGCGACGCCTTCGACCTTGTCGTGCCCGAAGAAACCGCCGCTCGGGTCGAGCCCGGTCACCAGGCCGCCGACGTCGAGGAACAGCTTCTTCGCCGCGGGCGTCACCCCGACCTTCGCCAGCGCATCCTGAGCCTCCGCGGTAGTGGCCTTGCCGACGTACGCCTCGATGCTCTTGCCGCCGTCGACGAGCAGGCCGCCCTTCGCCGCGTCGTAGGTCGCGCCCGGCACCTTCGCCGCGGGTCCAAGGTCGGTCGCCTTGCTCAGGTCGATCTCGAACAGCCTCTTGTACGCGCCGGGCTCGGCCTTGCCGTCGCGCTCGTCCACGAGAAACCGGGTCGCCGACAGCGCGGTGATCTCGGAGACCGCGGTGCCGGTCTCGTCCGGGTTGTCGAGCAGGTAGGCGTACTCGTGCGTGGCGCGGGTCTTCAGATCGACCGTCACGATTCGCAGCGCGGGAACCTTGCTGGGCTTCTTCGTGAGATCCGGCTGTTGCAGCGCGGACTGCATGATGCCGACGAGCGTCCAGCCGTCCGGAGTGAGCGCGAGCCCCTCCATGCCTTTGTTCGGCACGCGGTTCTTGAGTTCCTTCGGCAGCGACCCGTCGAACGGCGAGAGCCGCTCGATCGCCCGGCCGTCCGCGCGGAAGTGCGTGATGAACGGGCCGTACTCGTCCGACACCCAGAACGTCCCGTCGCGTTGCGCGACGAGCCCTTCGGAGTCGTAACCGTTCGGCGACGCGGGCAGTTTCGCGCCGTTGCGGTCCACGATGGTCTCGCCGGTGTTCGCCAGGGTGTTGACCTGGCCGTTGTAGGGCGATCCGTCGGCCGCGCGCAGCGGAATGTTCCGCTCCAGCACAGCTTTCCCGCCCTTGAGCCGGAACTTGCCGATGGCGGGCGTGAACGACGGCAGCGGCTCCACTTTGGACCCGTCCGGCGCGTCGACGTTCGGCCCGCGGTCGGTGAGCCCGTAGAACTCGTCCCGCGAACCCGGCACCGGGGTGAGCGCGGACCCGTACCCGCCGCCGGTGATCTTGACGCCGCCGACAGTGCCGAGCGGCGGTAAGTCCGTCGGGTACAGCCGGACCGCGTCGCTCACGGTGTAGGTGAACGTGTCGCGTCCGGTGAACCCTGCAGCGGGCGTGTAGCGGAACGACCCGTCCGGGCCGATGGTCAGCGCGCCGTGCCCGGGATCGGTATGCCGCACCACCGCACCGTCGCGCTGCGCGTCGCCGCGCACCTGCAGCGTGTGCCCGGCCCGCACCCGGTAATGGTCGTCCGGACGGCCCTTGGCCTCGGCCGGGCCCGCGGCGGCCAGCGGCAGCACCAGCGCGACCAACCCGATCTTCACGCTTTTCATTCGGCTTTCTCCTCCTCTGGCGTCGTTTCGACGCCTGGGGGAGTCTTGACGGCCGAGTTGGACAGCGTCCGTCATCGAGACGACTGCCGCGTTAACGAGCGCGCCGTGCTCGAGCCGCTACCGCACCTCCTCCGACGATCAGCAGGACCGCGGTGATGCCCCAGCGGCGCTGCTTCTTGACGTTGTCGTGTGCTCTCGCCGCGCGTTTCTCGGGCAGTTTCGGGATGGCCTTCACCGGGGCGGCGCGCGACGGCGCTGGGGGCTGCGGCATCGGGATGGGCGGGATGATCGCGTCCGGCGGTTGCCGGGACGGGGTGGGGGTGACCGGATTCGGCGTGATGGGTGGCGGTGACGATGAGGACGGTGGGGTGGACGACGGTGTGGGGCTCGCCGAGGTCGATGGCGTCGGGGACGGAGACGACGTCGGGGATGGCGGTGGCGTCGGCGGGGACGAGGTCGTCGGCGGGGCCGAGGACGACGGAGGCGGCGGGGGTGGCGGGGGTGGCGGGGGTGGCGGAGGCGGGGGTTCCGCCAAACACCCGGCCCCGTCGGACATGACCATCGGCGGCCCAGTGCTCACCTCGACCGCGGAACCGCCGTCCAGCCGGTAAGTGACACTCCGCCCGTCGACCCAGTTCGCGGTCGCGTAAAGCTTGCGGTCCGGCCCGAACACGACCGAACCGTAAGTCGCCTCCGGAAACCGCTCCCCCGGCACCTTCGCGACCTTCCCGGTCACCGGATTCACCGTGACCACCGCGCCCTCGCCCGTGGACGAAACCCCATACAGCAGGCCGTCTTCGGAGTTGTACGCGAAATCGTCCACTCCGGACGCGAGCCACCACGGATGCAGCAACACCGGCCCAGTCGCGGTGAGATAACCGGAACTGTGCGGGTCGACGTCCACTGTGTACAGACTGGTCGCCCGCTTCACGTACCAGGAGTTGCCGGACATCGCCCCGGCCGTCGCGCCAGTCACCCAGCTCCATACTCCGTGGTGCGTGTCGCGGCCGACCCCGCCGAGGTCGGTCAACTCGCCGCCGGAGTCGATCCGCATCGCGTGCCAGCCGTCGCGGAAGCGCCCGTCGGCGACGCCGTACGTCACGTCCTGCGCCGACGAATACGCAATGGCATTCAGCGCGAAGGGACTGTGGTGCAACAGATGTCGCGCACCGGAGGGCAAGGTCAACCGCACGATGTCGGACGACTGCCCGTCGCGGCTTTCGACCTGAAGCACCCGGCAGGACGCCGCGGCCGCGCGCTGGCGAGCCGGAGCGAGCCACCCCGACGCGACGAGCAGCCCGGCGACCGCGGCCGCGGCGGCCACCACAGTCAGGTACCGGGAACCTCGCACCGGTCAGCCGAGCCGCGAGATCGCCGAGGTGAACGCGTCCGGATGCACGTTCGCGCCGCCGGCGTAAGGATTCTGCAGCTGGAAGATCGCGTACAACAACAGCACGATCGTGCCGGCCAGCGTCGACACGATCACCAGGTGCGCGGCCATCCGCGTGCCGCCGAAGAGGTTGGGCAGCAGGATCGAGATGACGCTGCCGAGGATGAGCGCGAACCACATGACCGAGCCGACGCCGTCGGTTTCCGCGCCGGTGAGCCGGGTCTGCCGGGCCTGGTAGACCTGCCAGAGCTGGGCGGCGGCGTCTTTCTTCCGGTCGTTCGTCCAGTCGTCGCTGGCTTGCGCGTTGGCGACGACGCGGCGCATCTGGTCGAGCTGCGTCCAGCCGGTGTCCGGGACTGGTCCGTTGTCGATGAGCCGGGGCCACTCCTGCTTCGACACTGTCGTCGCGTACGCGATGGCCAGGCGCCGCACCTGCTCGCCGGTGTCGCCGGGCAGCGCCTCGGCCGACCACGTGGCGGCGACCAGGCCCTCCGCCTCGGTGTAGGAACCCTCGCGCGTGGCCGTGACGGCGTCGAAGAGCGAGATCAGCACGAACGCGACCAGCACCGCGTGCAGCCCGCCGACGATGGTGAACACCTGGCCCGCGGCGTCGTTGTTGTCGCGGCGGCCCTCGTCCCAGCCGAAGCGCCGGACGAGATAGCCGATCACCGCCGCCGCGATCGCCGCGCCGACGACCCAGAACACCCCGGTCACGTAGACGTTCATCCGGTTTCTTTCGCGCGGGTGAATACGCTGGCCGACGCTATCCAGCCGATTCCGGAACGGACAACGGCGCCACCCGCGATTCAGCCGGGTGGCCGTCCACCGCCCGCGCGGTTCGCCGGATCGGAGCAGCGGGCCGGGTACGCGTTCCCTCGATTGCTCTTGCTCGGCAAGGGAAACGCCTCGGATACCGCTGGCGCGCACTCGACCGGGTTACGGCAGCAGACCCACCGTGACGCGCTTCTCGTTGTCGGCCGGACAACAGCACCGGCAATGTCCGAAAAGGAGCTTCGGCAAACAGGTGAATCGAACGCGCCTACCCGATCGAGTGATTGTCGAGGTCATCCTTCTTGCTAAGTTGATGCGCGGCGCCGCTTACCATTCGCATTCCTCTCCCGGAAAACACCGCTCCGCCGTGTTCCGGCGTTTTCGACGTTAGGTGGTTTCGCAGTGATCGTCCCGAGCCCCTCCGCACTGTCCACTGTGGCCGCCGCGCTGCGTCCGGAAGCGGTAGAACGATGACGACGGTGGACGCGCGCACCGGGGCCCGCTCCGTGGCCGAGGTGCTGGACTGGAGCAGGGGCCGCTGGGAACCGGCGATGCGGGCGGCGGTCGACCGGCTGCCCGGGTCGATGCGCCGGATCGCCGGCTACCACCTCGGCTGGTGGGACGAAACCGGAACGGCCACGAGCGCCTCCGGCGGCAAAGCCCTGCGCCCGGCGCTGGTGCTGCTGTGCGCGGAAGCCTGCGGCGGAGACCCGGAAGACGCGATCCCCGCCGCAGTGGCCGTCGAACTGGCCCACAATTTTTCGTTGCTGCACGACGACGTCATGGACGGCGACCGCACCCGGCGGCACCGCCCCACCGCGTGGACCGTGTTCGGCACCGGACAAGCCGTGCTGGCCGGAGATTCCCTGCTCGCGCTGGCCTTCGACGTCCTGTCCGCGGACGGCCCAGCCGCTGCCCGCCTGCTGAGCACCGCGGTGCTGGACCTGCTGCACGGCCAGCACGAGGACCTGGCGTTCGAACAGCGAACGAACGTCGAAGTGGCGGAATGCGTCCGAATGGCCCAAGGCAAAACGGCAGCCCTGCTGAGCGCGGCCTGCACCCTCGGCGTGCTGGTAGTCGGAGGCCGCGGCGAACACGTCGAACGCTTCAGCCGTTTCGGCCGATCGCTAGGCCTGGCCTTCCAACACGTCGACGACCTCCTCGGCATCTGGGGCGACCCAGCAGTCACCGGAAAGCCGGTTTACTCGGACCTGCGCAGCCGCAAGAAATCCCTCCCCGTGGTCGCGGCGCTCACCTCAGGCACGTCAGCCGGACAGGAACTGGCAATGCTGTACCGACAGCCCCTGCCGGACGACTGCCTCGCGAAAGCCGCGGCCCTGATCGACGAAGCCGGTGGTCGATCCTGGAGCCACGCTCAAGCAGACGAACTGCTCACCGACGCGTTGACCGCCCTCACCGCCGCCCACCCAGCCGCCCGCGCGACGGCCGAACTGACCGCGATCGCCCAGCTCATCACCCGCCGGGACCACTGAGGGGAGCGAACCGCAGCATCCGGGCAAACACCCTTTCACCAGGGTTGCCACTCGGAGCTCGTGCCGAGCCGCCGCAGGCCGCTGAGACGCGGCGGATAAGGCGGCGCCTGCGGTAGGGTTCGCCAGTGGCCAACCGCGAGTCGCGTCGCATTGCCGGACTCATGCTTGCCTCGATGGCGTCGCAATCTCTCATGGTTGTGCTGGCGCCAGCAATGGTTCGCATAGCCGAATCGTTCCACGCATCCGTGGGTACCGTGAGCCAAGCTCGCGCGGTAGCGGCCGTCGCGGCAGTTGTCTCGTCTTTCTGGCTCAGCCCGAGGTTGAGCAAGATCGGAGTACGGCGAGCAATTCAAACAGGCGGACTGCTCTCGCTTGCTGCTTGCCTCGTCGTAGGACTTTCCGCGTCGCTGTGGATTTTCTGGCTAGCACATCTCATCGTCGGTTTGGCGGTGTCATTTCTTCTTTCCGCCTCGTTCTCGGGTGCCGCTGCCGCTGAGTCCCCCGTGCGAACACTCGGCCTCGTGGCAGCAGCAAACTCACTGGCCTGGGTAGCGATCAACCCTCTTTCCGGACTGTTCGCCCAGACGCTCAGCTGGCGGTTTTCCTTCTTGCTGCCAGCAGGATTTGCCCTGACCGCGATGTGGTGCGCACGATACGTGCCCCCAACCAAGACGCAAAGCCAGAGCGAAAGATCAACAGTATGGCAACTGCTGGCCGCGAAGCCAGCTCGAATGTGGATTCTCGCCGAACTGGCCGCCTACACCGCCTGGACGGCCACCATGACTTTCGTCGGCCCGCTTTTGATCCAACGAGGTCAGCTGTCGGAAACCCTCGCAGGCGTCTGCCTGGGTCTCGGCGCCAGCATGTTCTTCATCATCTCCAGCCGCGTCAAGAACCTTCTCTCCAGAACGAGCGCGAAAGCCGCCATCATCACTTCCTCCGCAGGCATGTCGATAACGGGAGGAGCGCTCTTTTTACTCCCTCTTCCCGCCGCACTGCTAGCCGTCCTGTTTTGCGTCATGTCGGCGTTCTGCGGAGTTCGCACCCCCGTCGCCAGCTTTATCGGCACACAGGTGGAACCGACTCGAACAGACGCGATGATGACCGCGAGGACCGCGATTACTCAAACCGGATACCTCTTGGGAGCCGCGCTGGGAGGGGCGCTGCTGACCTGGTCCGGATTCGACGCGCTGGGCGTACTGGTGATGGTCGGCACCATCACCGGCGGCCTGGTGTTGTTCTGGAAAGCACCCGAGCCGTCGGCCGCCTGAAACCGCGGAACCGTCACCGCCCCGGTCGGCTCAACCCGTCGTCCCCGGCGCCCCGGGAAAGCACCACCTGGTCGGTGTTCCCGAGTGCTTCCTTCCCACGCTCCGTCGGCGGCGCGGTCGTCAGGTCCCGCAACCGGATCGGCGGCCCGAGGTCGATCAGCGTCGGCACGTACTCGGCCTTGTCCACCGTCCACTTCCCGCCCGCCCGACTGAACCTGAACCGGGCCGCGACTCCTTCCTCCGTGGATCCGCGAGGTTCGTCGTGCCGCGCGACCTCGTTGCCGAGCCCGAACGCCACCCACTTGCCGCCGACCTTCTGGAACGGCTGCACCACATGCGCGTGATGTCCGACGATCAGGTCGAGATCCGGCGACGCCGTCAGCTTCTGCGCCAACTGCTTCTGCTCGGCAGTCACGTCGTGCTGATATTCGACGCCCCAATGCAGGCTCGCGATCACGACCTCCGCCCCGACCGCCTTCGCATCGCGCGCCGCGGCAAGGATCTCGTCGGGGTCGATTTCGTTGGCCAGCCACGGTTTCCCGGCCGGCCGCTTGATCCCGTTGAACCCGAACGAATACGACAGCTGCGCGACCTTCACCCCGTGCACGTCCAGGATCAGCGGTTTCCCCGCCTCCTCCGCCGAACGCGCGGACCCGGTGTGCTTCAGCCCGGTCTGGTCGAGCTTGTCCAGCGTCCGCTGAACACCCGCCGCGCCCTGGTCGAGCGTGTGGTTCGACGCGGTGGAACAGGTGTCGTACCCGGTGTCCTTCAACGCGTCCGCGATCTCCGGCGGCGCGCTGAACGACGGATACCCGCTGTACGGCCCGCCTTCCGGCGCGAGCGGCGTTTCGAGATGGCAGATCCCCAGATCCGCGCCGGACACCAGCGGTTTGACCCCGGCGAACAGCTGCCGGTAGTCGATCTTCCCGCCGCCGTCCGCCTCGGCCTGCTCGGTGAGCCGCGGGTGGATCAGCACATCCCCGGTCGCCACGACGGTGAACGAGTCCGGCGATGCGGCCGCCGACGACGACGGTCCGGCCGAGGGCCGTTGCGGGGCGGCTTCGCTCCCACACGCCGTCAGCATCAGCGCGACCCCGGCGAGGGCGGCGGCGCGGCGCATGTTCGTCATGATCATCCCCTTTGCCCGACTGCCCGGCACATCCTTCCTCATCACTCTTGTGGGTTAACAACCCGGTCGTGACCAGGCGAAACGCTCAGGCTAGGCAGTCAGCGGGCTCGCCGCGAGTCAGCGCGGGGTCGGTCTGGTCGAACGTCCGCGCGACGCCCGGACCGGACGTGCGCGTCTCGAACCGCACCGTCACCCGGCCGTGCCCCGCGCCCTGCACCCAGCCCGTGCCGTGCTCGGCGTGCACCACGTCGTCGCCCGGACGCCATCCCGACGACGACACCGGCGCGCTCCCGCCCGGCGACGGCGCCGAAGTGACCACCGGCTCCTCGGTCGCGGCGGGCACGGTCAAGCTGAACAACGCGTCCTGATGCGGCACCGAAAGCCCGCTGAAAGCGACGCCCGCCAGCCGCACTCCGCCGAACTCCTGCGGGTCGAGCAGCAGCCGTTCCGCGGTAGCCGCAAGCTGTTCGAGGTCGTCGGTGGGCGACGCGGTGGTCTCGGAGCGGGTCACCGTGCTCATGTCGGTATGCCGCAGCTTGATCACCACCGTGCGCGCGACTCGACCCGCTTTCACCAGCCGAGCATGCGCACCAGCCGCGATTTTCCTTACCTCAGCACGCAATCGGACGAGATCGACCACGTCGACGTCGAAGGTCGTCTCCGCGCTCACCTGCTTGGCTTCGCCCCGTTCCGCGACCGGACGGTCGTCGAACCCGCTCGCCAGCCGCCGCAGGTCGCGGCCGACCACACCACCGAGCGTCGACACCGCGTCCGGCTCCGGCAACGCCGCCAGCTCGCCCAACGTGAGGACACCGATCGTGCGCAGTTTCGCTTCCGCTACCGGCCCGATCCCCCACAACGCGCGCACCGGCAGCGGAGCCAAGAACTCGCGTTCGGTCCCCGGCGGCACGACGAGCAGACCGTCCGGCTTCGCGCGATCCGAGCCGATTTTCGCGACCTGTTTGCCGGTCCCCGCGCCGATCGACGCAGTCAGCCCGGTCCGTTCCCGGATCCGCGCCCGCAACTCCTCAGCCCATTCGGTCACCTGCTCGACCGACGCACCGGCCAGCGCGGGCGGTTCGGCGAAGGCCTCGTCGAGGGAAATCCGTTCCAGCACCGGCGCGACCTCGCCGACGACGTCGAAAACCTGCTTGCTCAAGACTTCGTACAACCGGAACCTCGGCGGCAGCACCACGCCGCCAGCCGGCAGCAGCCGTCGAGCTTGGGACATCGGCATCGCGGACCGCACGCCGTACTCGCGGGATTCGTAACTCGCTCCGGCCACGACGCCGCGGTGCCCAGTGCCGCCGACCACCACCGCGCGTCCGCGCAGCGTCGGCCGGGTGAGCTGCTCGGCGGAGGCGTAGAACGCGTCGAGGTCCAAGTGCACGACCCAGCGAGACATGTCAGGTTCCAGCGTCCAGGAGCCGTTGCAACGCCTTGGTGTAGGTCTCGAACGCGGCGCGGCCCGTGCTCGTGAGCCGCACCAGAGTGACCGGCGTGCGGTGCTCGTAAGCCTTGGTGATCTCGACGTACTCGGCGTCCTCGAGCTTGCGCAGATGCGTCGAGAGATTGCCCGCGGTCATCTCCAGCAACTGCTGCAGCCGCGGGAAGGTGATCTGGTCGGCCGGACGGAGCCCGGCGAGCGCGACCGTGACGCGCAGCCGCGCCTGGGCGTGGATGACGGGGTCGAGCTCCGGCAGCTCAGTCACGAGGCCGCACCACATAGACCAGCGCCGCGACCGCGAATCCGCCGCCGCCCGCGAGCGAGAGGACGAGGAAGTTGCCCGGCACGCCGACCAGGACGCTCGCCCCGCTGCACACGATGATCCAGCCGCCGAGGAAGTACTGCCGCAGGTCCTGCCACAGCGTGCCGCCGGCGAGGTAGAGCGCGCCGGTCAGCAGCAGCGACGTGCCGGACCACAGCAGCGGCACGAGGTCCGAGCCCTCGGGGAGGAGTTTGGTGATCCGGATGTCGATCAGGCTCATCCCGGCGAACGAGATCATCCATGCCCAGCCGTACATCGCGCCGATCCGCCGGGACGGCCCGCGGATCCCGCGGCCGCCTTTGCTGCCGTGCCAAGCGGAGTAGACGATCGCGCCCACCATGAGCACCGCGACGACGATGCCCGCGACCCAGCCGGGCAGCAGCGCCGCCGACCGCTCGTCGGAGAGGTAGACGAGCCCCCAGCCGACCAGCCAGGCGAAGGCCCAGACGGCGAACAGACGCGCCGGGCTGACTCGCAGCTCCCGGCGCGTCCGTTCGTTCTGCCGGGCGATGAGCTCCAGCGATTCCGCCACGGACAGCGGCTCGCCTTCGTCCTCGACGGGGTCCCCCGCGTCGTTGTTCACCCCGGACCGCCCTTCCCCCGTACTGACCCCGCATGCAGCACGGAAGCTAACACGTCACGCGACCTTCACCGGGCCCAGCCGGAACCGCCGCACCACCACGAGCGCGGGCACGACCAGCCACGCCGCCAGCACGCCGACCGCGAGACCGAGCCCGCCGGAGTGGTCCACCGGGAGCGTGCCGACGCGGCCGAGCCAGTACGTGGGGAAGAAGTGCGCGAGCGCGGACATCCATTCCGGCAAGATCGACAGCGGCATCCACAACCCGCCGAACACGCCGAGCGGGAGCATCAACGCGCCGGTCATCGCGCCGACCGTGTCGCCCTTGCCGAACAACCCGAGCAAGAGCCCGAGCACCGCGAACGGCAGCGCGCCCAGCCACAACGAGACCCCGCTGAGCAGCCACTGCGCCGCGGTGAGCTGTGCCCCGCGCAATGCGCCGGCCACGAAGATCACCAGAACCACCGGCAACGCCATCGCCATCGAGGACGCGATCTTCACCGCGAGATAGCCGGGCCCGCGCATCGGCGTGAGCCGCAATTGCCGCTGCCAGCCGTCCGTCCGCTCGGTCGCGACGCGGGTACCGGTGAACAACGCGCCGCTCATCGCGCCGTACGCGCCCATGTTGATCATCGTGGTGACGCTCGCCTTGATGCCGTCCGGCCCGACCTGGTCGCCGAACAACCCGCCGAACAGGAGAAACATGCCGAGCGGGACCACGATGGTGAACAACGCGAACTGCGGGCTGCGGACGATGCGCAGGATCTCCAGGCGGAGGTAGACGAGGTTCATCGGAGCGCTCCCTGCGGCTCGTCGGAGGTGAGGGCGAGGAACGCTTCCTCCAGGCCCGCGGAGGTGATCTCGATCGAGCTGGCCTGGGGAAACGCCGTGATCAGCGCCCGGATCGCCAGGTCGGAATCCGTGCAGGCCAGTTCCGTACGATCGCCCTGTACGCGCGCCCTGGCGACCCCGTCGAGCGCGGCCAGGGCTTCCGGGCGAGCGCCCTGTACGAGTGCCCTGATCACTCGCCCGGACACATTCGCGCGCACCTCGTCGACCGCCCCGTCCGCGACGACCTTCCCGTGCCGCATCAACACGACCCGGTCCGCGTAGTCCTCCGCCTCGGCGAGGTAATGCGTCGCGAACAGAACAGTCCGCCCCGCCGCGGTGAACTCGTGCATCGACGCCCAGAATTCGCGTCGAGCATCGACGTCCAGCGCCGCCGTCGGCTCGTCGAGCACCAACAGCTCCGGGTCACCGGTGAGCGCGAGCGCGTACCGGACCCGCTGAAGCTGCCCGCCGGACAACTTCCCGCACCGCCGCTTGGCGAACTCCCCGATCCCGGCCCGCGCGTAGACCTCCTTGGCCGGCAGCGGATTCTCGAACATCGACCGATGCAACTCGACCAGCTCGGCCGGCGTGACGTCCCGCAGCAAGAACCCGTTCTGCACCATCGCCGCGAGCCGCCCGGAATCGAGCGCCGCCCGGGGCGAACCGCCGAACACCCGCACGCTCCCCTCGTCCGGCGAGGCAAGCCCCAACAACATGTCGATCGTGGTCGACTTGCCCGCGCCGTTCGGCCCCAGCAACGCGACGACCTCACCTCGCCGAACGGTCACCGACACGCCGTCGACCGCGCGAACCTGCTTGAACTGCTTCACCAGGCCGGTCAGCCTGAACGCTTCCGTCATCTCGTCCCCCAGTGCTTCGCTGTCCTGAACTTTGTAACACAAAGTCGACTGTGTTGAAAAGTGGTGGGCAACACCGAGTCGTTCACGATGGCAAGCACGGCCCGGCTAATCCGGTTGCTCCCCGCGATCACCCGCACTACCGTCCGGATTCATGACGATCTTCGCCCGCTGCCGCCTGTCCTGATCCCGGCACGACTTTCCGGGCCGCCCGCCACCGGGCGGCCCCTGCTCTGCGTGCCGGACCGCATCTCGTCCGGAAAGGACACTTTCGCCTTATGGGCAAGCACATCGTCATGGTCGGCTGCTCCGCGCCGAGCCACGTCTACCCATCGCTGGGGATCATTCGCGAGCTGGTGCGGCGCGGGCACCGGGTCAGCTACGTCGTCGGCGAACCGCTCTCCGAACTCGTCGAAGCGACCGGCGCGGACGTCGTCGCGCATCCCACGATCTTCCCGCTCGGCCCGGACGCGGAATGGCCGGAAGACCCAGCCGAAGCAATGCGCGTCTTCCTCGACGAGGCCGTCGCGATCCACCCGCGGCTGATCGAAACCTTCGACCACGACCGCCCGGACCTGCTGCTCTACGACATCGGCGGCCTCGGCGCACCGCTGCTCGGCCTCCGCTACGACGTGCCTGCGGTGCAGCTCTCCCCCACCTACGTCGCCTGGGACGGCTACGAGGAGGAACTCGCCGACATCCTCAAACCGATCCGCACCTCACCGTCCGGAGTGGACTACCACCGCGCCTTTACCGAGTGGCTGGCGGAAAACGGAGTGACCGAAGACGCCTGGACGTGGCTCGCGCGACCGGTGCCGATCCTGTCGCTGATCCCGCGCGCGATGCAGCCGAACGCCGACCGTGTGCCGGAAGACCGGGTCCAGTTCGTCGGCCCGTGCCTCGACCCGGCGCGCGCAGCGGAGCATTGGACGCCGCCGTCCGACGGCAAACCCGTGCTGCTCGTGTCGTTCGGCACCGCATACAACGACCAACTGGACGTCTACCGGCACTGCATCACCGAGTTCGAAGACTGGCACGTCGTGCTCTCCATCGGCAAGCACGTCTCGAAGGACGATCTAGGCCCGCTGCCGGAGTCGGTCGAGGTGCACGAAACGGTGCCACAGCTGGCAATTCTCGACGTCGCGTCCGCCTTCATCACGCACGCCGGCATGGGCGGCTGCACGGAATCCCTGTGGTACGGCGTCCCGACGGTCGCCATCCCGCAAGCCGTCGACCAGTTCGGCAACGCCGCGCAGCTGGAAGCGTTGGGAGTCGGCAAGCATCTGCCCGCGGACCAGGTGACCGCCAAATCCCTGCGCGAAGCGGTCGATGAGGTCAGCAGTTCGCCGGACGTCGCCGCGCGGCTGGCTGAGCTGCGCGCGGAAATCCGAGCCAACGGCGGGATTACCGCGGCCACGGACGCGGTGGAGAGGTTCCTGAAATAAGCGCGAGGAGCACGTCGCGGTCGAACCATTCACCGCCGACGTGCTCCTGGTGCAGATAAGCAGTGACCGCCCGGGCCTGGCAACATCGCTCCGCCAGCTCCGGATCCACTTGTGCGGCATGGGAAAACCGCGTGATCAACCCGGCCAGGTCGCGTGTCGGCGTGGTTTTCGCAACCACGGTGAACGCGTCGAAAGCCGCTGTCCCACGCCACCCGATCGGATCGATCGCCAGCCACGGTTCCCGTTCCGCCCGCAGCACATTCCCGAAATGCAGATCGGCGTGCAACATCGTGGCAGTCCGGTCCTCGGCGAGCTGGGTGATCAGTTCGCGTGCCCAGTCCACCTCGCGCGTCGGCAACAGCCCTGGTGCTGCCAGTTGTTCCAGCTGCGCGAGCCACGGCCGGGCGTCGAGGCGAGCGACCGCGTCCCGGCCGGCGCGGGCACCGCGAGCCGACGGGCCAGCTCGCCAGCGATCTCGGTCGCTTCCTCCGCGCGCACCGTTTCCAGCGTCGCGGGGCCGACGCGTTCGAGCAAAAGGGCGGCACGATCCGCGGAGGCCGCCAGCAGCTGCACGGCTCCGGCACCGTCGAAGTGCTCCAACGCCGCAGCTTCCTCGGCACAACACGGATGGGGAAACGAAATCTTGAGCGCGGCGGCCTGCCCGCCACGTTCGACGGGCAGCACCATCGCGGTCTCCCCATGCAGCGGAGTCCCCGCAATCCGACACCCCCACCGCGCGCAAGCCGCCGCGGCCAGCTCGGGCAGCTCCCGCAACCAAGCCTCGCCCGCGCTGCCCTCCCGCCGCCGCACCGCCACAGCCAATCCGGGCGGCACGGCGAACCTCGTCATCCCCGGATCTCATTGAGGTAGTTGTAGATCGTGTACCGCGTCACCTCGAGCTGCCCGGCCAGGTGGTCCACCGCGTCCTTGATCAGGAAATACCCGGCCTCGTCCAGCTCCCGGACCACCGCCGACTTGTGCCGCTTCTTCATCAGCTCCACCGGGATCCCGGACTTCCCGATCGCGCGTCCGACGAGAAACCGCTGCAGGCTGTCGACGTCCGGCAGGAACGTCTCGTCCCGCCGTTCCTCCGACGTCTGCGCCGCCGCGGGCAGTTCGCTGTTCACGCACAGGCACCCGATCGCCGTCCCGTCGGCGTCGCGCAGAAACAACGTGGACGAACGGATCTCGCGCCCGTCCGGGCTGTGCGTGCGGTAGTTGGTCAGGTCCTGCGTCGTGCCGCGCCGGACGAGCCCGAGCAGCAGATCCGTCATCGGCCCGCCGACCGAACGGCCGGTGAGCTTCCCCGCGATCGCGACGATCGAATCCGGCAGCCGTGACAGGTCGTGGAGCAACACCTCGTTGCCCGGCCCGAGCATCGCCGCCAGTCCGTCCACCGCCGGGATCAGGGCGGTGAGCAGCTCATGCGTCGCCGTGCCCGCAGCCGACGCGACCGGCACGACCCGGCGCGGGCGCAGCAGTGTTTCCAGCGCGTCCCGTACCAGCTCGGCAGCCGCGGCGGGGGTCGACGCGTGCGGCGACAATCGGACATGTTCCGGACGCACGGTCGCCGCGATCCCCGCCGCCGTCAACGCCGCCCCGACCTGCTCCGCGGGCTTGTCCGGCAACGAAAACGCGAGAATCCCGGCGCGCCGCTCAGTCGCCGAGACGATCTCTGCGCCGAGTGAGCGCAGCACGTCCTCAAGCTCGCCGACGCGTTCGCCGATCCGTTCTGTGATCGCCGCGACGCCGGTTTCCTCGACCAGTTCGAGCGCCGCCGCGAACGCACCGGACGTGACCGGGCTGAGGTTCGAGATCGACCAGCTCGCCGCGGTCGGGTCGGCCGGGTGGATCTCGTTGTCGAACAAACCAGGGTCGCGCGCGCCGGTCCAGCCGGACAGGATCGGGTCCATCCGCGCCAGCGCCCGGTCGGACAGCACCGCGAACCCGGTGCCCCAGCCCGCCCGCAGCCACTTCTGCCCGCCGACCACGAGCACGTCGGCGACCTCCCACGGCGCGTCGACGACCCCGAAACCCTGGATCCCGTCGACCACGAGCAGCCGATCGCCCACCACCTCGCGCAACGCGGCGAGATCAGCCCGGTAACCAGTGCGGAAATCGACCGCGCTCACCGAAACGACTGCGGTTTCCGGCGTGAGCGCTTCCGCGAGCCGATCGGGAGTGACGTAACCGCCTTCCAGCCGCCGCATCCGCACCCGTCCGGCCTGCTCGGCGCGCGCCCACGGGTACGTGTTGGCCGGGAACTCCGCGGCCGAAACGAGCACTTCGCCGTGGCTGTTGAACGCCGCCTGGAACAGGCCGAGGCTGGTGTGCGGGAGCAGGACGGTGTGGTCGGTGTCGCTGCCGCAGAGCCGCGCGGCCGCTGCCTTCGCGCGGATCTCCTGCCGCATCACTTCGTCCACAGTGGACGGACCGGCCTTGGTCGTGGCCTCCAGCAGCCGCGCGGTGGTGTCGAGCACGGCGTGCGACGGCGGCCCGAACCGCGCGAAGTCCAGGTAGCCCGCGGGCTCGTCGAACTGGAGCAGGTACCGGGGCGGGATCCGGGTCACGACAGGACCCGCGCGAGGAACTGCCGCGTCCGCTCGTGTTCCGGGGACTTCAGCACCCGCTCCGGCGGCCCGGTCTCGACCACCGCGCCGTCGGCGAGGAACACCACCTCGTCGGCGGCCTCCGCGGCGAAAGCCATTTCGTGCGTCACGACCACCATCGTCATCCCCTCCCGAGCCAACGTACCCATCACCGCGAGCACCTCCCCGACCAGCTCCGGGTCCAGCGCGGACGTCGGCTCGTCGAACAGCATGAGCTTCGGCTTCATCGCCAGCGACCGGGCGATCGCGACGCGCTGCTGCTGCCCGCCGGACAGTTGCCCTGGGTAAGCGCCCGCTCGGTCCGCGAGCCCGACCCGGTCGAGCAGGTCCAGCGCCTCTTTCCGGGCCTTCGCCGGGTCGACGCCGAGCACCCGCACCGGTCCCTCGACCACGTTCTCCAGCGCTGTGCGGTGCCCGAACAGGTTGAACCGCTGGAAAACCATGCCGATGTCCCGGCGCTGCCGGGCGACGTCCTTCTCCCGCAGCTCGTACAGCTTGCCGCCGCGCAATTTGAACCCGATCGGCTCGCCGTCCACCCAGACCTGGCCGCCGTCGATCGTCTCGAGATGGTTGAGGCAGCGGAGAAACGTGCTCTTCCCCGCTCCCGACGGCCCGAGCAGGCACACCACCTGTCCTTTGCGGACCTCCAGGTCGATGCCCTTGAGCACCTCGGTGTGCCCGTAGTTCTTGCGGACCCCGACAGCTTTCAGCAGCGGTTCAGACACGCGCACCCCTCACCAGCGGCATCCCCTTGAACGCCTTCCCGACCCGCGCGACGGGACTCCGGTCAGCCGCCCCGAACGACCGTTCAAGGTAATGCTGGCCGACCCCGGCGACGGTCACCACGACCATGTACCAGATCGCCGCCGCGATCAGCGTCTCCATCACCAGCAGGTTGTTGGACGAGATGTTGTTGGCCGCGTGGATCAGCTCGGTCACGCCGATCACCGACGCCATCGACGTGCCCTTGAGCATGTTGATGAAGTCGTTGCCGGTCGGCGGGATGATCACGCGCATCGCCTGCGGCAGCACGACCCGGCGCAGCGTCGCGCCAGGCGTCATGCCGATGGATTTCGCGGCCTCGGTCTGCCCGGCGTCGACGCTCGTCAGCCCGGCGCGGACGATCTCCGCCATGTACGCGCTCTCGTTCAGCGCCAGCCCGAGCAGCGCCGCGGTGAACGCGCTGATCAGCACGTTCGTCGGCTCGTGCACGAGGTAGCCGCCGAAGGGCAGCGGGATCGAGACGGTCGGGAAGATCAGCGCCAGGTTGTACCAAATCAGGATCTGCAACAACACCGGAAGCCCGCGGAACAGCCAGATGTAGGCCGCCGCGAACCACTTCGCGACCGGGTTGGCGCTGAGCCGCAGCAACGCGATCAGGATGCCGAGCACGATCGCGACCGCCTGCGCGATCACCGCCAGCACAACGGTGTTGAGCAGGCCGAGCGCCATCACGCGGTAGAACACGAAGTCGGGTACCGAACCCCAGTCGATCTGCGCCTGCGCGAGCGCGAAACCCAGCAGTACCAGGAGCGCGACGATCACCACCGCGCTGACCCAGCGACCCCAATGCCGCAGCCGGACGATCGGCAGCGGTTCAGCTTCCGCCATTGACGGCCGCCTCCTTGATCGCGCCCTGCTCGACGCCCCAGGACTGCAGGATCTTGCCGTACGTGCCGTCGGCGACGAGCGACTGCAACGCCTGCTTGACGGCGTCGCGCAGCTTCGAGTTGTTCTTCGCGAAGCCCATCCCGTACGGCCCGCCTTCGATCGGCTGGCCAGGAACGACCTCGAAGAACTTGCCGTCGCCCGCGGTGCGCGAGATGTAGACCGCGCTCGGCAGGTCGTTCAGGATCGCCGCGACGCGACCGGTGCGCAGCTGATTCTGGTTCTGGTTGTCGCTGTCAGTCGCGGTGACCGTGGTGGCAGGCTTGCCCGCCTGAGTGCATTTCGCGCTCTGCGCCGTAGCGAACTTCTGGTGACTGGTGCCCTGCACGACTGCCACGTTCTTGCCGCACAACGTGTCCGGCCCGGTGATGCCGTCCGGGTTGCCCTTGCGGATCATGATCGTGATGCCGGACGAGAAGTAGTCGACGAAGTCGATCTGCTGCTGTCGTTCCTTGGTGTCGTTCATCGCGGCCATGGTCAGATCGACGCGCCCGGACTGCAGGCTCGTGATCAGCGAACCGAACGCCAGGTCCTGGTACGCGACGGTCACCCCGAGCTTCGCCCCGACCGCCTTGGCCAGATCGACCTCGTAGCCAATCGGAGTCTTGCCGTCCGCGGCGTAGAAGTTGTTCGGCGCCGACTGGATATTGGACGCCAGCCGCAACGTCTTGGCCTGCACAACAGCCGGCGGCAACCCCTCGGCGAGCTGCGGATCGGCCTTGATCGTCCCGAGCAACGCGGTGTTGTCCGGAACAGCGCTCGGCTTCTGCTGCTGCCCGCCGCCGGCCCCGTCAGGACCTCCTCCGCAGGCGGTGGCGAACACGAGCAGACCGCCCAGCAAAGCGGCTTGCCAGGCACGGGAACGAAGCGACGACATGCGGATCCTCCAGGACGTCGTTGGTTCCGCGGAACGCTACAACTGGTTGTTAAAGAGGTCAACAAGCAGTTGAATTTCTGTCTCGTCTAGCGTGCGGACATGCCCCTCGACGAGAGCTTCCGCCAGTTCTGGACCGAACGACGGCTCGCGTCGCTCACGACGGTCCGCCCCAACGGAACGCCACACGTCGTAGCGGTCGGCGTAACGGTCGACTTCGACCAAGGCATCGCCCGCGTGATCGCCTCCGGGACCTCGTACAAGGCCCGCCTCATCCGCGCCGCCGGCGACACCGGATTGGCCGCCGCGGTATGCCAGTTCGAAGGCCGGACCTGGTCCACGCTGGAAGGCCGAATCCGCCTCCTCGACGACGCCGCTTCCGTCCACGACGCCGAAGAGCGCTACGCCCAGCGGTACCGGAAGCCGCGGGAAAACCCGCAGCGGGTGGTCCTGGAACTCACCATCGGACGGGTGCTGGGCAACGCCTGATGTTCCGGGATCCGGCCGACCGCCCCGGTCAGTCACCCCGGTCAGTTGTCCCGGCCGGTCCCCCTGGCCGGTTGCTCCGGTCGATCGCCCTGGTCAGTTGTCCCGGTCGGTCACCCTGGCCGGTTGCCCTGTTCGATCGCCCTGATCAGCCACACCATCGGCCGCACCAGCCCGTTGCTTCAGTCGGTCGGCCGCCCCGGGCGCCCGCCCTGATCGACTGCCCAGTCAAGTCGCGTAGGTCGGTCGCCTTGACCAAACGTCCTAGGCGTCCGCCCCGGTCAGTCGCCCCGGGCGACCGTCCCAGTCGTCCGCCCGGGTCAGTCATCCCGGGCGACCGCCCTGGCCGCCCTCTCCGGTCAGTCGCCTCGGTCAGTCGTCCCGGCCGACCGTCCTGGGCGATCGTCCCGGACGGCTGCCCCGGTCAAACGAACTGCGCCAGCAACCCTTCCGCACTGCGCACCACAACCTGCGCCGCAGCGCGCTCCGCCAACGCCCGGTCCGGCCGCTCCGCCTCATGCCGCCAGCGCATCACCGCGTCAAGACCGGCCTCATACATCTCGCGTGGATCCGTACCCGCCGCAAGTCCCAGCCGTTCCTCCGACGCCGTCCCCTCCGCGCCCAGCAACCGCACAGCCTCTTCCGCCGACTCCCCCGCCAAAGCCGTACGTCCGCCACGAATGTCCGCGATCAGCCGCAACTCGCGGAAGTCATGCGCGCCGGCCGAAAACCGCTCAACCCGCGCCGCAAGCCGATCACTGTGCGGTCGAGGCTCCGCGTTCAACACTGTCTCCAACCGAATCAACGCAGTCCGAGCGCGCAACGCATCTGCACGCGCAGCGAAACAACCCGCAATAGTGTCGCGAAGCTCGCCAAGACCGCTGCGCCGCACCAGTTCCGTCGACAGCTTCACCCGATCATCGCAGCCCGTACGGATGAGCGTCAGCGCAAGCTTCACCCCGAACAGCCCGAAACGAACCACCAACGACCGTCGCGTCTCGACGGACACCGGCCCCGGAAACGCCGGATCAGTAAAGGAATCCACCGAAAGCAGATACCGCTCCAACTCCTCACGAGGCACCGCCGCGAAGGCCGCGAGAAGCTCGAACTCGTCATCAGTGAACGCGCGCGCCCCGTACGCAAGCTGCGCCGCCACCGCGATCACGCCTTGGAACCCGCTGCACAGTGGATCTTCGCGCCACGCGCGCCGCGCAATCTGCTTCGCGGTAAGCAGTGCGTCAATCCGCCCCGCACCGGTCTCGTCCGCGCGCGCAAGCACAAGGATCGTGTCAACGGCCGTCTGCCGCGCGAACGCTGAAGGCGTTGTCGGACGCAACGTTGCCAACTGGTCGGGCTCAAGGTGGCGAAGCAGCCGTACGGATGCGTCAGTGAGCGTCGACGGCAGCGGCGCATCGAGAAACTCCAGATCGCGCAACGCCCGCGTCGGCCAATCCCCCAACGCCGCAGCCAACGTGGACTTCCCCGTCCCCGCAGGCCCTCCGATGCTCACCCGAAGCGGCTCGTCGAGATGGTCAAGCGCTTCCCCCAGCAACGCCGAAGCCCTCGGACTGTCGCGGTAGTACGCACAAGCATCCGCCAGAAGAGCCCGAACGTCCTCACCCACGCGCGACACCACTCCTCACTCGACTCACCCGGCACAGCCCCGAACATCCTCGACTACCCGGCAACGCCCCGCTCACCGAATCCCGAAGCCCGCCACCATCAACCCCGCAGACATCTCCCGAAACGCCCTCAACCGCCCAAGAAGGGCACTTTCCGAATCTTCCACCACGCGGCCACGTCTCCCGGCTCCGCTCCCGCGATGCGACGCCGCCGAAGCATGCCGTCACTAACTGATCCGACCCACGCGCGACCCGCCCCCGCCCACCAAACCGCCTTCACTGCAGCAAAACGCCTCACCGCGCCAAAGACCAACCCACTCTCACAATGCGGAACCCCGCTCACGACCACGGTCGCCAGCGCTCAGAAACCGCGCCTCCTCCGGCCAGTACCAAACGCCGCAGCCACCCGAAGTCGCAACCATCTCCATAACGACCGATTGGCCAGCTTCCCCTCAGCTGTCCCGCCCGAAGAACTAAGCCCACCCAGAGAGCCGCCGCGCGCGACGCCCGGCACCCCATCCGACGTCACGCAGACAACAACTAACCGCCGCCCCCTCCGCATACGAGACGACCGGCCAGCATCACCAGCCCACAAAAGCCGCCAGCACCGCCAAAAACACCGCACCCAGCCCGCCGTCGAAGCCATGCAGGCAACTCCACCGCCTCTGATCAGCCCAGTATCACCGATCTGTCCAAGCGCGAACGCCGCCACAACCCACGCCGCCAGGCCAAGGTCACGCAGGCAACTCCTTGGGCACCCGATTAGCCAGCATCCCCAGCTCCCCAGCCCGCTTGTGCAACCCCGCCAGCCGGTCGATCTCCCGCCGCAGCGCCGCGCTGCGCCGTTCCCGCTCGGCCGACCCGGCGATGATCATCTCGCGTTCCCGTGTCAGCTCGTCGGCGAGACTGTCCGCGAGCTCGGTGAAGTGGTCCCGCAACCGTCGCTGCACGTGGCGGATCGCGTCGCGGCATTCCTTGCTGAACCGCAGGAACACGTCGTCGACGTGCCGTTGCGCGGTCATCTTGGCCACCGCCTGCCGGCGTTGCAGCCGCATGCCGCCCTCGTCGCTGATCGTCTTCGCGGCGAACGCGACGCCGGCACCGATCGACACCGGGTTGATCAGCGGCAGCCCCGCCAACCCGGTCACCAGGCCGAACATCAGCACGCCGCCGTACGAACCGCGCAGACCGGTGAACGCCTTCTGCCCGATCTTGAACCGCTCGATCCGCGGCTGCCGCACCTCGGCGATCCGGTCCGCGCCGGAGTCGGTCAAAGCCAATTCCGGCAGGTCGTACTGCGCGCCGAAGCTCACCGCGACCGCCTGCGCGATCCACTCCGCGCGTTCGGCCGCGAACGTGTAAGTCGTCTCGACGGCTTCCGCGAGCGTGCTGTCCAGCCACGGCCCGAACTCGTCCCACACCTTCACCGGGTCTCCGCGGTCGAAGGTCTCGTCGATGCTCTCGACGATCTTCCGGGTGCGTTCGCGCAGGTCGTATTCCGCGTCGGACTGCAGGTCGGCGATCTCGTCAGCCAGCAGGTTCTGCCAGCGACTGTTGCGTCGGCGCAGCTCATCGGCGCGACGTTGCGAACGCTGCAGCAACGTCGTCTGGTCGACGCCTGCTTCCTGCCCGGCCGCCTCGGCGCGTGCTCGCAACGTCTCGACTAGCTCGGCCGCGGCCGCGCGCACACTCACGGCGGCGAGCAATGCGGCCGTACTCTCGGCCGGTCGCGAAACCTGCGTCGCGATCCAGGAAAGCAACTCCGGGAAGCCGGACCGCGCATTGAGGTCTTGGTCACCGCCCTTGGCCGCGGCGAACCGAACCGTCGCCGACACCGGCAGCACCGGCGAGTCGATCCCGGCCGCGGAGAGCGCGGTCCGGTTCTGTTCGGCGACCGTGCGCCATCCGGCGCTGACGTCGATCTTGGTCAGCGCGATGACCACGTGCGGACACCAAGTCCGGATGTGATGCGCCAGCGCCAGCTCGGCCTGATCCAGCGGAGCGGCTGCGTCGGAAACAAGAATGACCGCGTCGGCGTCCGCGAGAACGTCGAGAGCGGCAGCTGTGCGCGGCGACCTCGGGTCGCCGATCGCGGGGGTGTCGATGAGCACCAGGCCTGCGGACAGCAGATCGCGCGGGACGCCGACCTCGACTCGTCGCAGCGACCCGGCAGGCCGGGCACCGACCTCGCCGGTCAGCTTCTCGATCTCGACCGGGATGCGTTCGTCGGCGCGTCCGACGAGCGTCGCGCCGGGTTCGGCCGCGTACCCGACTTCGATCGGCACCGCGGGAGTCGCCGCGTCGCCGACCGGGCAGACCGGCGCGTTGAGCACCGCGTTGACCAGGTAGCCCTTGCCTTGCTTGGGAAAGCCGAGCACAGCGACCCGCGTGCCCCCCGGAGGCCGGTCCTGACGCCGGCGAAGGCGTTGCGCCAGGTCTTCGCGGCCGTGCGTCCGGCAGGCATCCGAGGTCTCGGCGAGCACTTCGAGCCAAGCTGGAGCCGTCACGGCGAACCAGTGTCCCCCGTGTACGGGGAGTATCCGAACCGGGTGGTGGCTCCGCGGTCGCACCCAGACCGCGGAGCCACCCCCGAATTACCCTTGCTCAGAGGGAAATGTGCAGCTCACCGCCGCCGTGCGAGGTCTCCGCACCGGCGTGCAGGTCAAGGCCGAGGCCCTGGTGCCCGAGGTCGGAGACCGTCGAGACGGTGTCGTGCACCATGCCGACGCCGGCGTCGGTCCCGGTGTGCGTCTCGGTCGCGGCGTCGGAACGCTCGGACTCGCCGTGCGAGATGAGCGAGTGCGCCTGCTGGGTCACGCCGTTCACCGCGTGGTTCAGCCCGTTGGCGCTGAGCGTGTTGCTCAGGCTGCCGACGTTCTCGGTGACGGTCCCGACCGCGTCGCTGACGTGCCCGGCAATCCCGCCGCCGGCCTCGGTCGCGTGGTCGGCGACCTGCGAGGCGGAGTTCGCGACCGGCAGGTCGCTGACGTTCACCGGGGAAGCCGCCGCGAGCTCGCCGCCGACGTGCTGCACCTGCGAGATGGCACCGTCGGCCGCGGTGGCCGCCTGCCCGCTCGCCTGCGCGACCGCGCTGGAGTCCAAGCCGCTGGCCAGGTCGTTGCCCAGGGCGAGTGCACTGGTCGGGTTCTGCACCAGCGCGGTGACGGACGCGGCAGCGTTCTGCACGTCGCCAAGACCCGGCACCGAGGGCAGCCCCGGAACGGCCGGGACACCCGGCACAGCCGGAACCGACGGCAGCTCACCGGCCGTCGGCAGCGCCGGAACCGCGCTGGCGACGTCGCCGACACCAGGCAGCGCACCGACGCCCGGAAGAGCACCGGCACCCGGCAGTTCACCGAGGCCGGGCAGCTGGCCGACGCCCGGCAGCTCGCCGAGACCCGGCACTGCCGGAAGCTCGCCAAGGCCCGGCAGCTCACCGGCGGCGGGCAGCGCCGAAGCACCAGCCACGTCGCTCACGACGGGCAGTTCGCCGAGGCCCGGAAGGTCTCCGGCGGGCACCGCACCCGCCAGGTCACCGAGACCCGGAACGTCGCCGACAGCAGGCAGCGCGCCCGCGCCCGGCAGTTCGCCGAGACCGGGCAGTTCGCCCACGCCCGGCACGGCCGGCAGCTCGCCGAGGCCCGGAAGCCCGGGCGTAGCCGCGGACGCTTCCGCGCCACCAGCCGAGACGCCGAGCGAAGCGGTCAGTGCCTGCAGCTGCTCGATCGCGCCCTGCGGGCCGTCGCCGAGCGCAGTGGTCAGGTCGCCCGCCTGGGGCAGCTGGCCGAGCGAGGCCAGGTGGTCCACCGGCACGTAGTCGAGCACCAGCGGCGCGACCTCGTTCACGTCGGCGGCGCTGATGTCGCCCAGCCCAGCAGCGGCCAGCGCTGCCTGCGGGTCCTGGCCGAAAGCGGCGAGCGCGGACGGGTCTTGGAGCAAGGTGAGCGTGAAGTCGTGCAGAGTCTGCACCGAATCCATGGGGGGATCTCCACTTGTAGTGATTACGGGGAATGCCCGGCCCTCCCCGGCCGGGCGTGGCGCCCAAGGTAGGGACGGGGCACCCCCGCTCACATCGGGGTTTACACCCAGTCGCGCCTCGCTCAGCCGTTAGGGGGTCGATATGAGATCGTTAGGGAGTTAGGGGATCGGACACGCGGAACCCGGTTGGGTTAAATCCCACCCCACTCTTGCCCGTCTGACCCGAACGGGTGAGGATGCGTATCCGTTCAGTGAGTTACGCCCCTTGGCCGAACCTGACTGCGACGAAGGGAGGAAGCGGCGGTGCCCTACGTGCTCGGCATCGACCTCGGCGCTGCCCGGACCCACGCCGCGCTCCGTCGCAGGCAAGGTGACCGGTGGGACGATCCCGAGCCGTTGTGGCTGGGCGAGACCTCCCCGGCGACCGCGACCGCACTCTTCCTCGACGACGAGGGATACCTGCTCACCGGCGACGCGGCAACTCAAGCCGGCGCCGCCGTGCCCTCCCGCCTGATCACCGGTTTCCATCGCCGCATCGGTGACGACGTGCCGGTCTTCATCGGCAGCGAACCGTTCACCCCGGAGTCCCTGACCACCGTCTTCATCGAAGGCATCGCCGACGTCGCAGCCAGCCAGACCGGCGAACCGCCGCGCCAGCTCGTCGTCACCCACCCCGGTGACTGGGGCGGTTACCGACGCGAACTCCTGCGCCAGTCGCTGACGGAGTCCGGTTTCACCGCGGTCACCCTCGTTCCCAGCGCGGTCGCCGCGCTCTACGCCCACCTCCCGGAACCCGGTGCGGGCGACCGAACAGCCGCGGTGTGCGAGTTCGGCCCGGACGGCGTCACCGTCACCTTGGCGACCGCTTCGGGAGCCAGCGGCTGGATCGCCCGGAACAGCACGGAAGGCGTCGCGCCGGGTTCCGCGGTCAAGACGGCGTTCGGCCTCGCGCAGGCGGCCAACGTCGCCCCGGAGTCACTGGCTGGCATCGTGTTCTGCGGCGAACCCGGCCCGGGCACTCGCCCTGGACGTCTGCCCTGCCCGTTCTTTACCGGCCCCCAACCCGCCGATACGGCGGCCATCGGGGCCGGGATCCTCGCCAGCCAACGGACGAGGCCTCTCGCGCGAAGGGAAGCCCCCGCCCCCGAAACCACGTTGCTGCCGCGAGTCGACCGCGAACCCGAACTTCCGGAAAGACCCGAGCGGCCGCCGGTGGAGATCACTCCATTCACGCTGCCGGAGCCCGAGGGCGCTGCCAAACTGTTGCGTCGATGGCGACCGCTCGCCGCCGCGGCGGCAGTACTGGCGATCAGCTCCTCGATCCTGATCGCGGTCCTCACGTCACACGAAGCGACCGCCGACAAGGAACCCGTTTCTCCCCGTCCCCCTGTCCTGAGTTCGTGCGCCCACCCAGCCACAGCTCCCTCCGGTGAAGGTCACTGTTGAACGCACTGCTGGCGAAAACCGGCAACGACGCCGTCCACCCCGCAGCCCGCCGCCTCCTTGAACAACTCGCCGACACCCCCGCGGCCCCAGTCCGGCTCGTGGTCGTCGCGCCGGGCGGCTACGGCAAGACTGCCTTGTTGGGCGCTCTCGATCGCAGCTACCGCGAAGCAGGTGTCGAGGCCACGGTCGTCGACGACGCAGACCAGCTCGACGACGAAGACCTGACCAGGCTCACCATGCTCGCGGCCGCCAAAGAGGGACCGCTCGTGGTGGCACATCGTCCGAACCCTCGCGCGCAAGCGTTGCGGTCCCTCGGCGAAACACTGCTGCTGCCGCCGCTGACCGTCGACGAAGTCGGGAAGCTCGCGAAACAACTCACCGGCCGCACTGCGGACGCCCCCGCCCTGCACGCGAGCACCGGCGGTGTCCCTCGTCTCGTGGAACGGGTCGTCACCGGCCGTCTCGCCGACTTCCGCGCCGAACTAGCAGCACTCGACGACGACGTCCTCCGCTACCTCATCGCCGCCGAAGCCGGCGCAGCCCGCAACCTCGACCTGCTGTGTTCATTGCTGGAGCGCACACCAGACGAACTGCCCGAAGTCGTCGACGGTGCCCGCGCGACGGGCCTCCTTGATGCTGAAGACATTCTCCTGCCTGCCGCCGCCGAAGCAGTACGCGCTTACGGACCACCCGCTCGACGCCTAGCTGTGTTGCAGCAACTCGTGGAAGTACAACTGACTCGGGGCCTGCCCGTACTTGACCTCGCGACGTCTCTGCTCGACGCCGGCAGCTCCGGTGCCTCCGCAGCAACCGCATTCGCAACCGCCGCGAGCGAAGCACTCCCCACCGACCCCAAACATGCCGCGCGACTCTTCGAAGCCGCCGCCGAAGCTGGTGCCCGCGACGCCGCGACCACGATGGGTTGGGCCCGCGCCGCCGCACTGTCCGGAGACTTGGACACCGCCCTCCGCCTGGGCGACGGCATGCTGTCCGGCGAAGATCCGGAAGCACGAGCCGCCGGAGCCGAGATCGCCGCGACAGTCCTGGCTCACCGCGGCGAACTGGCCCGAACTGCAGAGCTGTACCGCTGGGCCGCAGCCACGGACAACTGGTCCCGTCAGCATGCGGCCACTCCGTCATCCAACTCCGGCGGCCATGACTCCAGCAACGAAGGTCCCGCTACGGCGGCAACGAACCACCAAGCGGCAACCCAATGGACACTAGCCAGCTCGACAGACTCTCAAGCCTCCGCACTCCCCCACCGCGCGGACGCTGCTGGAGCCCCGACCGATCCCGCTCCCGCTCCCAACGGCAATCCCGCGTTCTCCGGACAGCCCCAACCGAATGGCGAAAGCTATCGCTGGGTGGGCCCTGGCGCGGTGGACGCGTTCGCCACGATTGCCCTCGTCGGAACCGGCCAGACCACCGACGGTCAAACTGTCGCCAACGTCCCGATGCCTGGAGCCGCGCCGACATTGTTCACCGGTGCCGCTGCGCGAACAGCAAACGGGATCGTGGAATCGGTGGTCGGTTGCGGAACAGAGGCGCTCCCGACACTCGTAGGCGCCGCAGCAATGCTCGAACCAGCAGTCGGCGGCGCACCCCTTCCGGACAGTCCGGCCGCACTCGCTGCACTCGCGGGCCTGCACGCAGGCGAACTGGCGCTCGCAGAGTCGGTGCTGGAACGAGCATTAGCCAGCAGCGTCGGCGGCGACCTGCTTGCCACCCGACACCGGCTGATTCTCGGCTGGGTCGCGATGACCGGCGGCCATCTTGCCGCCGCGACGGAACACCGCGACGCCGTCGCTGGCACCAAGCTTGAGGCCCGTGACGAACTGTTCTTCGCGACACTGGAACTCGGCCTCGCCCGGCGAGCGAGCGACCTGGTCGGGCTGCAACAGTCGTGGGAACGGGCGTATCAGGCGTCCATGCGTCAGCAAGTGGACCTGTTTACGCTGCTCCCGTTGGGAGAACTGGCAATCGCAGCCGCTCGGACCGGTGCGCACGCCAAGCTGTCCCGCCGACTAGAACGCGCGCACGCAATGCTTGACCGACTGGGAAACCCTCCTTTGTGGACGGTCTCGCTGTGCTGGCACGAGTTGCACGCCGCGATCACCACAGAAGACCGCGCCACTGCCGAACAGCAACTGGCAGCGCTGAACCACTTCGCCGACTGCGGCCGCTATCCGGCCGCGCTCGCCCGCGCCGCTGGATGCTGGCTTGCGGTTCTCAGCGGCACGTTCGATCCAGGCGAAATCTCCGCAGCAGCCGCGGAACTTCATGAACTGGACCTGTGCTGGGACGCGGCCCGGCTGGCGGGCCAAGCCGCGATTCGCACCTCCGATCGCAAGGCGATGGTCCAACTCCTCGAAGCAGCTCGGCAGTTCCAAGGCACGACCGGACGTCTTGAGTCCGCCGCCCCGGCACCGGGCGCGGCGACCGGCTTGAGCGCACTCAGCGAACGCGAGCTTGAGGTCGCCCGCCTGGTCGTCGACGGCCTGACTTACAAACAAGCCGGCAGCAAACTCTTCATTTCCGGCAAGACTGTCGAACACCACATGGCCCGCATCCGCGGCAAACTCGGTGCGGCAGATCGTCGCGAGCTGCTAGCGACCTTGCGCGAACTCCTCTCCAAACCGACCGTGCACTGATTCGTTGACGGCCTCAGTCCCGGCTGGGGCCGAAACGCTCAGTCCGAATCGACTGCGGCGAATGTCCCAACGCGAGCATGATGTCCGCTGCGGTCTCCACGAAGCCGGTCGGCCCGCAAATGTACGTGGTGGCACCGAAGTCAACCGGCCACGCAGCGGTGTTCAATGTGGCGACGTCGATGCGCCGCGGGATGCCGGATCGCCCTTCCGGGAGTTCCCGCGTGTAGACGTAAGTGACGTCCAAGCCTGTATAGGGTCGGCGGAGCTCCTCGGCGTAGTACAGCTCTGCCGGGGTACGCAGCGAATAGACCAGCCGGAACAGTGCCTTGCTGCCAGCTTCGCGACGGGCCCGAATCATCGACATCAGAGGGACGATGCCTGCGCCACCGGCCACAAGCAGCACCGGAGTCGCGTCGGTGGGACGCCACACGAACCAGCCGCCGATCGGGCCTCGGACTTCGACCGGGTCACCGACCGCGTAGGGGCCGGTGAGGTGTTCGGACACTTCACCGTCGGCTACCCGTTGCACGGTCAGTTCGATTCGGTCTCCGTTCGCCGGTGCAGCAAGCGAGTAGCTGCGTTGTGCCGTGTAGCCGTCGGCTGCGGTGAGGCGGACGTCGACGTGCTGTCCCGCGAGATGACCCGGCCACCCTGGGATGTCGAAGACCAGGGTGCGCGCGGTCGGTGTCTCCTGCCGGATCTCGGCGAGCCGAGCGACGCGCCACGCTAGTCGCCCTGATACCGCTGTTCCCGCCATGGATCTCCGTAGTCGTGGTAGCCGGCTGCTTCCCAGAAGCCGGGATCGTCCTTCGTAGCGAGCCGCAGCTTGCGCACCCACTTCGCAGACTTCCAGAGGTAGAGGTGCGGCACCAACAGCCGAGCCGGGCCGCCGTGTTCCGGAGTGAGTGGCTTACCGCCGTACTCGTAGGCGATCCAGGCATGTCCGCCCAGGAGATCAGCGAGCGGAAGGTTTGTGGTGTAGCCGCCGTAGGAATGCGCCATCACGTAATCAGCGGCCGTATCGAGATCCCCGACGAGCGCGTCCACTGGGACGCCGCGCCAATGAGTGTCCAGTTTGGACCATTGGGTGACGCAGTGGATGTCGACGGTGATCTTCTCGCTCGGCAGCGCCATCAGTTCCGGCCACGACCATGAGCGGCGTTCGCCGCTCTCGGTCACTACCGCGAACTCCCACCTCTCTGTGCTCACTCGAGGAGTCGGCCCGGCTGAGAGAACCGGGAAGTCTTCGGCGAGATACTGCCCTGGCGGCAGCCGCGGATTGGCACCGCGGGCGCGTCCGGTGAAGCCTGGTGTGACGACTCCCATCGCGCTCCCTCCGGACATACCCGACGGCTCGGTTCCCCAGAAGCGAGACTACCCGCGGACCTGCAGTCCGAGCGACGTGACGAGCACCGCCGCCTGCTCCGGGGACACGATCGCGCCGGTCAGCGACGCACGAGTCAGATCGAGTGACGACAGGTCGCTGCCCCGGAGTTCGGCGCGCGTCAGGTCGACGTCCTGCAGCTCCGCGCCGGACAAATCCACGTCGGTGAGCACTGCTCCCGAACACTTCGCCTTGGTGAGGTCCGCTTCGCGCATGCGCACCTGTTGGAACGTGACTCCACGCAGGTCGGCACTGTTCAAGCCGACGAAAGACCAGTCTCCGCCGGTCACGCGCAACGGCCGCAGGTCGCAGTCCTGGAAGCGGCTGCCGACCAGCTTGCAGCCCGTGAACTCGGCATCGAACAGGTTGCATCCTTTGAACACGCAGCCGGTGAACGCAGAGTCGGTGTGCCGGGAGGCGTTGAACTGGACGTTTCCGAACACACAGTCCAGGAAGGAGACACCGCGGGTGACTGCCTCGGTCAGGTCGACCTGATGGAACTCACAGCGCACGAACCGACGCGCGGTGAACTCCTCCGCGTACCAGTCTTCTCGCCGGTAAACGCGGCCTTCGACTGTCTCGATGTCGGACGGCTCGTGGTCGGGTTCGGACATTCGGCAAGCCTAGTTCGCCGCCCTGCTGATCGGGTGCCAGACGCGACGTCAAGCGGCTCGCTGCGACGGAATTCTGGCTGGTGGCGGCCAGGATCGCCGAGTCCGGAGCGGCTGCCGGGCTGCTGACTGCTCCGGTGGCTTGAGTGATCGGCCCCTTGCCGTCCGTTACGCGGCTCATGCCACAGCGAGGAGCGGTCTTCTCGGGACAGCCATACGATGGCCGAATGAGCGAAGGCCGATGGTTCGATGCCTGGGTGCCCTGGCCCGAACTGTCGGGCCTGGCAGCCGCGGGCCGGGCACTGCTGCCCACAGTGCCCGCGACCCCGGCCGCGCTCGCCCGAACCGTCACCGAGCAACTGGTGGGCCGTCGCCTTACGACCACAGTGCAAGGCCACGAGGTCGGCCTGACTCTCACCGAACTCGACTATCCAGCGGACTCGCTTCGTCTGGCCACCGGTCGGGTGGGAGACGTCCGCATCGTCGCGGAAGATGTCGACTGGCCCGTTCCGAACAGCTCGGCGGCCCCCGTTGCGCACGGCGCTGGCAGCCTTGCCGGCACTGCCCGCTCGTCTCGAACTGCAGCGGCCTCAGCAGCGTCGAACGCGCGTGGTGAAACGAAGGACCCGACCACCGCGGACGCGTCCGGCATGCCTGCTGCGACGGGCACCCCCGTCGGCGAAACGCACAAGACGGACGGCCCGCCAGATGCGGCTGGGCTTGCGCCTGCTCACCTCGCGCGGCCCGCCGACGGCCGAACTGACGCACGCTCATCCGGTCCACGAGAGAACACGGCATCGTCGGATTCTGTTCAGGCGCAAGGCGATCGCCGAATCGCGGAAGCCACACCAGGTGCCGCAGCATGGAAACCCATCTGGGGACCTGACGCAGCAAACGTGGGACCGCACGAATCCGAGCGACCGACTTCTCGACGCAGCTCCGGACGGGCGCCCGCCGCTCGCGAAGCCGGTCCTGAAACGCGGCCAACTGTCGGACCGCCTGCGCAGCCAGACGTCGAACGCATTCCGTTGCGGCGCGTGACCGTGCTCGCCAAGGACGTGCGGCTTCGAGGATTGCCTTCGCCAGCGGCGATTCCCGGATCTGTCGAACTCGAGATAGAAGTGAGCGGAACCGTGGTGCGGGATCGGGTCGCCGCGGCACGTCCGGACCTGATCGCGACACCGCATCCGGAAGGGTTCCGAGTGCGCTGGCGGAAACGTCCGCGCTGGGGATATTTGACTCTCGCCGCAGACATCGAAGACGAAGCAATAGTGCTGACCCCGATCTCGCTCTGCCTCGGACGGTGGACGAGGCGGCCGCCGAAGCGGATCCAGCCGATCGTGCTTCCCCTGCCGGATCTGCCGAAAGGCTTGCGCCTGACCGGAATCCGGCCTGGCGAAGACGAGCTCGCACTGACGATCGCAGCCGACGAATGGCCTGGACGGCTCGCCCGGATTCCGTTGCCGGACCTGCTGACCTGGCTGACGACAGCGGCAATGACACTGACACTTCCCGGATTCGGATCACGGTCCCTCCCCTGAACCGGCGGCGGCGCCCACCGGACCCCCTGCGGGTCCGAGCAATGGGCGCGGCGCTGCCGTGTTCCAGAGTGCTCGAACATGCGTTCCCAATCATCACCCGATCAGGGAAAGATCGAAAACCGTTGGCGCACAAGGGAAACTCGAAAACAGCCCGAAATCCTGTCGGTGCGGTCGGCTAACCTCGGAATCGAGCCGTCAGTTCGCTCCGAGGGGATACCGCCGATGACAACCACCGCAGAACTGCTCCGAAGAACCCGAAGATCCCAGCCTCATGACGGGCATCCGCGGGCAACCGCGCGTTCAGAGCGACGCTTGCTCCTCCACGGGAAGGCAGACCTCGAACCGCGTGTCACCCGGTTCCGACGTCACTTTGATGTCGCCCGAGTGCCGTTCCACGACGATCCGCCACGAGATGTCCAGCCCGAGACCGGTGCCTTCGCCCACGCCTTTGGTCGTGAAGAACGGCTCGAAGATGCGCTGGCGCACCTCTTCCGGGATCCCCGGGCCGGTGTCGCCGATCTCGACGCGCACCTGTTTGCCGACCTGCCACGTGCGCAGGGTCAGCGTTCCCTCGCCGCCCATGGCGCCGACGGCGTTGTCGATGATGTTGGTCCACACCTGGTTCAGTTCGGCGGCGTAGGCAGGAACCCGGTCGATCGAGCAGTCGTATTCCTTGACCACGCGGATGCCCTCGCCGAGCTTGCCCGACATCATCACCAGCGTGGAGTTGAGTCCTTCGTGGACGTCGATGAACTGGTGCGGGGCGCGATCCATTTGCGAGTACTGCTTCGCCGCGCCCACGAGCGTGGACACCCGGCTGGTCGAGTCCTCGATCTCGCCCATCAGCATCTCGGTTTCGAGCGCGTACGCGAGCCAGCGGATCGCGCCGTCGAGCAGTCCTTCGCCTACCGATTCCAGCACGTGGTCGAGGTTCGTCGGCGTGAGTCCGGCAGCGACGAAGATGCTGGCGAGGTCCCAGCCCTGGTCGATGCCGTGGTCGTCGAACCAGTCGCCGATCTCGTCCTCGCGGTCGGCTTGCTGCATCGCGGAGAGCTTGGGTGCGTCGCCGACCTGTTTCACCAAGCGTTCCTGCACGTCGAGGAGCAACTCGAGCAGGTTCGGGTCGATGTCTTTCTTCGCCAGGATCGCGAGTTTGTGCCGCATGCCGGCGACTCGCTCGCGCAGCGCGGCCGTGGCCCGCACCGCAGCTGCGGCCGGGTTGTTGAGTTCGTGCATGAGCCCCGCGGACAACTCGCCGAGGGCGACGAGCCTGCGGCGCGACGACACCAGCGCGTCGGTATTGCGCCAGCCGAGGTACATACCCTCCAGCAAGTGCGCCGCCATCGGGAACCATTGCCGGAATTCGACGGCGAACTCCGCGGCGGGAAGCGTGAGGAAGGTCAGATCGCTGACGGCGTAGATCGTCGCGCCGTAGGTGGCTTCGCTGTCCTGGTAGGCCAAGAATTGCGTTGCGCCGCAGTAGGAACCGCGTTGATCGGACCGCTTCATCTCGACCTCGGCGCCGGCCACCACGCGGGTCATCCGCAGCGCGCCGTTGAGCAGGACGTAGAAGCACGTGGCCGGGTCGCCTTCGCGGATCACCACGGAGTCGGCCTTGAACTCCTCGCGCACCGCGTTCTGCTCGATCCAGTCGAGTTGCGCGTCGGAGAGATGTTCGAACAAGAACAGTCCGCGCAGTTCCTCGCGCGACAAGGCGGGCTGAGTCACTGTTCCTCCAAGTAACGGTGGACCAGGGTCACGGCCATGGCGCCCTCGCCGACGGCGGACGCCACGCGTTTCACCGACTGCGAGCGCACGTCTCCGGCCACGAACACGCCGGGCACTGACGACTCCAGGTAATGCGGATCGCGGTCCAGGCTCCATCCCGGCGGCCTGCGTCCGTCCTCCACGAGGTCTGGGCCGGTCCGGACGAATCCGTGGGCGTCCCGGAGGACGCTCTTTCCCAGCCACTCCGTGCGCGGAGCGGCTCCGATGAAGATGAAGAGGTGTTCCGTGTCCAGTTTCTCGGTCACGCCGTCTTTGCAGACCGTGATGGACTCGAGGTGATCGTCCCCATGCGCTTTGACCACCGTGGTGTGCGTGCGAACGTGGACGTTCTCGATGGCAGCGATCTGCTCGATGAGGTAGTGCGACATCGACGACTCAAGCGACGCGCCGCGCACCAGCAGCGTCACGTCGGTGGCGTGCTGGGCGAAGAACACAGCCGCCTGACCGGCGGAGTTCGCGCCGCCGACGATGTACACGTGATCGTTCGAGCACTCAGGTGCTTCCGTCGCAGCGGAGCCGTAGTAGACGCCCCGGCCGGTCAGCTCCGCGATTCCCTCGGCTTCCAGCGCTCGGTAGTTGACGCCGCTGGAAAGGATCACGGAGTGCGCGGCGATCTCGGATCCGTCGCCGAAGGTCACGACCCGGCTCGAGCCGCGCGCCTCCAGACCCACGACATCGCGAGCCGTAAGCACTTCAGCGCCGAACTTCTGCGCCTGGCGGCGGGCTCGATCCGTGAGCTGCGCGCCCGACACTCCGTCCGGGAAGCCAAGGTAGTTCTCGATCCTGGAGCTGGTTCCGGCCTGGCCGCCGGTGGCCTTGCGCTCGACCAGCACGGTCCGCAGTCCTTCGGAAGCGCCGTAAACGGCGGCACCGAGTCCGGCCGGACCGCCGCCGATCACCACCAGGTCGTAGAAGTCCTGCGCGGGCTGCGTAGAAAGGCCCACCGCATCGGCGATCTCGCTTCCCGATGGCTGTTTCAGCACCGTGCCGTCCGGCGTCACCACGACCGGGATGTCGGTCTCGCACGCGCCGGCGGCTTGGAGGATGCGGCCGGCTTCTTCGTCGTCGACCGAGTACCAGCGGTACGGGACGGCGTTGCGAGCCAGGAAGTCGCGCATCCGGAACGACGGTGCCGAGTACCGGTGCCCGATCAGCTTCGTCTCTTCCACCGGACGATCCCCGACCGCGAGCCAGGTCTCGACCAGCGAGTCGATGACCGGGTACAGCTTCTCCTCGGGCGGGTCCCAGGGCTTGAGCAGGTAGTGGTCGACGTCGACCACGTTGATCGCCTGGATCGCGGCGTCAGTGTCGGCGTAGGCCGTCAGCAGCGCGCGCCGGGCGTTCGGGAAGAGGTCCATCGCCTTCTCCAGGAAGACGATGCCGTCCATGTGCGGCATGCGGTAGTCGGCGAGGATCGCCGCGACGGCGTCGCCGCGCAGCTTGATCTCGCGAAGTGCGTCGAGGGCGTCGGCGCCCGAATCGGCACGGATGACGCGGTAGTCCTTGCCGTAGCGGCGACGCAGGTCGCGCGCCACCGACCGCGAAACGGCGGGGTCGTCGTCGACGGTCATCAGGATCGGCTGGCTCACACGGCACAGCCTACGGTGTCCCGTCGGCTGCCGTGGCAAACGACAGAACCAGGGACCGGTGCCCGTCGCGGCCGCCACCGCGGCGGGCACCGGTTGTTCAGGTGGCGGCTATGGATAGCGCACCAAGTTCACCGGCTTCGTCCCCGACGGGGTGCTCGCACCGAGGTCGTTGATCACGTGGGTGATCGTTCCCTGGTGGTTGAGCGAAACCGTCACCATGCCGTGGAACCGCACGTCAGGCGCGACCGGAGCGGCGAAGGCGTGCGAGCAGGACACCGACGGGTTCGTGTCGAAGAAGCAGTAGCTGCCGAGACCCCAGGCTTCGTGGCTGGTCACATCCGGGGCGACCTGGTACGCGGCGTAGCCCGCGCTCCCGCCGTTCATCCAGGCTGCCTGGTCGGGGACGTCGTAGGGCATCTCGTTCTGGAAGAAGTAGGTGCGCCCGCCGTTTCCGTTCCAGGTCACCTGCGTCTTCTGAAAGTGCTCGACGAACAGCCCGTAGACGGTCACGTCGTTGCCGTTCACCACCAGGCCGGTATCGGCGGTGTTGGAGTTCCAGCCGACGTGACTGTCGTCGGCGCCGTGGTCGGCTCGCCAGAGCCACAGGTGGTCGCCGATCACGTCGTTGCTGTTGATTACGAGGCTGGTATGCGCTTTGCCCGCGGCAGCGCCGCCGACGCGGAAGAACACGTCGTGCAGCGAGGTCGGGTTCGCCGAGTGGTCCGCGTTCGACTCGGGATCGCCGACCTGCATGAGCGTGGCCGACGAGGTCGTTCCGGCGTCGATCAGCAAGCCGGCGATCTTCACTCCGTCCACGTCGTCGACGTTGATCGCAGTGATCCCGCCGTCCGGGATCAAGGTCGCGATGCCAAGGCCGAGGACGACGGTGTCCGGACGAGTCACGTGAAGAGGCTGATCAAGGCGGTACACGCCTGGGGTGATCAGCAGGTTCTTGCCCGCCGTCAGAGCCTCGTTCATCTCGGACGCGGTAGCGCCCGGCTTCGTGATGAAGAACTGGTCGATCGGCAGCGAAACGCCTGGTGCGCTGTCGTGTTCCCAGGTGACGCCGGAGGTGTTGTTTCGCAGGGCGGGCACGAACACCCGGTAGTGACCGGACTCGTCAACCTGGAGGCACGGCTTCTCGCGGACGATCGGGGCCTGGTCGATCGTCGTGTACGGCGGGTCCGGGAAGGTGCCGGCGGGAGCGCCGTCCACGCCGACGAACACCATGTTCCAAGTAGAGCCGGTCCAGCCGCCGAAGTGCGAATCGCGCGAGATCCATTGCTGCTGTGACCCGGAACGGATCTGCCCGTCGATCTTCGTGTCCGAGATCCAGCCCCCGCTGGACCAGCCCCCGCCGTCGTCGAGGCGGAGGTCGCCGCGGACGTGCATGCGCCGGTACGGGCTCGCCTGCGATACGGCCCATTGGTCCGCGCCCCCGACGGGGTTCACGGACAGGTTTTCCGCGCCGCGCCAGAAGTTCTGGGTCGCGTTGTTCGGGGGAAACCAGTCCGCGTCCACGTGCACCGCACCGTTGATCGTCACGGCGTCGGGCGTGCTGCCTAGTCCGAGGATTTGCGTGTAGAAGCCGACGTTCACGTCGTTGGAGTACGTGCCAGGTTTGAACAGCACGGCGTAGCGCTGACTGCCGAACTGGTTCTTCTCCTGCTCCGCGAAGATCGCGTCGAGCTTGCGCTGGATGCTCGCGCTCGGCATCGACGGATCGAAAACGACGACGTTCGGCCCCAGGTCCACTTGTCCCGGCGGCGGAGAAGTAGTGCCACCCACGGAGATCAGTGTGAACGACCGGTTGGCGGCGTCATGACGGCCGTGCTGCCACGGCTTCTCGTGACCAGCAGCCAGTCCGGCCGGGTGCGGGTCGCGGTCTCGGCCGGAGGCAAGATCGACAACTGCAGCAGTCGGATGCGCTGGCCATTGCGGGTCAGGCTCGGTGGACGGCAGCCGCGGCGGGGCTGCGGTGTCGTGGGTTCCCGAGGTGCTCTCGTGTTCCAACGCGGGGTGCCAGGAGGGGTGGGTGGACGTCTCTGCATCGCCCTTGTGGGTGAGGTGGAAGTGCCAATCGTGCGCGTTTGTTCCGGTGACGGTGTACGGGCGGGCCAGCGGGACGGGCGGACGAGCAGCGGTTCGCCGGGCGTTCGCCGCCCGTGTCTGGGCGCGCCAGGCATCAGCGTTGGTCTCGAGGGGCTGGCGGGACGGCGTTCCGCTGTTCCGGCCGCAGGGGTAGTCCGCCGGACTCGGAGGGGTCGGCGCTAGCGCGGCCACTCTCCGTGATTCGGGATTCATCGTCACCTCCCTTGCCGAGACGGGACCGCCGGGCGACCTCGGCCGGGGGTGGGGTTCGCCTCGTGGCGAGGGTCGGCTCGACGTCGCGACTGCGGAGGAATGTAATCGCGGGCACACTGACCTTCAACGCAAACCTGAAGAAAAGTCAGATAGGGCAGTCGACCTGCACTAATGCGCTCGGAACAGGTCGCAGGGAGGCGGGTTTGGGCAGCTTGGCACGCCGTTCCGGCGTGGCCGCGGCGCGTAACCGACCCCCTGACGAAGGGACCGAAGGCGGGGTGTACTGTATGTCCATACGAGATGCGGAGTTCACCTCTGCTTCGGGGCTATGGCGCAGCTGGTAGCGCACCTCACTGGCAGTGAGGGGGTCAGGGGTTCGAGTCCCCTTAGCTCCACAAGTTGCACAGGAACCCTTCGGCCACGCAGTTCAGGTTGGCCGGAGGGTTTTTTGCATGCCCGGGGCATGATTCGATGCGGTCGGCCTGGTCGATGGCTATGGGTTAGCGCTACCGGTCTGCGGCTTGGCGTCGGAAGCTCAGCGGTCGAGCTGGGAAGGTTCGCTGGCAGATGTTGCGAATGGGCGGGCGCGGGCGGGTGGCTGGTGTCGGCGCGGCTCATGCGGTGACGCGGTGATCTCGTCCAACCGCATTGTTCTGAAGCAGGTGGCCGCGGTGCATGGGGGCGGCCTTCTGGCAGCAGCTGCGGGCGGTAGCTCGTACCGATTGCTGCGGCGGCTGGCTAGCTCGTTACGGCTTGGACGCGTGGTGCTGCCGTGTCTCCGGCAGGTGCCCGGTTCTTCTGGCAGGGCGGAGGCTCGGTCAAGAGCTCCAAGGGTGATTGGCGCATTTGGACGGGGGCCGGTTGCGGCTGTGGCAGAAGACGTCAGCTCGCATGGCGCAGCGGGAGTGCCGGGCGGGAGTACGGGACTCGCGGGGGCCCGAGGGGATCGTCTTGGGCTAGGTGGTGGCACGCGGGCGGCGTTGGGTTCTTGGGCTCGACCGCGGTCGTCGAGGAAGCCGGGGTGAGGGAACGCATGCTCGGGGCTCCGATTTGTGCCGCCTGGGGTCTAACGCCGAGAGTTGGCTGGCCGCACTGGGGCGCGGTGTGGAGCATCGCCGGGTGGGCGTCATCCAGCCGCGGCGGTGTGGGGATGGTCGGCGGAGTCCGTTGCGGGGTCGCGTTTTCGCCTGGAGGGATCGTCTCCGGTAGGCGGCGGTAGGCCGCATGGAAGTCAGTACCGAGGGCGACGGGGCGGGGAAACGGTGATCGTCTTGGGAGCCCGGTTTGGCTCGCACGGGCTGGGTCGCGCCAACGACGCGGGGAGCGAGGAGATCGGGGCAGTGGTTCGCGAGCTCGTCGGAGCCAGGGCCCGGATGGCGGCGAGGCATGGAGCGCGGACAAGGACGGTGAGGGTGGCCGCGCGCTGAGGCGGGCGGGAAGCCGTCGAAAGTGTGGAAGTTCGCAAAATTCTCTGTTGCGAACTAGACCAGTCGATGGCGTCGATTGCACACTCGCGCAAATTGTCCCAGCAGTCGAGAGGCGAGCCGCGGCGTTCATGATGTCGAATGCCTTGGTGCGACTCTGGGGAACAACAGAAACACTCTGCGTCGCCGGCCCGCTAATAAATAACCATTCGCCGTCGCTGCGGCAACGGGCAGAAATGTTGCCCGGAACTGCAAATAGAACTCACCCCATGTCGGAAAATGCGGCTCCGCCCCGGCCGCGATAATTGATTCAACACCGTACCGGCGAGTACGACAAGGTATTCGCCGGAGAAGGGTCCCCTGGTGGAGGTAACACCACTGTCGCACCTGGTGCCAGCACCACCATCGGGAGGTCGGGGGCGACAAATGGGAACGGGGTTCGTATTACCGACGGGAAACTGTCGTGCATGACGCCAACTCATTACCCCAATCGGAGGTAGACCGACTTTTCAATGTCTGACATGCTCGGCTCGGCCGACAGCTCGGTGCGTGGGGTCACTTGAGGCGGGCTATTTTTCTCAGGGGTAGATATGGAAATTGAGCTATTGGGATCGGTCACGCTCAGGCAAGCCGGCCGCAGACACGGAGTCGCGTCGCGAAAGGTGCGGACTGTGTTGGCGTTGCTGGCCTTGTCGCCGGGGGTTCCGTTGTCCCTGGACACGCTCGCGGACGAACTGTGGGCCGACAAACCGGTCTCCAACGTGCGCAATGCGTTGCAGGCCAACATCGCGCGGTTGCGGAAGCTCGTGTTCACCGTGACCGGCGAGCGGGAGGTGGTCCGGACGGTCAGCAGCGGGTACCTGATGACCGTGCCTGCCGAGGCCGTCGACGCGCATCGGTTTTCTGCCTTGGCACAGCGTGGGGCCGCGTTGCTCGGGCAGGATCCGCGGGGAGCCATCACGGTCTTCGAGCAAGCGTTGCGGCTCTGGCGGGGGCCGGCGTTGCTCGACGTGGCCGATTGCACTCGCTGCCGGTTGGCTGCCGAGCAGCTGAACGAGCGCCGGCTCACCGTGCAGGAGGACCTGATCTCCGCGCGGCTTCAGGTCGGCGAGCATCATGGGCTTTCCCACGACCTGAAACAACTCGTCGCGGAGAACCCGGCGCGCGAGCGGCTCAGCGAGTACCTGATGATCTCGCTTTACCGCGACGGCAGGCAGGGCGAGGCGGTCTCGGTCTTCCACAGCACCCGGAAGTGGCTGGGCGCCGAACTCGGACTGGAGCCCGGGCCGGGGCTGCGCCGGCTGTACCAGTCCATCCTGATGCAGGACCAGGTTCTCGACTGAACCGTCGTTTTCGCTTCCACCGGGTCAGCATGGCAGTCCCCGATGACCGCCTGCTGACAGCGCGCCTACGGGGGCGTCGCGTCAGGGCGCTGTCAGAAGGGTGTCACCGCTCGCCGCTAGTTTTCGGGCCGAATCCCTTGTAACGGTCCCTGACGATCGGGAGTGACCCCCATGACGACAGCCGTCTCCGAACGCATGCAGCAGATCCGCGAGATCGTCTGCACGCATCTCGAGCTCGACGACGCGGAGCTCACCGAAACCAGCGATTTCGCCGACGACCACGAGGCGGATTCGCTGTCGCTGATGGACGTGCTGGCCGCGCTGGAGAAGAAGTTCGGCGTCACGATCGACCAGGCGCAGTTCGCCCGGATGACCAACCTGCGCGCGGTGTACGAGGTCGTCTCGGAATCCGCGAGCTGGTAGCCGACATGTCGCAGCCGACCAGTATCGGACGCCGGGTGGTCATCACCGGATGCGGTGTCGTGTCGAGCATCGGGATCGGGGTCCGGGAGTTCACCTCCGCCCTGCGCGCCGGGCGCAGCAACGTCCGGCCGATCTCGGTGTTCGACACCACCGGGTTCGCCCACGACAACGGCTGCGAGGTCGCCGACTTCGAGCCTTCCCGGTGGATCCGCACGCTCGACCCCGCCGATCTCGGCCGGGCGAGCCGGTTTTCCACCGCGGCCGCCCGCCTCGCCGTCGAGGATTCGGGGCTGCCGCTGGAAACCCTGCGCGCCGCGCGCACGCTCGTCTCGGTGGGCAGCACCGACGGCGAAGCGCACGAACTCGACGGTCTGGTAGCACAGGAACTCTCCGCCGGGCTGGCCGGGCTTGACCCGAAGCTGGTGCGCCGGACTTCCGCGGGCCGGCTGGCCACGTCGATCGCGCGCGAACTTGAACTGACCGACGTCGAGACCGGGACCATCGCGACGGCGTGTTCGGCGGGGAACTACGCCATCGGCAACTCGCTCGACGCGATCCGGTGCGGGGACGCCGAGTTCGCTCTCTGTGGCGGCGCGGATGCGCTGTGCCGCAAGACGTTCACCTCGTTCTACCGGTTGCGCAGCATCGCGCCGGACTGCTGCCGTCCGTTCGACCGCAACCGGATGGGCATCCTCACCGGCGAGGGCGCGGGCATTCTTCTGCTGGAGAGCCTCGACTCCGCGCTCGCCCGCGGGGCGCGGATCTACGCGGAAGTGCTGGGGTACGGCATGTCCTGCGACGCGCACCATCCGGTGGCGCCGCATCAGGCCGGGATCGCCCGCTGCATGGAACTCGCGCTGGCCGACGCCGGGGTCAAACCCGCCGAGATCGACCTGATCTCCGCGCACGGGACCGGGACCAAAGCCAACGACATGACCGAATCCGCGGCGATCCGCGACCTGTTCGGGCCGACGCCGCCGCGCACCGTGTCGATGAAATCGATGCTGGGGCACTCGATGGGCGCGGCGAGCGCGCTGGCCGCGATCGGCTGTTCGATCGCGCTCACCGAGCAGTTCATCCCGCCCACCATCAACCACCGCGACACCGACCCGGACTGCCCGGTGGACTGCGTGCCCAACGAATCCGTCGACGCCGACCTCGACATCGTGCAGAACAACGGCTGGGCCTTCGGCGGCAACAACGCCGTGGTCCTGCTCGGCCGGTACGAGCGGCAACCCCGAGAGGAGGCCGTACGGTGACCGCACCGGCTCGGCGCCGTCCGGTCATCTCGGCCTGGACCGCCATTTCCCCCTTCGGCTACGGCCGGGAAGCGTTCGCCGACGGCGTTCGGTCCCGGCGCGAGCCCGCCCTCGAAACCGCGGGACCCGGTGATCCCGCGGCGGTCGTGCCCAGTTTCGACGTGCGCGAGATGTTCGGGCGTAAGAAGACCCGGGCGATGAACCGGGTCAGCGGACTGACCGTCGCGGCCGCGCAGCAGCTGCTCGCCGACATGGAACTGGCCCCGGACGGCGACCGCGAGCACATCGGTTTCGTGCTCGGCACCACGACCGGCAGTGCGCAGAGCATGATGGACCTGACCCGCGCGTCGATCACCGGCGAACAGCCCGACCACGTCGAACCCGCCGCGGTTCCCGGCACCGTGATGAACTGCGCGGCCGGGCAGGCCGCGATCTGGCACGGGCTCAAGGGACCCAACGCGACGATCGCCGCCGGACGCACCACCGGATTGCAGGCGTTGAACTACGCTCGCCGGCTGCTGATGACCGAACGAGCGGCTCAGGTGTTGTGCGGTGCGGCCGAGGAGCATTCCGACGCGCGGTCCTGGCTTGAACACCACCGGCGCGGCGGGGCGGCGACGCTCGGCGAAGGCTGTGCGATGTTCCTGCTCGAACCGGCGGACTCGGCCGATCCGCGCAGCGTGCTGGCGACGCTGACCGGCATCGACTCGCGGATCTGCCTCGACGGGGACCTCGCCGGAACCTTGCACGCCACCGTGACCTCGCTGTTGAACCGGTCTGGCGTCAACGCGGACCGCGTGTGGGCGGCAGTCGGGAGCGGCTTTCCCGCGGGGGCGGACCGTCCCGAGGACGCGACGCTGCGGCAGTTGTTCGGCGACGAAGTGACCGATCGCGTGCCGCCGGTGGATCTCATCGGCGACACCTCGGCGGCGACCGCGTTGTTCGGCTTGGCGTCGGTGCTCAGCATCGCCGACGGAGCAGACCACGGCGAACAGGACCACATCGTCGTCACCGCTTGCGATGACGACGGTTCGGTGGCCTGCGCGCTGCTGCAGCTCGGCGGTGCGCGATGAGCAGAACCGCGCTCGTGACCGGCGGTTCCCGCGGGATCGGCCGGGCGGTCGTGCTCCGCCTGGCGCAGGACGGGTTCGACGTCGCGTTCTGCTATCACAGCAACCAAACCGCGGCCGACGTTCTCGTCAAGGAAGTCCTCGACCTGGGTGTGCGCGTCGAAGCGAGCCAGGTCGACGTCGCTGACGGCGAGGCGGTCACGGCGTGGGTGGAGCGCACGGCCGACGAGTTCGGCGCGCCGGACGCGCTGGTCACCTCGGCCGGGATCACCCGGGACGGTTCGCTCGCGCTGATGTCCGAACCGGACTGGTCGAGTGTCCTGCGCACCAACCTGGACGGTGTTTTCCACGCGTGCCGACCCGCCGTGTTCCGGATGATCAAACGCCGCGCCGGAAGCGTCGTGACGTTGTCCTCGGTGTCCGGCGTGCACGGCAATCCGACGCAGACCAACTACTCGGCGGCCAAGAGCGGCGTGCTCGGCTTCACCAAGGCGCTGGCCAAGGAAGTCGGCCGGTACGGGGTGCGGGTCAATTCCGTCGCGCCGGGCCTGATCGAGACCGACATGCTCGGCAAACTCAGCGAAGCAACCCGCGAGAAGATGCTGCGGGCCGTCCCGCTGCGCCGGTTCGGCACGCCCGAAGAAGTCGCGGACCTGGTGTCGTTCCTGGTTTCCGACCGCGCTTCCTACATCACCGGCAGCGTCTTCGAGGTCGACGGCGGCTTCGTCGTCTAGCTGTGCTTTCCCGCGGCAGCGCTGGCAGCGCGTGCCGCGTCCTATCCGTGCGCTGGCGAAAGGACGTCATGAGCGCCGACAACGGTTTCATCCCGCGGCTCAAGACCGCGGTTCTGGGCACGGCCGACCGCCCGCTGGTGTTCGTCGGCAACTTCGAGGTCGAAGAGCAGTGGGCGGTCGACGAGCAGGGGCTGCCCCGGGTGTCCGCCCCGGGCGGCATGGCGGTCGTCAACAGCATGGACGAGTTCGCGTTGCTGCTGGGCGGGAAAAGGGACCACGTGGTGCTCAAGCACGCGCCGGACCCCGGTTACCGCAGCTATCTGGAAGGCCTCGGTCTCGACCTGCCGCAGATCCACGTGATCGCGGACCCGGATCCGGCGCGCACGGTCAGCCAGGACGCGCTGCACGATCCATGGCTGATCGCCGCGCTCTCCGCGTTGCGCACCGACGAAGCGCATCTGCTCGCGCACGGTGTCTCCGCGGTGGAGGAAGAACTGTCCACTGCGACGGGGTTGCCGCTGGCCGCTCCGGACGCGGCTCGGTGCAAGGCGGTGAACAGCAAGATCTACAGCCGCCGCGTCGCGACGAAGCTCGGGTTGCGGCAGCCGAACGGCTGGGCCTGCGACACGCTCGAACTGCTCGACGAGGCCGTCACCGCGGCGGGGGCCGTGCTCGCCACCGGACGGAAGGTCGTCGTCAAGGAGGCGTTCGGGGTTTCCGGCAAGGGAATCTCGGTGGTCTCCGACGAACGCAGGCTCGACCGGTTGCGCCGGATGATCTCCGCGACCGCCCGCCGCAACGGCCGGGACCGGATCGCGTTCGTCATCGAGGAGTGGGTCGACAAGCGCGCCGACCTCAACTACCAGTTCACTGTGAGCCGCGACGGGTCGGTGCACTTCGACTTCGTCAAGGAGCTGATCACCGAGAACGGCGTCCACAAAGGACACCGGATCCCGCCGCGGCTGGACGAGGCGCAGCTGGAGACCATCCGGGCCGCGGCGCAGGCGCTCGGCGGGCAGCTCGCCGCCGACGGCTACTACGGCGTCGTCGGTGTGGACGCGATCGTCGAACCGGACGGCGGCGTCTTCCCGGTGCTGGAAATCAACGCCCGCAACAACATGTCCACCTATCAGGTGCCGATCCAGGAACGCTTCGTCACCGCGGGCGAGACCGCGATGGCCCGGCACTACTCGCTGCGGCTCGGCGCCAGCGTCGGTTTCGACCGGGTCCGCGACGTGCTCGGCGAGCTGCTTTTCGACGGTGCGGGCAGCGGCCTGCTGGTGAACAACTTCGCCACCGTCAACGCCGGCGCGCAGACCGCGGACGGGGCGCCGTTCGCCGGCCGCCTCTACGGCGTGCTCATCGGGGATTCGGCCGCCGAGGTCGACCGGATCGACGCGCGGGTCGAACGCGCGCTGGCCGTCCTGCAGCAGGACTGATCCCCATGCCGGGGACCCGGGGCGTGGCCGCAGGTCCGCGCGGGGAACCCCGGCGACTGCCCGGACTAGCCCCCGTTTCCGCCCAGCCGAAGAATAAGGAAGTTCTGTGACCGAAACCGCTACCGTTCCGGAGTTCGCCGTCGTGTCCGGAGCACAGGTGCACCAGGTGCTCGACGGCGCCGAGAAGCAGCTGGCCGAACTGATCGAGGCGGCCTACCGGCTGCACGGGCAGCAGGCGACCGTCAACCCGCCCTCCTACTTCCTCCGGTTCCCGGACCGGCCGTCCGCGCGCATCATCGCGCTGCCCGCCTCGGTCGGCGGGGAGGTCGCGGTGGACGGGGTCAAGTGGATCTCCAGTTTCCCGGAGAACGTCCGCACCGGGCTGCCGCGCGCCTCGGCCGTGCTGATCCTCAACGACCAGGCGACCGGGTACCCGCTGGCCTGCATGGAAAGCTCGATCATCAGCGCGAGCCGGACCGCGGCGTCGGCGGCGCTGGCGGCCGACTGGCTCAGCCGCCGGGGCGAACGGCCGCGGCGGCTCGGGTTCGTCGGCACCGGGCTCATCGCGCGTTACGTGCACCGGTTCCTGCTCGGCACCGGCTGGGACTTCGACGAGACCGCGGTGTTCGACCTCTCCGCCGAGCACGCCGCCGGCTTCCGGGGCTATCTGGAGGGCACCGGCGCGAGCGGGATCTCGGTGCGCGAGAGCGCCGAGGAGCTGATCCGCGGCAGCGACCTGATCGTGTTCGCCACCGTGGCCGCGGAACCGCACGTGCACGATCCGGCCTGGTTCGGCCACAACCCGCTCGTGCTGAACGTTTCCCTGCGCGACCTGTCCACCGAGGTCGTCCTGGCTTCGGCCAACGTGGTCGACGACGTCGAGCACTGCCTCAAGGCCAACACCTCGGTGCACCTGGCCGAACAGGCCACCGGCGGCCGCGACTTCCTCGACGGCACCCTGTTCGACGTGATGACCGGGGCACTCGCCCTGGACGCCGACCGGCCGCTGGTGTTCTCGCCGTTCGGTCTCGGCGTGCTGGACCTCGCGGTCGGCAAGCACGTCCTGGACGAACTGCGCCGCCGCGGCGAACTGCACGAGGTCGGCGACTTCTTCTTCGAACTCGACCGCTACGGCCGGCGCTGATGCCGATCATCACCAGTCCGCACGAGTTCAACGTCGACGACCTGTTCGTCGACCTGAGCGGGTGTACAGGGCGATCGCTCTACCTCAAGTGCGAGGGCTTCAACTTCGCTGGTTCGATCAAGATCAAAGCAGCGAAAGAGATGATCGACGCCGCCGAACTGGACGGCACGCTGAGGCCCGGCGCGACCCTCGTGGAGAGTTCGTCGGGCAACCTCGGGGTGGCGCTGAGCCTCGTCGCCACCAGCCGGGGTTACCGGTTCATCTGTGTCACCGATTCCCGCTGCACCCTCGGCGCCCGGCAGCTGATGCAAACGCTTGGCGCCGAGGTGCACGTGATCACCGAACCGCATCCGAAAGACGGGCTGCTCGGCGCGCGGATCGCGCACGTGCGGCGGCTGTGCGCCGAGGGCGACGACCGGGTGTGGCTCAACCAGTACGCGAACGCGGGAAACTGGCAGGCGCACTACCGCACCACCGGACCGCAGATCGCGAACTCGTTCCCCGGTGCCGACGTGGCGTTCATCGGAGCGGGCACGACCGGCACGCTGATGGGGTGCGCGCGCTACCTGCGCGAACACTGTCCCGGAATGCGCGTGGTGGCCATCGACACCGTGGGTTCGGTGACCTTCGGAACCCCGGCCGCCCCGCGAATGATCCCCGGTCTCGGCACCGGCGTCCGGCCGGCGCTGCTCGACGAGTCCTATGTGGACGATGTGGTGCACGTGCCGGAACTCGCGACCGTGCGGATGTGCCGCAGGCTCGTCCGGGCCGGGTTCCTGTTCGGCGGCTCGACCGGCACCGTCGTCGCCGGGGCGCTGCACTGGCTCGACCGGCACGAGCACGGCGAAAGCCTCACCGCGGTGGCGGTCTCCCCCGATCTCGGCGACCGCTACCTGGACACGGTCTACCACGACCAGTGGGTGGCCGACCTCTACGGAGACGCGGCGCTCGCCCCGCCCGCCGCGCTCGGGAGCTAGTACCACTCGAAATCGAGGTGCCACGCCCAGTGTGCGCACGATCACGAGGAGCCATCCTTAGACCGTCCGGCTTGCCGCCTGCGCGGCGGGAGGCCTGAAGCGGCCCAAGGAGTTCGGCATTGCGAACGCTACCTCTGCTCCGTCTCGCGCGCTGGTGTGCCGGACACCCCGGCCCGGTGCTGTGCGCGTGGCTGCTGTTCCTGGTCGGGGCGGCGAGCGAAGACCTCGCCGCCCCGGCCGGCAGCTCCGCGGCGCCCGCCGGTTCCGTCCTCGGGGTCGGCTGCCTGCTCACCGCGCTGCTGCTGGTGCTGGTGCTGGGTTCGCCGCGGCTGGCCGCGATCGCGTTCGGCTACCTCGCGACCGTCGGGGCAGGCGCGCTCGGCGTGCTGACGGCGGTCGCCGAAGGAACGGGTTCGTTCGGCAGCTGGAACCTCGTTCTCCTGCCCGGCATCACGAGCGCCGCCAACCATCTGCTGTTCGCGGTCCGCAGGCAGCAGGAGATGCCGCCGGGCAAGCACGACGCGTCCGACACCGCGCAGATCGTCGCCTCGACCGCCGGACGGACCGCGCTCGTCACCGGGCTCGCGATGCTTTCCGCGATGACCGGGCTGTATCTGACCGGCGAGCCGCAGGTCATGCGGTTGGCGGCGGCCGTGGTCCTGGTCATCCTGGTGGAAGCCGCCGCGGCGCTGACCTTGCTTCCGGTGCTGCTGACCCGGATCGCGCTTCCGGTGAAGAGGTCGTTCCAGTGGCACTGGCTGCCCCGGTTCGTCGCCCGCCTGCCCGCGAGCTGGCGTTACCGCACCGCAGCGGGACTCATCGGCGCGCTGGCCTGCACTGCCGCGGCGCTCGGCTACGTCGTCTACCGCTACCTCGAATCGCCGACGCTGCCGCCGTTGCCGTTGGCGTTGCTGATCGGGCTGACGTCGTTGGCGGTGATCACGGCTTTCCGGCCGTTCGTGGTCGCGCTGACGACCGCGGTGCTTTCAGTACTGTCCGCGCTTTTCGCGCTGACCATGCTCACCTGCATGAACCCGCCGACCCCGGCCTGGCTGCCGGTGGCGCTCGTAGCGGTGCTCGCCGCGCCCACGACCGACATGCATGTCTGCCTGCTGCACCACTTCCGAGTCGAGGCGCTGACCGGGATGTCGCCGCAGCACGTGCTCGCGGAGGGTCTGCGCCGCGGCACCGTGGCGATCTCCAGTGCCAGCGTGGTGTCGATCGGGGTCTTCAGCGCGCTCGGGATCGCCGGCAGCGGCGAGCTGAGCGAGTTCGGCTGGGCAGCCGCGGCGGCGCTGGCGATCGACGTGCTGGTGATCCGGCTGGTACTGCTGCCCTTGCTGCTCTCGCTAGCCGGCCCGGTCCGCTGGTGGCGGCGGACCGGGCCGGGGGCTGCGCGAAAGTGAACCGGGGAATCACCCCGTGGTCGGGTGTCCGGTGAGGTCGAGGAAGGCTTCGTCGAGAGTCGGCCTGCGGAGCGCGAAGTCCGCCAGTGCGACGCCGCGTTCGTGCAACGCGTTCGCCGCCGCGGCGATCCCGCCGCTCTCGTCGAGCAGTTCGAGCGAGATGCTGCACCGGCGTTCGTCCACGACCGGGACGCCCACCGCGACCGGCGTCAGCGCCGCCACCGCGTCCGCGAGGCCTTCTGGGTGGGCGACAGCGACTTCCAGCCGTTCCCGGCCGACCTTGCGCTTGAGCTCGTCCGCGGTTCCTTCCGCGACGCTCCGGCCCTTGTCGATGACCACGATCCGGTCGGCGAGGTAGTCGGCTTCCTCGAGGTATTGCGTGGTGAGCAGGACCGTGACGCCTTCGCCGACCAGCTCGCGGACCATCGTCCACAAGCCCATCCGGCTCGCCGGGTCGAGTCCCGTGGTCGGTTCGTCCAGGAAGAGCACCGACGGACGCGCCACGAGACAGGTCGCGAGGTCCAGGCGGCGGCGCATCCCGCCGGAGTACGTCCCGACCGCTCGGTCGGCCGCCTCGGCGAGGTTGAACCGTTCCAGCAGTTCTCCCGCGCGGGCGCGTGCTCCGCGGCGGCCGAGGTGCAGAAGACGGCCCAGCAGCACCAGGTTCTGGCGGCCGGTCAACAGTTCGTCCACGGCGGCGTACTGGCCCGCGAGGGCGATGTGCCGCTGGACCTGTTTGCGTTCCCGCACGATGTCGTGCCCGGCGACCAGCGCGCGGCCGCCGTCCGGCGGGAGCAGGGTCGCGAGCATCCGGACGGTGGTGGTTTTGCCCGCGCCGTTGGGACCGAGCAAGCCCAGCACCGTGCCGGGCGGGACGGCGAGGTCGACGCCGGCGAGCGCTTCGTGGTCGCCGTAGCGTTTGCGGAGCCCTTCGGCTTCGATCGCGAGTTCTCCGTGCGGTGTCATGTCAGCCTGCTTCCCGGATGTTCTCGGGCGACAGATCGGTCCAGTGGCCCGAAATGTGCGCGAGGGCTTCTTCGCGGCTGCTCTCCCCGAGCGAAACCCGCCAGCCGGGCGGGACTTCCGCGAAGGAGGGCCAAAGACTGTACTGCCGGGCGTCGTTGACCAGGACGAGGAAAGCGCCGTTCTGGTCGTCGAACGGGTTTGTCATTGCGTACTCCGGATCGGTTAGGCGAGGCGGTAACGGCGGAAGCTCAGCAGGGTCGCCGCGGCGAAGAGGACGACCAGCGTCACCGCGACGACGACGCCGGGATGCTGGGCGGGGAACGAACTGTCCGCGGGCACCGGCACGCCCCACAGCTGGCGGCACAGCGTGGTGACGGAGCTGACCGGATTCCATTCGGCGATCGGCCGGACCCACGACGGCAGCTGGCTGACCGCCATGAACGCGTTGGAGAGGAAGGAAAGCCCGAGCGTCAGCACCGCGCCGACGCCGTCGATGGATTCGGGATTGCCCATGGTCAGCCCGAGCAGCACGCCGACCCAGATCATCACGTAGAGGAACAGCGCGAGCACGGCCAATCCGGCGAGCAGCGCGGGGAACCCGGCGTGCACGCGGCCGCCGACCGCCAGTCCGATCCCGGCGACGATCGCCAGCGCGACGAAGCCGACCAGCGCGTCGCCGATGGTGTGGCCGAACAGCACGGCGGGACGGGAGATCGGCAGCGAGCGGAACCGGTCGGTCAGGCCGCCCTTGAGATCCATCGCCACCGCGATCGCGGTCGGTGCGACGCCGGCTAGGCCCACCTGCATGAGCGCGGCCGGGAACAGGAACTCCGGATAGCTGCCGCCGCCTTCGACGCTCACCGCGCCTTTGAAGACATAGCCGATGGCGAGCATGGTGATCAGCGAATTCAGCGTGATCGCGAGGAGCCTGCCCGGCACCTTGCGCAGGTGGGTCAACCGGCGACCCGCCAGTGCGAATGTCTCGACGAGCGCCGCTGCCCGCGGAGTGTTCGCCGGGGTGGTCATTGTGGTCACTGCGACTCCTCGTTGCTCGCCAGCGTTCCGGCCGTCGCGGTGCCGATCTCCGCCTGCGGCCCGGGATCCATCAGGTATTCGTGCCCGCACTCGATCCGGTGCGCCCGCACTGGACCGGACACGTGCGGCACCCAGCGGCCTGCTCGTTCGGCTACCTCGGCGTCGGTCAGGCCTTCGGCGGCGACGAACAGTTCCACTGCGCCGGTGAACCGCGTCGGGCGGTACCGGTGGGCTAGCGCGGCGTTGTTGTCCATCACGGCTAGGACGCGTGTCATGCGGTCCTCGCCGATGTCGGCCAGCCGGCTGTCTCCCTGCCGCAGCACGGCGATGACGTCGGCCGGGGTCAGCTCGATACCGGCTTCGGTGTCGTGGAAGCCGACGTGCTCCAGGAAGTCGACGAGCAGTTCGTGCCGAGACAGTGCGGCTTCGGTCCCGTCCTGCGGGTAACTGTCCAAGATGGACAGTGAGCCGACGGTTTCGCCTTCGGCCTCCAGGCGTACCGCGATCTCGAAGGCAAGCAGACCGCCGTAGGACCAGCCGAGCAGGTGGTACGGGCCGTGCGGCTGAAGGCGGCGGATGTGCTTCAGATAGTCCTCGGCGACCTGCTCGACCGAGTCCGGGAACTGTTCGGCCCCGCTGATTCCCGGCGATTGCAGCCCGTAGATCGGCCGGTCCGGCAGGTGCGCGGCCAGCCCGAGGTAAGGCAGGCTCAGGCCGAGTCCGGCGTGCAGGCAGAACAGCGGCGGCTTCGTTCCGGTCGGCCGGATCGGCAGCACCGGCGCGAACGGGTCCGGCAGGTCCGCCAGATCTGGTTCGGCTCGTTCGGTGAGTGCGGCTAGGCGTTCGATGCTGCCGTGGGTCAGGACGTCGGCGACCGTCAGCCGGAGTCCGGCTCGTCGAGCCAGCGCGACCAGGCGGACGGATTGCAGGCTGTTGCCGCCCAGTTCGAAGAACCCGGTCTGGACGTCGACGTCCGCGATGCCGAGGGTCTCCGCGAACGCGGTGCGCAGCAGTTCGACGGTTTCGCTGTCGTCCTGGCTGGTTTGCGCAGTGGGAGCAGGCAGGGCGGAGCGGTCCAGCGAACCGTCCGGAGCGACTGGGATGGTGTCCAGTTCCGCGAAGGCGGTCGGGATCAGGTAGTCAGGGAGTTCGGCGGCCAACGCTTCCCGCAGGGCTAGCGGGTCGACGCCGCGTTCCCATTGCGGGACAACATAGGCGATCAGCGCGTCGTTCTCGGCGATTACGACGGCTGCGGCGACCGAGGGTTGGCGATGCAGGGCCGCTTCGATCTGCCCGAGCGGGACCGCGAAGCCGCGGACCTGGGCCTCGCGAATCACTTCGACGGTTCCGTCCAAGCGGATGCGGGCGGGGAGACCGGTGGGTGCGTCAGCCAAGTACAGCTCTCCTCGGCCACCGCGAGGCACTGGCTGCCGACTCTGGTCGAGGACGTTGGCGTGACGGTGTGCGAACGGGCGTCCGTTGACTAGAGACAGCCAGCCGGAGGCCGCGGTGCCTTCGCAGTTGAGCGCTCCGTCGAGGAAGCTCTCGCCGAAGTTCACCACCCGGGTACCCGGTCGCAGCGCCAGCATTTTCGCGATGCTCGGGGTCAGGACCACGACGCTCGGGTCCACCGACGAGGCGAGTTCCGCGATCTCCGCGGCGGGAGCGACGGTCACCACCGCGCCGACGTGCAACGCGGCGAGCACGACCGGCAGGGCGAACTCGGTGTCCGGTGCCAGGAGACGGTCGCCGGCGGTGAGCGGCAATTCCTTCAGCAGAGCGGCGATGGTCGCGGCCAGGGCATCTCGGCTGAAGACCGCGTCGCCGCGATACGCCAGCTCCGCTCCGGACAGCGACACCTCCAGGTCGGTGTCGGCGAATCCGGACACGTCCGCAGGGATGGTGTACCGAGACGGCCCGCTCGTCGTCCAGGCCGCGCCAATGGCGAGGACGGCGAAGATCGCTGCCCAGCGGTCGCGGCCTGGCGGCAGGTCGACGGTCACCGTCTCCCCCGGACCCGCGCCCTGCGCCTGCAAAGCCCGAGCCAGCCGGTTGGCTTGCTCGCGCAGACCAATATCCCCCGGCACCAGCAAGCCGTCGGGAACCTCGAGAGCCGGTGCCGCTGGGGTGACTCGCTCGACTGGAGTGCGCAAGTCGATCCGGCTCAGCGGCTGCCCGGGGTCTTCGGCGGCGGCCGTCAGGAGGAGCGTCAGACGGTCGACGAGCAGCTGTGCGGTTTCCGCGGTGAACGCGTCGGCGTTGTATTCGAGCGTGCCTTCCAGACCGCGCTCGCCCTTGTGCTGGCCCAGCTGGAAGGTCAGGTCGAACTTGAACTTCTTGTGTGTCGGGGCGAGCATTTCCGGTCGCGCGGTCAGGCTGCCGAGGCTGACTTCGGACGGCGGGACGTCGTAGAAGGACAGCAGCACTCCGAACAGCGGCTGTCGCGACATCGACCTTGCCGGTTGCGTCGCCTCCAGCAACCGTTCGAACGGCAGGTCCTGGTGGGCGTAGGCGGCGAGGTCGGCGTCGCGGACTCGCGCGACCAGTTCGGTGAAGCGCGGGTCGCCGCTGGTGTCGGTGCGCAGGACGAGTGTGTTGACGAAGAAGCCGACGAGGTCGTGCACGGCTTCGTCCGGACGTCCGGCGACCAGGCTGCCCAGCGGGATGTCGGTTCCCGCGCCCAGGCGGGTGAGCAGCGTGGCCAGTGCGGCCTGGACGACCATGAACAGGCTCGCCCCTTGTTCGTGCGCGAGCCGTGCGAGGCTGCGGTGCACAGTCGAGGACAGCTCGAACTCGATGGTTCCGCCGTGGTAGCCGGCGGAAGCGCGGCGCGGCAGGTCGACCGGCAACGCCAGTTCCCCGGGAAGTCCCGCGAGCGCTTCCCGCCAGTGCTTCAGCAGGCGGGCGGATTCGCCGTCCTTGGTGTCGTCCAGCAGGGAGTGCTGCCAGACCGAGTAGTCCGCGTACTGGGCGGGCAATCCGGTCCACTGTGGACTGAAACCGGAAAGCCGTGCTTCGTAGGCGGTCGCGAGGTCGCGGGCGAGCACGTCGACGGACCAGGCGTCTCCGGCGATGTGGTGCAGCACCAGCAGGAGGACGTGGTCGCCATTCTGGTCGGGGCCGAACAGTTTGCTGCGCAACGGAAGGTCGAGGGCCAGGTCGAAGCCGCGGGCGACCTCCACGGCCAGCGCGGCGGCGAGGTCCTCGGGCATCGGTGCGGTGCGCAGCGACTCCCCCGCGTCCAGGACGCGCTGGAACGGGACGCCGTCGGTGTCGGGGAAGACGGTGCGCAGGATTTCGTGCCGTGCGGTCAGATCGTCGAGGGCTGCGGCGAGCGCCGAGCGGTCCAGCGCGCCGGAAAGCCGGACGGCGAGAGGGATGGTGTATCCGCCGTGGTCGCCTTCGAGCCGGTTCAGGAACCACATGCGCTGTTGTGCGTACGACAACGGCAGCGGATCGGGACGGTCCAGCTTGCGGAACGCCGCGCGTGCCTGGCCTGCCGACGCGAGCCGTCCGGCCAGCGCGGCCACGGTGCGTGCTTCGAACAGATCCCGCAGCGGCAGTTCGACGTTCAGTTCCGACCGGATCCGGCTGACCAGCGCGGTGGCGAGGAGGGAATGGCCGCCGAGTTCGAAGAAGTCGTCATCGATACCGGCTTCGGGCAACCCGAGCACCTCGGCGTAGAGCCAGGTCAGCTGTTCCTCGACCGGGGTGCGCGGGCTGCGTTTTTCTTGGCCGGTGAGGCTTTCCGGGGCGGGCAGCGCTTTGCGGTCGACCTTGCCGTGCGCGGTGAGCGGGAGCCGGCCGAGTACGACGATCGCGCTCGGCACCATGTACGCGGGCAGCAGCTCAGCCAGCTGAGCTTGCAGGTCCTCGGGACGGGCCGTTCCCGCGACGTAACCGACCAGGTGCCGGTTGGCCGCGTCGGAACCCTGCACGACGACTACCGCGTCGGTGACGGATTCCTGCGCCAGCAGACCGGCTTCGATCTCGCCCAGTTCGATGCGGTGTCCGCGGATCTTGACCTGGAAGTCGCGGCGTTCCACGAACTCCAGCGCGCCATCGGCCCGGCAGACCACGCGGTCGCCGGTCCGGTACATCCGGGTGCCCGGTTCGCCGAAGGGGTCGGCGACGAACACGGAGCCCGTCTTGCCCGGATCGCCCACGTAACCGCGGCCGACGACCAGGCCGCCGACGTACAGCTCGCCTGCGGCGCCGGGCGGGACCGGACGCAACTCGTCGCCCAGCACGTACAGCCGGGTGTTCCGCACCGGCAAACCGATCGGCACCCGCAGGCCCTGCGCATCGTCCACACTGGACAGAACTGCGTGCGTGACGTCGTCCGAGCACTCCGTCGGGCCGTAGGCGTTCACCATCGGGATGTCCGGGGAGTACCCGAACCAGCGCACGCACAGGTCCGGCGGCAACGCTTCGCCGGTCACGACCAGCCACCGCAGACCGGTCAGGTCCGGCGGGCTGCCCGCGTCCCAGAAGTCCAACGCGGCTCGCAACAGTGACGGCACGACTTCCAGCACCGACATGCCCAAGCCGAACAATGCGTCCGGATCCGCCGCGGTCTCGCGGCTGACGGCTCGGACTTGAGCGCCGACCAGCAGCGGGGCGAGCATCTGCCACACCGAGACGTCGAACGTCAGCGGCGCGTTCTGCACCAGCACGTCCGACGGCTTCAACGCCAGGTCTTCCACCTTGGCCAGCAGGTGGTTCACCATTCCGCGGCGAGACACCATCGCGCCCTTGGGGCGGCCCGTGGAACCGGAGGTGAAGATCAGGTACGCGACGTCGTCGTCCACACCGACGACCGGGGTCGGCTCGGTGTCGATGACGCCGTCCAGCTCGATGACCTCCACCGGCAGGTTCGCTGCGAGCTCCCGGAATTCCGGGGCCGCGATCACGCACGCCGCGCCGCTGTCCTCCACCAGGCCTTGCAGCCGGGCGAGCGGCACGGTCGGATCCAGCGGCACGTAAGCACCGCCTGCGCCCAGGACACCGAGAACCGCCGAGATGAAGCCGATCCCGGGACCGGCGAGCACGCCCGCTACCCGTCCCGGCGGCACCCGGCGAGAAAGAGCCGACGCCAAGCCGACCAGGTCCGCGTAGGTCACCGAACCGGAGTCGTCGACCACTGCGACCGCGTCTGGCTTCTGCGCACGCACCCGTTCGACCACGCCTGCACCGACCGGGCCGGTCGCGCCGAGCAGGAAGGTCTGTGTCGGTTCGGCCACCACGTCGATCCGGCCGAGCAGCCGGTCGGGATCGCCGAGCACCGTGTCGAGCAGCGCCCGGAACTGCTGCGCCAAATCGCGGACGCGGTCGTCGCCGAAGGCCTCGCGGAGGTAGTCGAAGCGGAAGACGAGCGAGGCGTGCGGTTCCACGACGAGGCTGAGCGGGTAGTGCCGGGAGTCGAGCGTGACCGCGTCGACTACGCGGACGTCCTCGCCGAGCATCACCAGCGGGCCGCCGTCGCCGGCGGGGACGTTCTCGAACACCACTGCGGTGTCGAAGAGTTCGCCGCTGTCCGGGATGGCCCCGCTCAGTTGCGCTTGCCCGATGTGCTGGTAGGACACCATGGCGGCTTGTTGCTGGCCCAGTTCGGCGAGCAGTTCGCGGACCGGGCGGGCCGGGTCGAGACGGGCCCGGACCGGCACGGTGTTCACGAACATGCCGACCATCGTTTCGACGCCCGGCAGTTCCGCGGGACGTCCGGAGGCCACCGCGCCGAAGACCACGTCCTGCTGCCCGGCCAAGCGGCCGACCAGAATCGCCCAGCAGGCTTGCACGATCGTGCTGACGGTCAGCTCATGTTCCCGTGCCCAGGCGTAGAGGTGCGCAGTGTCGCTTTCGGACAGTGCTAACTCGACAGTCGCGGGCAGGTTCGCGGCGGCGGGCAGGTCTGGTGCGACGCGAGTCGGGCCGGGCAGGCCGTCGAGCAGGTCCTGCCAGGCTTTCCGCCCGGCCTCCTCGTCCTGGCGGGACAGCCAGGCGAGGTAGTCGCGCATCTGCGGCACCTCGGGCAGCGCGGTCGTCGCGCCGCCCGCGTAGAGCTGGGCCAGTTCGTCGATGAGGATGGGGACCGACCAGCCGTCGGTGGCGATGTGGTGTGCGCTCCACAGGAACCGGTATCGCTCGGCCGCGACCCGGATCAGCGTGAAGCGGACCAGCGGCGGGTGCGCCAAATCGAAGCGCTGCAACCGGTCCTGGTCGACCAGTCGCTGCAGTTCCGCCTCGCGATCCTGCTCCGGCAGCACGGTCAGGTCGATTTCGGTCCACGGCAGCTCGACCGATTCGGCGACTAGCTGCACCGGTTCCCCGTTGCGGCGTCGCCGGAAATATCCGCGCAGGGCGGTGTGGCGGGTCAGCAGCGTGGCGCAGGCGTCTCGGACGGCTGCGGTGTCCAAGGGGCCTTCGAGGTCCGCGATCGCTTGCACGGCATAGAAATCGACGCCCTCGGCATCGAGTTCGGTGTGGAAAAGCATGCCCTGCTGCAACGGCGCGAGCGGAAGCACTTCCTCGACCGGCCCGGCCCGCAGCTCGTCAAGTTCTCCCGGTTCGAGTTCGACCAGTGCCGCAGCGGGTTCCGGAGCGACGTCGTCCCCGATCGGAACCGCGTTTTCCGCGATCGCCGCCGGGGTCCGGGCTTCCAGCAGGTCGCGCGGGGTGATGACCAGCCCGGCCTTGCGCGCGCGGCTGACCACCTGGATCGAGCTGACGCTGTCGCCGCCGAGCGCGAAGAAGTTGTCGTCGATGTAGACCTTCGGCACCGTCAGCACCTCGGCCAGCACGTCGCACAGGATGGCCTCGACGGCGTTGCGCGGCGACCGGCCGACCGCTTCGGCGGCGAAATCCGGCTCGGGCAGCGCGTCCCGGTCGACCTTGCCGTGGACGGTCAGCGGCATCGCGTCGAGCACGACCATCGCGGGCGGCACCAGGTAGTCCGGCAGCCGCTGCTGCAGTTCGCTGCGCACGGACGGGACGTCGACCGGCTCCGTGCCGACCAGGTACGCGGCGAGCCGTTTGGTCCCGGCGTCGTCGCGCACCACCACGACCGCGTCCGCGATCTCGGGCAGCTCGCGCAGGGTCGCCTCGATCTCGCCGAGTTCGATGCGGTGACCGCGGATCTTGACCTGGAAGTCGCGGCGCTCGATAAACTCCAGCGCCCCGTCCGCGCGGCGCACCACGCGGTCGCCGGTCCGGTACATCCGCGTGCCCGGCTCGCCGAACGGGTCCGCGACGAACACCGACCCCGTCTTGCCCGGATCGCCCACGTAACCGCGACCGACCACCAAACCGCCGACGTACAGTTCGCCAGCCGCACCGGCCGGGACCGGACGCAGTTCGTCGCTCAGCACGTACAGCCGGGTGTTCCGCACCGGAAGACCGATCGGCGTCCGCAGCCCACGCACATCGTCCACACTGGACAGAACCGCGTGCGTCACGTCGTCCGAGCACTCCGTCGGACCGTAGGCGTTCACCAGCGGGATCTGCGGGAAGTACCCGAACCACCGCACGCACAGGTCCGGCGGCAACGCCTCGCCTGTCACCACCAGCCACCGCAAACCGGCCAGCTCCGGCGGACCACCAGCATCCCAGAAGTCCAACGCCGCCCGGAGCAATGACGGAACAACTTCCAGCACCGACATGCCCAAGCCGAACAGCGTCTCCGGATCCGCCGCGATCTGCCGGTCCACCACGCGGACCTGACCGCCGACCACCAGCGGCGCGAGCATCTGCCACACCGACACGTCGAACGTCAGCGGCGCGTTCTGCACGACCACGTCCGACGCGCCCAGCCTGAGGTCTTCGACCTTCGCCAGCAGGTGGTTCATCATCCCGAGCCGCGAAACCATCGCGCCCTTCGGACGACCGGTCGAACCCGACGTGAAGATCACGTACGCGACGTCGTCGTCCTCGCCGACCACCGGTACCAACTCGGGGTCGACCGTGCCGTCCAGCTCCACGACGTCCACCGGCAGCTCTGCCGCAAGCTCCTGGAATTCCGGGGCCGCGAGCACGCAGGCCGCGCCGCTGTCCGCCACCAGGTCGCGCAACCGCGCCAACGGAAGCGTCGGATCCAGCGGCACGTAAGCACCACCGGCACCGAGCACGCCAAGAACCGCTGAGATGAAGCCACTCCCCGGTCCAGCGAGCACGCCGACCACGCGTCCGGTAGACAACCGCCGCGACAACGCCGAGGCCATCCCGACCAAGTCCGCATAGCTGACCGCACCAGCAGCATCGACCACCGCCACCGCGTCCGGAGCCTGCGCGCGCACTCGCTCCACCACGCCCGCACCCACCGGGCCACTGGCACCCAGCCCGGCGGCGAGCAGTTCCTCGCGCTCCCGCGCGTCGGCGACATCGATGCGGGCGAGCGGCGCGTCCGGATCGGCGCGCGCGAAGCGGTCCAAGAACCCGGCGAACCGGTGCAGGTGAGTGTCCACTCCGGACTCGTCGTAGAGGTCCGGATTTCCGTTGAGGTGCAGTTCGATCCCGCCGCCGGGCTCGTCGAGGACGGTGATCGACAGGTCGTTCGTGATCCCGGTCGACAGATTCCGCACCCGGGTCACGCAGTCGCCCAGCCGCAACCCGGGGTCCGCGGGCAGCACGTTGACGAAGGGCCCGCCGAACGGCCGCCGCTCGTCGCTGCGCACGCCGATGTCACGGCGGATCTGGTTGACGTGATACCGCTGGTGCTTCAGCGTGCGGGCGAGCTCCCGCGAAGCTTGCTTCAGCAGCAGCTGCGGCGTCATCGCGGGCGTGACCTGCATTTTCAATGGCAGGTAGTTCGCCATCATCCCCGGGATCGTCCGCGTCCGGACCCCCGCGCGGGCGGCGACCGGGACGGTCAGCATCAGGTCCTGGATCCCGGAAAGACGCTCGGTGTAGGCGGCCATCGCGGCGAGCAGGAAGGTCGGCAGGGTCACCCCGGCCTGTGCCACCGCCTTGCGCGCCGCGGCGGCCGCGTCGGCGGGCAGGGCGAGCGTGCGGCGAAGGAATCCGCGAGCAGGCGCGGGTTCCTTGCCGGACAGGCTGATCAGGTCGGGGACCGTGCTGAAGTGGCTGCTCCAGAACTCGCGGTCACGGCCGAGGTGCGTCGAGTTCTGGTAGGCGAGTTCGGACTCCAGCAGGTCCCGGAACGGCGGCAGCGGACGGCCCTCGGGCTCCTTGCCGGTCAGCACCGCCGTGTACAGCTCGCCCATCCGGCGGTGGCAGATCGCGGCGCTGAACCCGTCGCCCACCAGGTGGTGGGTGGTGAGATACCAGAACCGCCGGCGCGGGCCGAGCGTGAGCAGCGCGGCGCGGAACAGCGGGAAATCGCTGACCGAGAACGGCCGGGCCAGGTCCTCGTGCATCCACGCGAGCGCGGCCGCCTCGGGGTCCGGTTCGCCGGACAGGTCCAGGAAGCTGACCGGCAGTTCGGTCAGCGGCTCGACCACCTGGCGCGGTTCGCCGTCGACCTCGAAGAAGCGCGCGCGGAAGCATTCGGCCTCGTCGGTGAGCAGGCGGAACGCCTCGACGAACACCGGCACGTCCAGGTCGCCGGTGATGTCCAGGTAGTCGGCCATCGCGTAGGCGAGACCGCCTCCGGACAGCTGCTCGTCGAACCAGACGTCGGTCTGGGCCGTGGACAGGGGCAGGCTGGTCTCGACAGCGGTCATCGCGGCACCTCGGAAAGTCGGTCGGTGGTCTGCCCGGGCACGCGACCGAGCGCGTCGGCGGCCCAGTGGTCCCGGTAGACCGTGTCCAGGTAGTGGTCGCCCAGATCCGGGGAAATGGCCACGGCGGTCAGGTCGCGGTCCTCGCGGGCGAGCCAGGAAAGCGCTCCGGCGACGACGGTGCCGGTCGAGCCGCCGAACAGGAACCCGTGCCCCACCAGCGTCCGGCACATCTCCACGGTTTCGGTTTCCTCGACGTGCACCACGTCGTCCACCAAGGACTCGTCGAGCAGCGCCGGGCGGATCGCGGAGCCGAGCCCGGGAATCTGCCGCGGTCCGGGCGGGCCGCCGAAGCTCACCGAGCCGACGCTGTCCACCGCGACCACCCGGATCGACCGGCGCGCCTCGCGCAGGTACCGGGCGCAGCCCATCAGCGTCCCGGCCGTGCCGGTGCCGACGAACAGCACGTCGAGGCCGGGGAACATGCGCAGGATCTCCGGGCCGGTGGTCCGGTAGTGCGCGGTCCAGTTGCCCGGGTTGGTGTGCTGGTCGAGCCAGACGTAGTCCTCGTGCTCCGCGCAGAGGCTCTCCACCAGCCGCTGCCGCGCGCCGACCAGCCCGTCGACCGGATGCGGTTCGGTCAGCACGCGGACCTCGGCGCCGTAGTTCTGCATCAGCTGCCGCGCGGACAGCGTGCAGTGGTCGTCGGTCACGCAGATGAACCGGTAGCCGCGGCTGGCCGCCACCATCGCGAGCGCGACACCGATGTTTCCGGACGAGCTCTCGACGATCGTCTGCCCAGGGCGCAGCCTGCCGTCGCGTTCGGCGCGCTCGACGATCTCCAGCGCGGCCTTGAGCTTGATCGACCCGGCGAAGTTGAACCCCTCGCACTTGACGAACAGGTCGCGGCCGACGAACCGGCGCAGGTCGACGTAAAGATCCGGGACGGTGAACTCCTGAGGGGCGGATATCACCCGCACGGCAAACCTCCGCGGTTCAGCGCCGGGAACGACTCGCCCTGGCCGACTTTGCCGGCGAGCAGCCCGGTGAAGACGATGAGTTTCTGGATGTTCGCGGCGCCTTCCATGAATTCGACGCCGCGTGCGTCGCGAATCAGCTTGTCCAGCAAGGGATGCGTCCAGCGCGCGCCCGGCCCGAAGAACCGGCAGGCCGCCCTGGTCGCGTCCTCGGCGAGCCTGCTCGCTTCGGCTTTGGCGGACGAGGCGAGGTGCCCGCCGCGGCTGCCGCCCGCGTCCACCTCCATCGCCGCGAGCTGCACCAGGTTCCGGACGCTCTCGATCCGGTAGCCAAGCTGGTCCCATTCGGCCGCCGCGCCGCCGGTGAGCAGGCCGCCTTCGGTCCGGACGTACTCGTGCGCCGCTCGCGCGATGCCGATGGCGATCGCCGCGACGCCGGGGCGGAGGCGGTTGAACGTCAGCGTGGCGGCCCACATCCCGCGCCTGGCCGGGGAAAGATGGCGGCCCAGGACCCGGTTCGCGGGGATCCGCACGTTGTCGAACTCGAGGGCGCAGAATCGTGCGCCGCGCAATCCGAGCATGCCCAGCGGTTCGGCGTGGAAGCCGGGGGAAGCGGTGTCCACGAGGACCGCCCGGACGCCGAGCGGGCCGGGCGCGGTGCGGGCGAAGACGACGCCCATGCCTGCGCGGGAAGCGTTGCCGACATACCGTTTCCGGCCGTTCAGCACGAAGTCGCCGTCCGGTCCCGGAGTCAGGCTCGTGGTCAGCGCGTTCGCGTCGGAACCGGCGTCCGGTTCGGTGAGCGCGAAGAAAGTCCACGTTGGACGGTCGACGAGCCTGCCGTAGAACCAGGCTTTCTGCTCGTCGTCGCCGAGAACGTCGAGCAGCACGCCGGACATGGACGCGCCCGGTGCGGCGAGCGTCGCGCCCGCGTCGCCCCGGGCGAACTCCTCCAGCAGCACCGTCCGTTCCAGCGCGGTCATCCCGTGGAACCGGTGCCCGGCGACGTTGATGCCCTCCGAGCCGTACTCCCCCGGGACCAGCAGCTGCGCCATGCAGCGCACCGCGGGCAGGTCAGCGAACTGGTCGACGGCCTCGGGATCGCGGTCTAGCACCGCACCGGCGGCACGCAGGCCGGTCGCCCACTCGGCGGCGAGCTCTCGCAGCGCCAGCAAGGGTTCGGTCAGCACAGTGCCCGTCACGTCGTCCCCTCGGCCATTTCGTGGACGCTCGCGAGCAGCTCCGAGACGTCGGCGACCTCACCCGGTCCACCGGCCAGGAAACCCTTCGCCCCCAGCAAGCCGAGCAGTTTCCGGTCCACATCGGACAGCAAGTGGTGCAGATACCGCACCCGCGCGGGAGCCAGCGTCCCGCCCGCGGCCAGCAGATCCGCTTCGACCGAGAGCTGGCCGTTGAGCGCCGTGGCGAGGCAGTCCTGGATCATCTGCTTGCGCAGCAACGACTCTTCCCCCGAACGCCGCTCGCCCAAGTACCGGAGACACTCGTCGAGCAGCGCCTGGGAAAGCCCCAGCCGCACCCACACCAGGTCCGGCCCCGCGGGCGCGCCCGGCAGTCCCCGGGCGAACGCGACCGCGCCGCCGGGAAGATCGGCTTCCCGCAGGATCTCCGTCCCGGCGGGCAGTTCTCCCGCCGGGACGGCCGCGATCGCGGTGTTCCGGGGCCCCGTCCGCAGCAGCTTGAGTGCGGGCGCGACGCCCTGCTCCCGGGCGACGCGGCGGCACTCCTGCCACGACGCCTGGTCAGGCACGGATTTCCGCGATGACGAACGCGGCGAGCGAACGCACCGATTCGAAGTGCTGCATCTCCAGGTTCTCGGTGTCGAACTCGATGCCGAACGTGTCCTCGAGCTGCATCAGCAGTTCCAGCACGCCGGTCGAGTCGAGGCCGGCGTCGGACAGCCGGGTGTCCTCCGACAGGTCGGCGACGTCGCGTTCGAGCACCGCGCCCAGCGCGCCGGTGATGCCCTCGACGACCCGGTCCTCCGTCAAGGTCTGCGTGGTCTGGGTTGTCTCAGTCATGGCTCTCCTTCTCCTTACACGGGGTTCAGCGCGCCGTCGGAGCGAATCCGCGGGCGTCGCGGCGGGCCTGGCCGCGGGAAATCCGCAGCGGATCCCAGTCGTGGCCGCGTTCGGGCAACAGGGCGCGGTCGGCGAAGACCGCGCCGTCGTAGGCTTCGGCCAGCACCGGCCGGTCGAGAATCGCTTCGGCGCATTGCGCACCGCCGACCGCGGCTCCGACGACTCCCCCGCCGTGGACGTCCTGTCCGGCGACGAACAGTCCTTCCACCGCGGTCCGCACGTCCGGGCGCCGTCCGTGCGGGCCCCAGGACTGCAGTCCGTACGCGGCTCCGCCGGTGGCGAGCGTGTAGCGCTCCTGCGTGAGCGGGGTAGCGGATTCGAGGTAGACGATGCGGTCCCGGAACGGGCCGAGCACCTCTTCGGCGCGGTCGAGCAGACAGGCGGCGAGTTTCTCTTTGGCCGCGCGGTATTCGGCGACGCGTCGGTAGCGGAGCCCGGACGCCGGTCCATCGGTGACGCCCCACGGCGCGTAGCCGGGCGGGCACGCGGTCATGATCTGGAGGTTCGTGTGTCCGGGCGGGCAGACCGCGGTGTTGCCGGGATCCTTGTGCGACGCGGACGAGATGAACACGAACGGCAGCTCGTCGAACTGACCCGCTTCCGTTCGGGCGTAAGCACGTTCGACGTCACCGCTCGGCCAGTACCAGATGTTGGCCTCGGACGCTTCGGGCAGTTCCGCGGCCACCACCGCATAACTGGTGACCAGCGGCAGCCGCATGACCGCGTCTTCGGTTCGCCGGACGACGCCTTCGGGGAAGTTTTCCCGGCCGCCGCACAACTCCAGCACGGTGCGCCGATAGTCCGCATTGGACACGACAAGCGGCGCGCGCAGCACGTCTCCGTCAGTCAGCTCCACGCCGGCCGCGCGACCGTCCTCGATCAGGATCCGCGCGGCGCGGGCTTTGGTGCGCAGCTGGCCACCGTGCGCTTCGAGCTGTTCCACCAGCGCGGCCGCCAGCATCTGCCCGCCGCCGACCGGGTAGTACGCGCCGCCGGTCAGGTAATCGTCGAGCATGCGAATGTGCGCCGCGACAACGGTGTTCGCGGGCGAGGAGGCGTAGTTGCCGGACTGCGCGGCCAGCACCGTGCGAGCGGCCGCGGACAGTCCACAATGGTCGAACAGGCGGCTCAGGCTGCGCCGGCTCCAGCGCACCACCGCGGGCGAACCGCCCAAGACCGGCCGGGCGCTCGCCGAGTACCGGGCCGACGCGGCGATCTCGCCGCAGATCGCCAGGTACTCCTGAAGCGCGGCGGCCTCCGCGGGAAAGGTCTCGAGCAGCCGGTCCCCGTACCGGGACCAGCCTTCCGGCACGTCGAAACGCACGCCCGGCAGCACGATCCGGTCGAAGCCGTCCGGGTCGAGCCTGCGGAACCGCACCCGGTCGCCGACGCCGAGCCCGGCCAGCAGCGACGGGAGCAGCCCGCCGGGCCCGCAGTCGCCGAGGTAGTGCACGCCGATGTCGAACTCGTAGGAGCGCCGCCGCCGGAACATGTGGCAGTTGCCGCCCGCGACGTCGTGCTGTTCGAGCACCAGGACCCGGCGGCCGAAGGCGGCGAGGTAGCCGGCGCAGACGAGGCCGCCGATCCCGGACCCGATCACGATCGCGTCCCAGGAAGGGCTTCCCGCCTCGTTCGGACTCATGCCGGTGACGCTACGGCGGGGCGGTGACCCCGGGCTGACCGCGCGCTGACAGCTGGGGGCAGTCAGCGGCGGGCGGCCGCCCAGGGGTCACCTATTCAGGAGAGAGCATGGCGATCGAGGTCTTGCCGCGCACCGCGAGCCACGTCGGGAAGAGCGTGGCGACCATGCTTACCACGACCGCGAGCACGACCACCACCCCATAAATCCACAATGGACCATACGGCAGCCAGCTGTCGGACACCGCCTGGCTGAACGGGACCAGCATCGCGAGCGAGACGACGGTGCCGAGAACCACGCCGATGATCGCGACGACGATCCCCTCCACGGCCATCACGCCGAGCACCTGGCCCCGGCTCGACCCGGCCAGCCGTTGCAGGCCGAACTCGCGCCGCCGGTGCGCGGTCGAGAGCACGAGCGTGTTCACCACCGAGATCGCCGCGTAGAGCAGGATCATGCCGACCACGAGGTAGTTGACCCAGGCGTTCGCTTCCTGCTCCTGCACGAACTTGGCGGTGAGCGTGTCCCGGTTCGCGACCTGCACGCCGGGCGAGGACTGCGCCAGCCCGTCGAGCGTGCTCATCAGCTGGGAGACGCTCGTGCCCGCCGCCGCGGTGACGAGCACCTGCGACGCGATCCCGTCGGTCGTGTGCGGAGCCAGCGTGCCCGCGGGCAGCAACGCCGTCGCGAACTCCGCCGCCGAGCGCAGCGTCGCCACCACGCGCAACCGCACCTGCGCACCGTCGCCGAGCCGCAGGCTGATCTCGTCGCCGACCTTGACGTGCAGCCGGGTCGCGTTGTCGACCGGGAGCGCGATGGTGTTGCCCTGCAACGCATCCAGCGAACCGGTCGCGACCTCGGACGCCCGGGTCTTCGCGACCGCGTCACCGGTGACCCCGGTCAGCGCCAGCCCGTCCTCGTCCTGGCTCGAGTCCGACGGCTTCTCGTTGTAGCCCTTGCTGGTCACGTACGCCGAAGCGGTGCCGACCCCGGGCAGCGCCCGGACCTTGTCGAGCAACCCGGTGCCGACGTCGCCGGTCGACGAAGTGACGACCGCGTCCGCCGAAAGGTTCGACGCGTACTTCTGCTTCGCCGATTCCACCTGCGTGGTCTGGAAGTAGAGCATGAACACGGCCAGCGTCGTGGCGAGCATGACCGGCACGACCGCACCGGACATCGGCAGCCAGCGCACCCGGGCGTTGGCCATCGCGAGATAGCCGGACAGCCCGCTCACCGCCCGCACCGGAACCCGCAGCACCGCGACCATCACCCGGGTGATCCCCGGCGCGAAGAGCGCGACCGCCGCCGCGACTAGCGTGACCGCCGGTCCGGCCGTACTGGCGGCGAGCGGTCCGTCCATCACGGTGATCGTCAGGTACGCGAGCGCCACGCCGCCGATCAGGCTGCCAATGCCCCACCACAGCCGGAACGACGTCAGCCAGCGCTTCGGCGAGACCAGTTCCTGCATCGCCTCCACCGGACGCGTCCGCCCGGCGTACCGTGCCGCGACGAATCCCGCGCCCCACGCGGACAGCAGGCCCACGAGAACGCCGGCGGCGGTCGGAATCCAGTCCTGGTGATACGCCAGCACCGGTTCGAAGACGCCGAACCCGGACAGCCGGTCGAACAGCCAGTTCCCGAGCAGTTCGCCGGGGAAAGCGGCCAGCACGGTCGCGAGGATCCCGATCACCATCGACTCCGCGGTGATCATCCGGCTCACCTGTTTGGGCGTCGCGCCGACCGCACGCAGCAACGCGACCTCGCGCCGCCGCTGCTGCACCGACAGACCCAGCGTGCTGGCCACCACGAACAACGCGACCTGCACGGCCAGCCCGCCGAACACCGCGGCCAGGATCACCAGGATTTCGCCGCCGTCGCTCGCCTGCGCGAACTCGGCCGTCCCGCGCGCTACTCCGGTCAGCGCGACCGCGTGCTGGTCGCGGACCACGTTCGCGATCTGGGTGCTCAGCGCGGCCGGATCCGTGCCTGCGGCGGGAAGCACGCCGAACGCGTCGACCTGACCGGTCGCGGGTGTCAGCGCAAGGGCGTCTTCGTGGGAGAAGAACACCGCGTCGGACGCTATTTTCCCGCCCGCGACAGCGATTCCGACCACCTGGAAGGACCGGACCCCGCCGCGCACGGCGATCTGCACCGAACCGCCCGAGGCGACCCCGGTGGCCGCGGCCGTCGACTGGTCGAGCACGACTTCGCCGCTGCGCTGCGGTGCCCGCCCGTCGGTCAGCGAATACGGGGCCAGCTCGGCGGTCGCCCAGTCGTGCCCCAACGCGGTGCCGCGCACCAGTTTCACGTCGGGATCCGCGGGCAGCGTCGCCGGGATCGACACGTCGGGAACGACCTTCGCGACGCCCGGAACGGCCGCGATCTTCGCCCCGAGTGACGCGTCGAGGCGCACCCGTTCGGGCAGGGTCGCGGATTCGTGGTCCTCGTCCTCGGTGCCCGGGTTCGTCGGCGGGAGGTTGTAGTGCTGGTCGCCCGCGACGACCACCGGGGCCTCGGCGAGCCGCTGCGGCGGCACCCGCGGCGAGATCCCGGTCTGCATGAGGCCGCCGCACGCCATCACGATGGCGGTTCCTACGAGCAGCGCGACGAACGTCGCGGTGAATCCGGCCTTGCGGAACCGGAGGGTGCTCAGGGCAAGGCGCAGCATCAGCGCACCGTCCCGACGGTGTTCCGGCCGTCGCGGCCGAGCCGCGTCGTGCGTGCGCTCAACGCGGTCAGGCCGCGCGCGACCTCGTCCACGGTCGGTTCGTGCAACTCGCCGGCGAACTGCCCGTCGGCGAGGAACAGCACCCGGTCGGCGTAGGAGGCGGCGACCGGATCGTGCGTCACCATCACGATGGTCTGCCCTTCGGCCCGCACCGCGGCGCGCAGCAGGTCCAGGATCTCGCTCGCGGACGTCGTGTCCAGCGCGCCGGTCGGCTCGTCGGCGAAGGTCACGTGCGGACGGCTGACCAGCGCGCGGGCGATCGCCACGCGCTGCTGTTGGCCGCCGGACAATTCACCGGGGCGGTGCCCGCGCCGTCCGCCGAGCCCGACCTGCTCGATGATCCGGTTCACCAGCGCCGGATCGGCCTTCTTCCCCGCCAGCCGCAGCGGAAGCGTGACGTTGTCGACCACGTCGAGCGACGGCAGCAGGTTGAACTGCTGGAAAATGAATCCGATGTGGTCGCGGCGCATCCGGGTCAGCTGCGCCTCGTCGAGCCGGCCGAGATCCTGGTCGGCCAGCACGACCGTGCCCGAATCCGGCTGGTCGAGCCCGGCCGCGCAGTGCAGCAGCGTGCTCTTGCCCGAACCGGACGGTCCCATCACCGCGGTGAAACTGCCGCGGGCGAACGAAACCGAGATCCCGTCGAGTGCGACGACGCGGGCCCGGTTCCCTCCGTAGAACTTGGTGACGGAGCGGAGCGTCACCGCATCCGTGCTTGGCTGTCCGGACTGGTACATCGGTCACTCTCCCAGGCGCGTCGGGTACAGAAGAAACCTACGAGCGGCAAGGGCGGATTCCGATGGTGCTAACTCTTCGATCCGGACTGGTCCTAGCACCCCTGCCGGGAAAGCCGGGAACAGCACATAATCGGGACATGCCCTCCACCGATGCCCGCGAGCCGGCGGCGCCGAAGCCCTGGTTCGCGCGGGGCGGCCTCGCCGTGCTGCACAGCACCGCGCTGGGTCTGCTCGCACCGGTCGAGGTGGTGCTTTTCGCGCTCCTGGCCTGCGCGGCTTCCCTGCTCGGCGTCGGCGTCGGGGTCTTCCTGATTCCGCCGGTGGTGTACGCCGTCCGCGCGGTCGCCAATCTGCAGCGGAAACTGCACGGCGCCTGGACCGGGCGGGAGGTGCCGCAACCGTATCTCCCGCTGCCCGAGGGCACGCGGTTCTTCCAGGTGTTCGCGCGGTTGCTGGCCGACCGTGCCACCTGGCGGGACACGGCCTGGCTGCTGGTGGACTGCACGATCGGGTGCCTGCTCACGCTGGCCCCGCTGGCGCTGGTGGTCGACGGCGTGCGCGGGCTGCTGATGCCGTTGCTCTACCCGGTTCTGGACGATTTGTGGCTCGGCGACTGGTACGTGGCGCTGCCGGTGGACAACCCGGCCGTCGCCTGGATCGCGGTCGTGCTGGGCCTGCTGCATTTCCCGCTCGTCCTGTGGGCGGCCCCGCACCTGCTGAAACTGCACGCGGCGCTGGCGGCGAAATTCCTTTCCCCGTCCGAAAGCACCGTGCTCGCCCAGCGCGTCCAGCACCTCACCACCACACGCGACGACGCGGTCGGCCACCAGGCGCTGGAACTGCGCCGGATCGAACGCAATCTGCACGACGGCGCGCAAGCCCGCCTGGTCGCGATGGGAATGACGCTCGACGCGGCCGCGAAACTCGCCGAACGGCAGCCGGAAGCCGCGAAGAGCCTGCTGGAAGAGGCCAAGGCGAGCTCGGTGAAAGCACTGCAGGAACTGCGCGATCTGGTGCGCGGGATCCAGCCGCCGGTGCTGGTCGACCGCGGTCTCGCCGACGCGGTCCGCGAACTCGGGATGGAAGCGACGCTGGAGATGGAGACCACCGTCGACCTCCCCGGCCGGTTCGCGCCCGCCGTCGAGACCGCCGCGTATTTCACCGTTTCCGAGGTGCTCAACAACGCGATGAAGCATTCCGGCGCGGATTCCGGGAAAATCGACATGCACCATTCGGCCGGACGGCTGTCCATCACGGTCACCGACTACGGCAACGGCGGCGCGGACCCGGCGAAGGGCACCGGCCTGCGCGAACTCGAACGCAGGCTCGCCCCGCTGGACGGATTCCTCACCGTGCTCAGCCCGCTCGGCGGCCCGACCTCGGTGGTCATCGAAATCCCGTGCCGGCCGATCGGCTGAACGCCGGGCCGGGTTCGCGGTCCGTGAGGGGAACCCTGAGGGAATCTGATTCCCTCAGGGTTCCCCTCACGGACAATGGCGATTCAACCAGGTGGTAATCGGCCGGGGGGCGTGGCGCTGGCGATGGAGCCTCAGCGGCGGAGGTAGGCCAGCACCGCCTGCACCCGCCGGTTGCTGTCCTCGGACACCGGCAGCTGCAGCTTCGCCAGGATGTTGTTGATGTGCTTGGACACCGCCTTCTCGGTGACGAACAGCTCGGCGGCGATGTTGCTGTTGGACCGCCCCTCGGCGATCAGCCGGAGCACGTCGTTCTCGCGCGGGGTGAGGCTCTCCAGCGCGACGTCGCGCGTGTTGTGCGTGAACAGCCTCGACACCACTTCAGGGTCCATCATCGTGTTGCCCGCGGCGACCCCGCGCAGGACGTCGACGAAGTGGTCGCCGTCGAGCACCCGGTCCTTGAGCTGGTAGCCGACCGCGCCCGCACCGTCGGCCAGCAATTCGTTGACGTACAAGCGTTCGACGTACTGCGACAGCACCAGCACCGGCAGCCCCGGCACCTGGCGGCGCGCCTCGATCGCCGCGCGCAACCCCTCGTCGGTGAACGACGGCGGAAGCCGGATGTCGACCACGCCGACGTCCGGCTTCTCCGTGACCAGCGCGTTCAGCAGATCCGGCCCGTTGTCGAGCGCCGCGACGATCGTCATCCCGTGCGCTTCGAGCAGCCGGACCAGCCCGTCGCGGAGCAGGAACTGGTCTTCGCCGATGACCACGCGCACAGATCTTCACCTTTTCTTCGCCGCGGCAGTTCCGCTCCCGATTATAGCGGCGCGGACGAGAGTTCCGGATCGGTTGCGTGAGGGGAACCCTGAGGGAATCTGATTCCCTCAGGGTTCCCCTCACGTACCGCGAAAGCGGCGGTCAGGCTGGCAGGGGCGTGGACGGCTCGGCTTCTCGCGTGAAGGCGCAAATTCCCAGCGTCCCGCGAATCGGGTCGTAATCAGCGAGAACCGCAGGCGGCTCGGCCCACAAGGCGGTAGCGGAGCGTCCTTCCACGACCGACCCGCCAGTCAAACCTGGCCCATAACGATCCGCCGACGCGAGCCGATCAGCCTCGGCCCGAGCATCAACCGGGTCGATCCCGGGCAGCAGCGCAACACGAGTACTGCCTGCTCCGGACTCGAACAGCAGCGCGGTCGCCGCGTCCACGGGCGGGCGGGCTCCGGCGTACGGCATTCCCCGCTGCTCCATGACGAGGATCAGCACGCGCCGCATCGGCCTCCGGCGCGCGTATCCGGCCGCCACCCGCAGGGCGAGGAAACCGGCGAGCGGGCCCTGCCCGGAGACCGAGTACGTCATCGGGCCGCCCGGCAGCACGGCGGTCAGGTTGACCGGAGCGGACAGCCGCGGGTCGAAGTCGGGGCCGTCGTGGGCGACGACGACCAGGTCGATCGGCTCGCGCACCTGGTCGTGCAGCAATTCCCGGGCCAGGGAGATGAACGTGTTGCCTTGCGCCTGGGCGACCAGGTCCGGCGAGTAGCCGACGTCGTGTCCGGCGGCCAGGTCGGTGAAGTACCGCGTCATGATCGGGCCGTCGAGCCGGTCGGCACCAGAGCTGAAACGCCGGTGCAGCACGGTTTTCAGCCCCATCGGCAGCACGGCGAACGGCGAGGTCCGTGTGGTCGCCACGGCAGCGCCGGCACTGAACATCAGCCCTCCACCGCGGGAACCGGCAGCCGGTGCAGGTGCTGGCGGCGCAGCAGGTCCTCCGGCTCGTCCCGTTCACTGATCACATAGGACTGTCCATCATGGACCAACACCTCAGCGGGGTAGCCGTGGCTCAGGAACAGCACCGGTGACGCGCTCGGGCCGTAAGCACCGGAGCGTTCCACGCCGATCAGGTCACCCGGCTGCACCGGCGGCAGCGGGATCTTCTTGCCCAGCACGTCGTTCGGCGTGCACAGCGGGCCGGTGATCTGCCAGGTTTCCGTGGCCGGTTCGTCGATCCGGTTCAGCAGCCGCATCGGGAAATCGCGCTTGACGTAAGAGCCGATGCCGACCGCGGCCATGTGGTGGTTGGTGCCGCCGTCAGCGACCGCGAAGTTCTGTCCCAGCGAGGTTTTGACGTAACGGACGCGCACGACGTAGGTGCCGCTCATCGCGGTCAGGTAGCGGCCCAGTTCCATCACGAGCCGCGTGTCCGGATGCCGCGTGGCGAACTCGTCGATCACCGGGTTCAGCCGCGAGGTCAGCAGATCGAGGTCGAGGTCGCGTTCCCCGTCGAAGTACGCCACGCCCAGCCCGCCGCCGACGTCGACCAGGTCGAGCCCGAAGCCCAGCCGCGCGGACAGCTGTTCGGCCAGCGCAAAGATGCGAGTGGTGTTCTCCACCACCGATTCCTCGCTGAGAATGCGCGTGCCCATGTAGACCTGGACGCCCATGATCCGCACGTTCGCATGCCGGGAAACCAGATCCTCGGCGGCGAACAGCTGTTCCTCGTCCATGCCGAACTGGCGCGGCTTCCCGCCCATTGTCAGCCCGGACCCCTTGACCGCGAAGCTCGGGTTGACCCGCAACGCCACCCGCGCTCGCACTCCGCGCGCCGCGGCGAGCTGGTCGATCAACGTGAGTTCCCCGAAGGATTCGCAGACGATCGCCGCGATATCCTCGTCCAGACAGGCTTCGAGCTCCGCCTGGCTCTTGCCCGGACCGAGGAAAATGATGTCATTCGGCGACACCCCAGCACGGCGTGCGGTGCGCAGTTCGGCGAGGCTCGAAACCTCCGCGCGAGCCCCATTGTCGTGCAGCACAGCCAGAATCGACACGTTCGGGTTCGACTTCAGCGAGAAGAAGACCTCCATGCTGTCGTGCAGTTCCCGCCGCAGCCGGGCCATCCGGCCGGACAGTTCGCCGCCGTCGTAGACGAACAGCGGGGTGCCGTAACGGTCGGCCAGCTCGGTGATCCCGACGCCCTCGATCTCGAGTTCCGTACTCATCAGGTTCTGCTCCTAGTGTTCGAAGACCATCGCGGAAAACGTCGAGCCGAGGCCGACCGAAACCATCAGGTAGCGCTCGCCCGGGTTCAGCAGCCCGAGCCGGGTCGCGGTGTGGTAGTTGAGAAACGGGTCCGCGCAGAAACAATGGCCGGTGCGCGGGACGTTGCCGAGGAAGATCCGCTTCCGCGGCACGTCCATCGCCTCCGCCGCGCGGATCCACGAAACCTTGTTGACGTTGTGCGGAAGGACGAGCGCGAGATCGCCCGCCGCACACCCCGCGGCCTCGAGCGCGGCGCGGGTGACGTCGCCCAGCGCGTCCGGATAGATCTGCCGGAACACCTTGTTCTGCTCTTCGTTCGTGATGACCTCGCCGCCGGGACCGCCGAGCGTCGTCGTCGCGTAGCCGAGCAGCCGGTCCCGTTGCCCGCCAGGCGCGACCAGCACCGCGGCGGTCCCCTCGCCCATCACCGCGACGTCCGGGATGATCTGCGCGGCGGGGGTGAAAGCCTTCTCCCCAGCGAGAATCAGCGCCAGCGCGTCCGGGTCGCCGTCCTGTTCGAGCAGTGCGCCGGCGAGGTCGAGGGCGAGCAGCCCGGACGCACAGGCGTGATCGGTGACGGTGAAGGCGAGCGCGTTCTGCAGCCCCAGCCTCTGTTGCACTTCGGCCAGCGGATCGAACGGATGCGGCGACGCCGCGGGCACGGTCTTGGGCCGCAGGACGTAGCGGACGCGTTCCTCGACCCCGGCGAACCCGTCGAGCTTCGCGACCGCGCCGAGCAGCATCTCGGCCTCGGACTCGGGCGACCGGCAGACCTCGGACAACCCGTAGATGCGATGCAGCCTGCGCAACTGGGCGTCGGTGAGGCCGAGCGCGTCCTGCAGCGTCGCGATCGGCACCGCGGCGGGCAGGTAACTGGACACAGACATCAGGCACGTCACCCCGACAGCGTCGCAACCGGCACTGACGTGACGCTGACGCGCGGCTTTCAACCGGCTTCGTTCACCACAGCACGACGGCGGTGAGCACATGCGCCGCGCCCACCACTGCGCTTCCCGCGATCATCCCCTTCTCCCCGCGGAAAATGCCGATGCCGACGTCGCCTGCCTGCGCGACCGCCGCCGCGATCAGGACCACCGCGCAGACTGGTCCAGACCAGATGAACGGCACCACCGCGGCCGCGCAGCCCAGCGGCACGGCTCTGACCGCGTACATCCAGCTGTAGAACTTCTCGCCGTTCGCCGGTGCCTCGCTGTGGCTCAACGCCGCCGGCCGCACGGCCGCCACCACCGCGAAAACGACGCTGACCACCGCGAGCACAGCATTGGCCACCACCAGGACGGTCATCGTTACCTCACTCATCAACTATTTACAGATTGAACTATGCACCGATGATAGGGTACCCGCGTGGCGACCGACAGCTCCTTGCCCGAGACCGCGGCCTTCCGGCTCATGGTGCTCGGCACCGACCTGGCGAACGACTTCGCCGGGCACCTGCGCGAAACCGGGCTGACGCCCAAACACCTCGGGACGCTCGCCATGGTCGACCAGGGTTTCGCCCGGACCCAGGACGACATCGCCCGGCTCATGCGGGTGAGTCCCAGCCTGGTCGTCCGGCTGGCCGACCAGCTGGAGCAGCGCGCCCTCATCGAGCGGCGCCGGGACCCGGACAACCGGCGCAAGCACATCCTCACCGTCACTGCGGAAGGGAAAACCCTGCTGGCCGAGATAGGTTCGCTCGCGGCGGCCGTCGACGCCGAACTGGCCGCCGTGCTCGGCTCGCGGCTCGGCGGCCAGCTGGACGAGGCGCTCTCGCGGCTGATGGGCAAGCTCATGACGGACCGGCAGCGGTGATCAGCGGAATTCCGCTGATCCGGCTACCGTCGCAAGCATGCGGGTACTGGTCGCCGGAGCCTCGGGGTTCGTCGGCAGACGGTTGTGCCCGGCGCTGACCGACGCCGGGCACGACGTGCTCGCCATGACCCGCCGCCCGGACAGCTACCGCGGCGCCGGCCAGCCGGTCCACGGCGACGTCGCCGACATCGGTTCCTTGCGGGACGCGCTCAAGAACGTCGAAGCCGCCTACTACCTGGTGCATTCCCTGGACAGCACCGATTTCCAGCAGCGCGACGCCGCCGCGGCCCGCGCGTTCGCTCGTGCCGCCGCGGAAGCGGGAGTGCGCCGGATTGTCTACCTCGGCGGTCTCGGCGACGACGCGGACTCGCTGTCGGCACACCTGGCCAGCCGACGCGAGGTCGAACAACTGCTGGCGGAAACCGGGGTGCCGGTGACCGTGCTGCGCGCGGGGATCGTCATCGGGCACGGCGGAACGTCGTGGGAGCTGACCCGCCAGCTCGTCGAACGCCTGCCCGCGATGATCACCCCGCGCTGGGTCGGGACGCGCACCCAGCCGATCGCGCTCGCCGACGTCGTCCGCTACCTGGCCGGCGTGCTGGAGCATCCCGAGACCGAGGGCCGGACGTTCGACATCGGCGGCCCGGAAGTGCTGACCTACCGGGACATGCTGCAACGCGTCGCGGTGATCGAGGGCCGGATGCTGGCGATCGTGCCGGTCCCGCTGCTCACGCCCCGGCTCTCGTCCTACTGGCTTTCGCTGGTCACCGACATCGACGCCACGACCGGGCGCGCGCTGATCGACTCGATGGGCAACGAGGTCGTCGTCCGCGACGACGCCATCCGCCGCATCGTCGACTTCGAGCCGATGGGCTACAACGACGCCGTGCTGCAAGCACTGGGCGAACGAGCGCGGCGTCGGCGGGCCAAGTGAAGAAGCTCCTGACAGCGGTGACCGCGGCCGGCTCCGGGCTGCTGGGCGCGTCCTTGGCGAGCAAGCCGGGGTCGCGCCGATTTCACGCGCTGACCGCGGCGGTCGCGGCGACCTGGTTCGCCGGAGCGCGCGCGGCCGGGCCGGTGCCACGAGGTCGTACCGCCGTCGTTCAACCGGTATTGGCGGGCGCGGGCGCGTTCGGCGTGTTTTACGGCTGCGCATTGGTCGCTCGCCGGATTCCGTTGCTGCGCCGGGCAATCACCGGCGTGCTCGGCCACGCCCATCACGGTTCGACGCCGACCGTGGTGACGACGACGCTCGTAACCGGTGCCGCTGAGGAGATTTTCTTCCGCGGCACGCTTTACGACGCATTCGGCGCGCGTACATCGACCGCGATGTACGTGCTGTCGACCACGGCGACACGGAATCCGGCGTTGGTGCTGGCGTCAGCGACCATGGGGACGCTCTTCACGCTGCAACGCCGTTGGGGCGGCGGCGTTCAGGCACCCTTGTTGACGCACGTGACCTGGTCCGCCCTGATGATCGGCTGCCTGCCGCGGCTTTTCCCGCCTCAGGATTCCAGCACCGGCGGAGTCGGTCCGTAGGCATTGGCGCGGGCGGCGCGAGCGCGGGCACCCGGGATGCCGGTGAGCAAACGCAGCAGCCGATACGGCGGGGCGGCCGGACGACCACGCTCCCTCGCCCGAGCGGCGCGTTGTTCCAGCCGGACCTGCTGCGCCTGCACCTGCCGGATCGCGGGTTCGCGTTCGGCCTGAATCCGCGCGAGGGCAGCGTCGGACGTATCCCGCACGAGGTGGTTGGCCGCGGCGACGGCGTCCTGGATCGCCATGAGGATTCCGTTGCCGCCGACCGGCGAGATGACGTGCGCGGCGTCGCCGATGAGCAGCAGACCCGGCCGCCACCAGCGCTCCACCCGGGAGATGTCGACCGACAGCAGGGTCGTCTGACTGAAATCGGTCAGCAGATCGGCACGGTCGGCCAGCCACGGCACGTGCTCGGCGAGGAACGCCCGGATCGGGCCGACGCCCTGTTCGCGCGCCTCCGCGTAACCGCCCTTGGGCAGGCTGTATCCCACCTGCCAGCCGCTGGTCCCGGCGAGCAGGCCGACGTAGTGGTGCCGGCCGAAGAAGAGGTCGACGTCGGCGTCCGGCGGGTCCTCGGGACGGTGCGGGAGCCGGAACCACAGCAGGTCGGTGGTGGCGCCGAGGGAGCGGGCCGGAGCGTCTGCCAGGCGGCGGATCCGGGAGAAGCGGCCGTCCGCGCCGACCACGAGCGCAGCGGGCTGGTCGTGGGTACCGGTGTCGTCGCGGTAGCGGACGCCGATGATCCGGCCGTCGCCATCGCGGTTCAGATCGACAACTTTGGCACCGGTCCGCACACTCGTGCCCGGGAGCGCGGCGGTTTCGGCGGCGAAGAAATCGAGGAAGTGCGCCTGCGGCATCAGGGCGACGTAGTTGTACGGCGAGGAGAGCTTGCCGTAGTCGGCGGTGGTGATCGACCCGGCTGGGGTGTGGAAGCGGAAGAAGCGCGCTTTGTGATGCGGAAGGGCGAGCAGCCGGTCGGCCAAGCCGAGGCGGTCGAGCAGTTCGAGGGTGTAGGGGTGCAACGAATCGCCGCGGAAGTCGCGGTCGAAGTCCTGGTGCGCTTCCAGCAGCGTGACCGGGATTCCGGCGCGGCCGAGCAGGTAGGCGAGCATCATGCCGCCGGGTCCGCCGCCTGCGACGACCACGCCGGTCATTCCGCCCCCGGTTCGAGGCCGTCGAGCAGCTTCCGCACCATCTCGGCATTGACGTCGGCTAATTCGCTAGATTTTCTAGCCATAGTCGGCACTGTACCTCGTCGCTAGAAGTTCTAGCTACCATGCCGACGTGGCGGACGAGCAAGCGGCGCGGGACCTCTCCCTGGCAGTGCGGCGGCTGCTGCAAGCGGGCCGGGGCATGCAGGCGGCGCTGGCGCGGAAACTGTCGCTGCGGGTCACCGACGTGCAAGCCCTCGACCAGGTCGTTTCCAGTCCGGAGCCGATCGGGCCCGGCGAGCTGGGCACCCGGCTCGGCATCACCTCGGCGTCGGCGACCGTGCTGGTCGACCGGCTCGCCGCGGCCGGGCACCTGGCCCGCCACGCCGATCCGGGCGACCGGCGGCGCGTCCACCTCGAGGCCACCGACCACGCCCGCGAGGACGTCCGGAACGCGCTGGGCCCGCTGCTCGCCGAGATGGAAGCCATCACCGATCGGCTCGAGCCGGAGCACGTCCCGGTCGTCCTGTCCTTCCTGGACGACGTCGCGGCCGCGATGCGCGCCTACGACCGGCGCTGAACCGCCTGCTCGCCCCGCCGCCGGGTCAGCAGCGTCCACCCGATCAGCCCGGCGAACGCGACGACCATCAACGCCTGCGAAAAAGCGGCCGCCGTGTCGAACGGCAGCGTGTAGACGCCCACGATGCGCAGCACGGAGTCGGCGGTCAACCCGAGGCCCCACACCAGCGAGACCTGGTACCAACGCCGCCGCAACCTCGCGTCGCTCGCGGTGGCCTCGAATTCACGCTGCTGCTCGCCGCCGGCCGAGAGCGCGAAGCGTCGAGCCGCGTAGTACGCGAGCGGCCGGTTGAGCACGCAGCTGCCGACCAGAGCAACGCCGGCGCAGAAGGTCGTCACCGATTCCTTCGCCAGCAACAGGCGCGGGTCGCCGGTGAGGAAGCTCAACCCGAGGCCCAGGCCGAAAAGCAGCACGAGGAACGACGAGAAGAGGTCGAGCCGCCGCTGTGCCACCGCGACCCAGATCGTCCGCAGTCCCGCGACGATCGTGCCGATCAGCAGTGACACGTAGGCGCTCGCGCCGAGCAGGTTGGCCGCGTAGTAGGCGACGACGGACAGGCCGACGTCCAGGAACAAAGTGGTGATCATCGTGCGGGCGTGCGAGGTCATGCCGTACTCCCCGATTTTGGCTTGGCTGCTGGGATTCGCCAGGAAAACGCTACGGTCGCCGCGCCCGGCCGTCTTGGCGCCGCGGGCGTATCCCGGGTGGAGAAATCCAGGGCCGGGTGGAGGCGTTTCTCCACCCGCGAATACGCCGCTCACCGCACGACTTCGCCGCCGTTCCGCCGTAGTTTTCTCGGCATCGGAACGAAATCGAAAGGCAGGAACAACCCATGAGCGGACCCGTGGAGATCGTCCTGATCGTGGCGGCGGTCGGCTACCTGATGGTGCGGCGGATGATCGGCGAACCCGCGCAGGCCAAGCAGATGCTGATCCTGCCCGCGATCCTGTCCGTCGTCGGCCTCAGCACGGTGTCCGGCGACGTGAAGACCGCGGCCTCGCTGGTCTTCCTGATCGGCACCGCGGCGATCAGCGTCGTCCTCGGCGTCCTGCGCGGGTACAGCGTCCGGATTTCCCGGCGCGACGGCACCGCCTTCGTCCGCTACACGCCGGTCACCGTCGGGCTGTGGGTGGCGAACATCGTGGTCAAGATCGGCGTGAACGTCGCGCTCGACGCGTTCGCCCCGCAGGACGCGGGCGGCGTCTCGAACAGCATGCTGCTCACCATCGGCGTCGGCATCCTCGCCGAGGGGCTGGTCGTGCTCTACCGCGCACTGCGCGCCGGGCACCAGGTCATGTGGACCCGGGGCAGCGACGGCGCGCCCGGGCAGACCTCGCCGCTGCTGGACAACATCCAGCGCAACCTCACCGGCCGCCCGGCCGAGTGGAACACTCAGTCCGCGAACGACGCCGGCCAGACGAGGAGGAACCTGGTCCCATGAGCACGACGGACCGGCGGTCGCTGTCCCTTCTCGGGCAGTACCGGGACGAGCTGATCCAGCCAGCCCTCGTCCTCACCGCGATCGCCTGCACCGCGGTTCAATGGCCGGACGCGACCGTCGCGTACCGGCCATTGGCCTTGTCGCTGTTCGTGCTGTGCTCGGTCGCCGGGATCGTCTCGCTGCTGCCCTGGGCGCGGGTCGCGGAGAACCGGCAGATCACCGTGATGGGCGCGTACATGCTGTTCGGCGCGCTGCTCCTGCCGCTGGCGCACGGAACGTTCGCGGCGATGTTCCCGTTCGTCGCCGCGTCCGCGTCCGGGGTCAAGCTCGCGTCCCGCCGGGCCGCGGTGACCATCGCGGTCGCCGGATCGGTCATCGCGGCCGCCGCGACCTGGACGGTCGGCGAGCTGTTGCCGGGATTCCCGGTGTGGCCGGTGTGGGTGCCCCTGACCGTGGGTCTGCCGGTCGCGGTCGGCATCTCGCACCACGACCGTCTCGACGCAGTCCGCAACGCCCAGCTCGCCGCCGACTCGGCCCAGCGCGCCCGCGAGTCCGAAGCCCGCGAGGCAGCGCTCGTCGAACGCGGCCGGATCGCGCGCGAGATTCACGACGTCCTCGGTCATTCGCTCTCCGGGATCGCCCTGCAATTGGACCTGGCCGACGCACTGCGCGGCAGCGGCCGCGACGACGAGGCAGCCGCCGCGGTCCGCAAGGCACGCGCCATCGCCGTCGACTCGATCAGCGAGACCCGCCGCGCGGTGCACGCGCTGCGCGAAGACACCTTGCCGCTGCCTGAGACGTTGAGCCAGCTCGCCGAACACGCGTCGGCCGAGTACGCGATCGAGGGCGAAGCCGGCTCGGTCGGCCCGGAGACCACGCACACCATGGTCCGGGCGGCGCAGGAGGCGATGACCAACGCGGCCAAGTACGCGCCGGGCGCGACTCGCAGCCTCCGGCTCGCCTTCACCGCCGATCATGTCAGGCTGACCGTGCACAACGGGCCCGCGACCGAACCCCGCCGCGCCGAACTGGCCGGCGGTTCCGGGGTCGGGCTCGTCGGGATGCGCGAACGGGCCGCCCTGCTCGGCGGCACCTTGAAAGCAGGCCCGGCCGGCGACGGCTGGACCGTGGAACTGGAGCTGCCTCGATGACCGACCGCCCGATCAGTCTCGTTGTCGTCGACGACCAGGCGACTGTCCGCGAAGCGCTCGCGGTCATGCTCGACCTCGCCGAGGACGTCAACGTCGTCGCGACCGCGACCAACGGCGCGGAAGCGGTCAAGGCGGCGCAGGAACACCGTCCGGACGTCGTGCTGATGGACCTCAACATGCCGGTGCTCGACGGGGTCGGCGCGACCGGGCGCATCCGCGAAAGCCAGCCGGACACCACCGTTCTCGTGCTCACCACGTTCGACGACGACGAGTCGATCCTGGCCGCACTGCAGGCGGGCGCGAGCGGATACCTGACCAAAGAAGCGGACCGCACCACGATCCTGCACGCCGTGCGCACCGCGGCGCAGGGCCAGACCGTGCTCTCGCCCGAGGTGCAGCGACGGTTGCTCGCGCTGGCCGCCAAACCGGCCCCTCCCGCCGAACCGGATCTGGCGCTGACCGCACGCGAACGCGAAATCCTCGGCCTGATCGGCGACGGCCTGCGCAATCCGGAAATCGCGGCCGCCTTGGTCATCAGCGAGGCCACCGTGAAAACCCACATCAACAACCTTTTCGCCAAGGCCGGTTTTCACTCGCGCGCCGACGCGGTCCGCTACGCGCTCAACTATCAGAACGGCCAGCGTCGGCCATAACCTTTGCGGCGCGGTTCCTATCCAGGCAGGTCTTCGAGACTGAGCCGGTACCAGTCGTCCCGGGTCACGACGTGCAAGTCCGCGCCCCGCCCGAAAACCCGGGCATCTCGCGGTACTTCCTCCCCATCCGGCAACACGAGCCGGTACTCGCCGATGACCCGGAACCGGTCGTCATCGAGCACTCCGGCAACCAGCCGATCCCGGTACACCGGATAACCGCCGTAGAAGGCCAGCCGGGAACCACGCACTGCCAACGCGGTGGCGCTGCGGATTTCGTTGCGCCACCCGGTCACGCCGCCGTCGTGGATCCGGACGACGGGCCATTCGGTGTAGAAGCACGTCCATGCGGTGTCGCCGTCGACGTTGAGGGCGTAGCAATCCAAGATGTGCCCCCACGCCGCCCGCGCGGAATCGGGGTAACGCCATTGCTCAGTCAACTCGGCCGAGAACCGGACCAGCCCGCTCCGGCCAACGGGAGGCGCGGCACCGTCGTCACCCCAGCCGTGCGAACCGAGGACGCCTTCGTCGAAGTAGCCGACCCAGATCTCGCCGTTTCGTGTGGCCTGCACGTGATCGATGCCGTCGCCGAAGGTCTGCTCGGCCACCGCTTCACCGTCAGAGTCGTAGACGATCGCGTTGCGGTCCGGCCCTTCAGACCGCCAGGTGCACCGCGCGTCGACCGTGAGCACGCGACCGTCCGGCAGTGGCTGCACCGTCGGATGCGCCAGCCGAAAATCCGGAATCCGCGCGGCGACCGCCATTTCCGGCACATGCACGGTCACCCGCACCGGACGCGAGGCGCGTACTTCCGGAAGCTTCACCGCTCGGTCCGCAGGAGCCGACCACACCGCCAGCAGCTCACCGAGCGGCCCGATCGACTCTGAGATCCGCACATCTCCGTGCTGTGGCGGCACGATTCGCGCATGATGCCAGGCGTGGACGGTCGGCAGGGCCAAGACCGCTGCCCGGCGCGCGGCGTTCTTTTGCTCCCACTCCCCCACTCGTCTATCCGACCACGCTGAGGTCTGCGAGCTCCACCGGTTTTCCCCACCATCCCCCCGGCGACCCGCGATCCGCATATCGTCCGTGTATCTGAAACCGCATACGTGCTGGCAACATCCTCCTGCCTTGACTGGCACCCATGACCTACCGCGAACCGGCACGTGCCGCGGGGCTTCGGGTTCGGTCGCTGGTTCCGGCGGCCGGGATCACGATCTACGGCTGCGGGCCCGACGAAGCCGCTCTGGTCGAGGAGGCGGTGTCTCGTTTGGGGGTGACACCGACTGTCACCGCGGCGGCGTTGTCCGAGGCCACTGTCGAACTCGCCGCCGGGAACCGGTGTGTCAGCGTCAGTCACAAAACCCGCATCACCAATGGCACCTTGCGTGCGCTGAGCGACGTCGGCGTCAAGTATCTCTCGACGCGGAGCATCGGCTGCAACCATCTCGACGTCGAATATGCCGAGAAAATGGGCATCACCGTGGAAAACGTGGCGTATTCGCCCGACAGTGTCGCTGATTACACGCTCATGTTGATGCTGATGGCGATCCGCAACGCGAAGTCCCTCATCCGCCGGACGGACGCGCACGATTACCGGTTGAGCCACACCCCCGGAAGAGAACTGCGCGACCTCACTGTTGGCGTCATCGGAACCGGACGGATCGGCGCGGCGGTCATCGATCGGCTGTGGGGTTTCGGAGGGCAGAAGCTGGCCTACGACCTGTACCCCCGGACGTCAGCCGATTACGTTCCCCTCGACGATTTGCTGCGGCAGAGCGACATCGTCACCCTGCACACCCCGCTCACTCCGGAAACCCACCATCTCCTTGACCGCCAACGGATCGAGCAGATGAAACCCGGCGCGATCGTCGTCAACACGGGCCGCGGCGGGCTGATCGACACCGACGCTCTCCTGTCCGCACTGGAAAGCGGCAGGCTCGGCGGCGCGGCATTGGACGTCCTCGAAGGGGAGGAAGGGATGTTCTACGCCGACTGCCGCCGCAAACCCCTCGAGAACACGAATCTGGTGCGGTTGCAAAACCTCCCGAACGTCCTGATCAGCCCGCACACCGCGTACCACACCGACCATGCCTTGCGCGACGCGGTGGAAAACAGCCTCCTCAACTGCCTGAATTTCGAAAGCTGGACAAACCATGGCTAAACTCAAGGTTGGCGTCATCTTCGGCGGAATCTCCGAGGAACACCCCGTCTCGGTGAAATCTGCGCGAGAGGTCGCGAAGAACCTCGACCCGGAAAAATACGAACCGTACTGGGTCGGGATCACCAAGGACGGCTCGTGGCAACTCTGCGACGGACCCGGCGAGGCGTGGGAAGACAGCGGTCGCCCGGCGATGTTGTCGCCGGATCGGGGCGTCCACGGGCTGCTCGTCGAGGAGCAGGGCAAGTACGAGCCGGTCCGGCTGGACGTGGTGCTTCCGGTGTTGCACGGCAAACTCGGCGAGGACGGCGCGATGCAGGGCCTCCTCGAACTGTCCGGAATCCCCTACGCGGGCTGTGACGTGCAGAGTTCGGCGCTGTGCATGGACAAATCCCTCGCGTACCTGGTCGTCGACAGCGCGGGCATCGCCACACCGAACTTCTGGGCCGGCACCGCGGACGAGGACGTCGACGCCAGCAAGTTCTCCTACCCCGTCTTCGTGAAACCGGCCCGGTCCGGTTCGTCGTTCGGCGTCACCAAGGTCTCGCGCGAGGAAGACCTGCCGGGCGCGCTCGCGGAGGCGGCGCGGTTCGATTCCAAGCTGCTGATCGAGGAAGCGGTCGAGGGCAGCGAGGTCGGGTGCGCGGTACTGGGCAACGGCGCGGACCTGCTCGTCGGCGAACCGGACCAGATCCGGCTGTCGCACGGGTTCTTCAAAATCCACCAGGAGGACAACCCGGAAAGCGGCTCGGAGAACTCGACCATCCTCGTCCCCGCGGACATCCCGGCGGAGTCGCGCGCCCGCGTCCAGGCGACCGCGCAGACCATCTACCGCGCCCTGGGCTGCCAGGGACTCGCCCGCGTCGACCTGTTCCTGCTCGAAGACGGCACCGCCATGCTCAACGAGGTCAACACCTTCCCGGGCTTGACCTCCTACAGCCGGTACCCGCGGATGATGGCAGCGGCCGGACTTTCGTTCGCCGACATGCTCGACCGGATGGTGTCGCTCGCGTTGGCCGGGACGCCCCGATGAAGCCCGGTTTCGCCTTCCTCGACGAGGCCGTGCCCGGGATCCGCTGGGACGCCAAGTACGCCACCTGGGACAACTTCACCGGCAAACCGGTCGACGGCTACCTGGCGAACCGGATCGTCGGCACCCACGCCTTGTGCAGCGCACTGCACAGCGCGCAGGACAAAGCCGCGACGCTGGGCTTCGGCCTGCTGATCTGGGACGGCTACCGGCCGCAGCGCGCCGTGGACTGTTTCCTGCGCTGGGCGAAACAGCCGGAGGACGGCCGGAAAAAGCGTCAGCACTATCCGAACCTCAACCGTGCGGAGATGTTCGAAAATGGTTACGTGGCAACCAAATCCGGACACACCCGAGGCAGCACAACGGATTTGACGCTGTACCACCTGGACACCGGCGAGCTCGTCGCGATGGGCGGTGGCTTCGACCTGATGGACGCGGTCTCGCACCACGGCGCACCCGGTCTCACCGCGACCGAGGCGGCGAACCGGCAGCACCTCCGTTCCATCATGGAGGACTGCGGTTTCGCCGCGTACGAATCCGAGTGGTGGCACTACACGCTGAAGGACGAACCCTATCCGGACACGTACTTCGATTTTCTCGTTGCCTAGATGGACATCAAAGCACCACGCGTGGTCGTCGCCGGAGGCCATTCGGCCGGGCACATCGAACCCGCGATGAACTTCGCCGACGCACTACGGAGATTGGCCCCCGCCGCGGAGATCACCGCGCTCGGCACCGTCCGCGGCCTGGACACGACGCTGATCCCGGCGCGCGGGTACCCGCTGGAACTCATCCCGCCGGTCCCGCTTCCGCGCAAGGCAACCCGGGCGCTGCTGCACACGCCGTCCCGGTTGCGCGCTTCGATCCGCGCCGCCGGCGCAGTCCTCGACCAGGTTGAAGCCGACGTGGTGGTGGGCTTCGGCGGCTACGTCGCCGCCCCGGCCTACCTCGCCGCCCGCCGGCGCCAGCTGCCGATCGTCATCCACGAAGCGAACATCCGCCCGGGAGCAGCCAACCGCATGGCGGCCAGGCTGACGCCCCACGTGTACACCGCTTCCCCGGACGTCCGGCTGAAAAACGGCACCGCGATCGGGATCCCGCTGCGCCCAGCGATCACCGGACTCGACCGTCCCGCGACCCGCGAAGCAGCTCGCCGCAAGTTCGGCCTCAGCACCGATGGCCCGGTCCTGCTGGTCACCGGCGGTTCACAAGGCGCCACCACGATCAACGCCGCCGCCTCCGGCGCGGCTGCCGCATTACGGAAAGCCGGGGTGCAAGTCCTGCACATCACCGGCCCGCGGCACACCGTCGAAGCGGCCGACCCGTCGTATGTAGTCCTGCCGTTTGTCGACGAAATGCAGTACGCCTACGCCGCCTCCGACTTCGCGATCTGCCGTTCCGGTGCCATGACCTGCGCCGAGCTGGCCGCCGTCGGACTCCCCGCCGCGTTCGTCCCGCTGCCCGACCGCGGCGGCGAGCAACGGCTGAACGCCGGGCCAGTCGTCGCGGCAGGCGGCGCACTGCTCGTCAACGACGCCAACCTCACCCCAGCCTGGATCGAATCCGCCCTCGTCCCGATCCTCACCGACCCAGCACGTCTCGCGGCGATGTCCGCCCGCGCCTCCGCGACCGGAGCACCCGACGCCGACACCGTCCTAGCGCGACACGTCCTGTCGATCGCCCAACAACATCGACCCGCCAGGTAGCCGCACCGTCACCCGAAGCCCGCCCGCAACGCCCGGCGCGAGAGAAAGCGTCCCGTCATGCGCCTGCGCGATGCTCTTCACGATCGCCAGCCCCAGCCCGACCCCAGCGTGATCACGACGGATCCGCTCGGTGCCGCGCTGGAACGGCTCAGTGAACGTCCAGATCCGCTCCGGGCTGACTTCCTCCCCGGTGTTTTCCACGATGAGCGTGCTCGACGTGGCGGACGCAGTCGTGCGGAGCTGCACGGTCCCGCCTTCCGGCAGGTTGTGGACGATGGCGTTGTGCAGCAGATTCGTCGTCAGCTGCAGCAAAAGCGCCCGAGACCCGTTCACGGCAGTGACATCACCAGCGGTCTCAATGGTCACCCCGTGTTTCTCGGCGAGCGGGAGCAACGTCTCCGCGGCTTCTTCCGCCAGAAGCGACAGGTCGACGGGCTCCCGGGTGAACGACCGCTGATCCGCGCGGCTGAGCAGCAGCAACGCTTCGGTGAGTTCGATCGCCCGCGCGTTCACGACGCGGAGACGCTCGTGCAGTTCGCCGATATCGCGCTCCGGGTCGTCGCGGGCGACTTCGAGGAGGCTCTGCGTGATCGCCAGCGGCGTGCGCAGTTCGTGGGAGGCGTTGGCGGCGAATCTCCGCTGTTCGGCGACGTGCGCGTCGAGGCGCGCGAGCATGGCGTCGAAGCTGTCAGCGAGTTCCCGGAACTCGTCGTCGCGGCCTTCCAGTTCGATCCGGTGCGCGAGCGACCCGGTCGACGCCTGCCGGGTCGCGGCGGTGATCCGGTTCAGCGGGGCGAGCATGCGCCCGGCGAGAATCCAGCCGCCCAGCAGGCCGAACAGCAGCAGGAGCAGCATCACGACGGCGGCGTCGGGCGCGAAATCCTTGATCAGGTCACGGCCGGACGGGGCCATCACGACCGGCATGACCTCCAGCGCCCGGTCCTGGTAGTCCAGCAGGAAGAAACCCACCGCGCCGAGCAGCAGCGTCCCGGCCAGCATGAGGAATCCGGCGTAGCTGAGGGTCAGTTTGAGCCGGACGCTCATCCCCGGCTCGCGGATCACGCGCGGTCCGATCCGTCGTCGATCCGGTAGCCGACCCCGGGGACGGTCGCGACCAGCCACGGTTCGCCGAGCCGTTTGCGCAGCGCCGAAACCGTGATGCGCACGGCGTTGGTGAACGGGTCCGCGTTCTCGTCCCAGGCCCGTTCGAGGAGTTCTTCGGCGCTGACCACCCCGCCCTCGGCCGCGACGAGCACCTCCAGGACGGCGAACTGCTTCCGGGTCAGCGCGACGTACCGGCCGTCGCGGTAAACCTCGCGGCGGAACGGGTCCAGCTTCAGTCCCGCGATTTCCCGCACCGGCGGCCGGTTGTGCGCGCGCCTGCGATCGAGCGCGCGCAGCCGGAGCACGAGTTCCCGCATCTCGAACGGTTTGGTGAGGTAGTCGTCGGCGCCGAGTTCGAAGCCGGAGACCTTGTCGTCGAGCCGGTCGGCGGCGGTGAGCATGAGGATCGGCATGCCGCTGCCGGACGCGACGACGCGCTTCGCGATCTCGTCGCCCGAGGGCCCGGGGATATCCCGGTCGAGCACAGCCATGTCGTACGCGTTGACGCTCAGCATTTCCAGCGCTGTGTCCCCGTCCCCGGCGAGGTCGGCCGCGATCGCCTCCAGGCGCAACCCGTCCCGGATGGCCTCAGCCAGGTAGGGCTCGTCCTCGACGATCAGCACACGCATGCCGTCGATGCTACGAGCAGACACGTATCGCTGGCATATCCGAAACCGCGTACGTGCTGGCAACACCGGTTCGCCTTGGCTGAATGCCATGACCCGCAGCGAATCCGCACGACGCCCGGCTCTCGCCGTTTTCCGGCGAACCGTCCGCCAGGTGCTTCGCCGTCGTGGCGCATTGAGCGAGGCCGACGGAGCCGTCCCGCCCGGCACCACGGTGTTCGCCGAGATTCCGGCCGTGGCCAATCTCGACCCGGTTTTCCTGGATGCGCTGCGTCGAGCGGCGAAGGACGCCGCGAACGACGGCGTCGAATTCCGCGTCAACAGCGGCTGGCGTTCCCCGGCGTATCAGAATCAACTTCGGCACAAGGCGATCGCGAAGTACGGCTCGGAACAGGAAGCCGCTCGCTGGGTAGCCACCGCCGACCGGTCCGCGCACGTCCTGGGGAACGCGATCGACCTCGGTCCCGCCGAAGCGACGTCGTGGCTGTCGAAACACGGTGCCGCGTATGGGCTGTGCCAGATCTACCGCAACGAACCGTGGCACTACGAACTGCGTCCCGAAGCCATCGACCAGGGTTGCCCGCCGATGTACGCGGACCCATCGCAAGACCCGCGATTGCAGCGTTAACCCGGATCCGCCGCGAGCCGTTCCTGCAACCGCGCGTGCCGGAACTGGTAGACCTCGCCGACCTGCCGGAGCACACCGCGGCGATGCGCGTCGTCGAGGAAACCCATCAGATCCACCGGGATCCGCTTCCGCGAGGCCAGCCACAACCGGCTGAACGTATACGCGCCCCAAGCCCGGGAGATCCACACGCTCAGCCCCACGGCCAACCCGAACATCAGCCCGGCCGCCACCGCCTGTGCCGTGCTCGAAGCCCGCGAAAAGACCTGGCCGCCGATGATCACGCCAGCGATGCCGTAGGCGAGACTTCCCGGACTCCGCACCAAAAACCGGCCCAGCAACGCCGACGCCAGTCCGCCGGCGAAGGCCAGCGCCAGGTCGTAATGGTCGTTGAAGACGCCGAGGAACCGCGTTTCCTTCGTGAAGGCGAACGCCATCCCGTAGAACAGGCCCAGCGAGACGATGAAGGACAAGGTGAACGACAACGTCGCGGCGCGGTCGTTGCGCAGGACGCTCGCCGGACTCGACACGCGGCTCGCCTCCAGCGGCGTATCCAGCCAGACGTGGACGCCGATCGCCAGCCCGAACACGATCGCGAGCAGGGCGATCACCCCGATCGACAGCGACCAGGCCAAGCCGAGGCACACCCCGATCAGCACCCCGACCGCGAACCGGCGCAGGAACCGGCCCGCAGTACCGCGGAACCGCGCCTCCACCCGCAACGGGCCCGGTCGGCTGCCGACTGTATGCGTTACACAACCTGCCACCGCGAACGACAGCCCGTAGATCGCCCCGATCACCGGACCCGCGGCGATCCAGCCGGTCAGCGCGAACAGCAACGCCGGCGGCAGCCCGAGGCACAGCCCCAGCACCAGCCTCGGCACCGCACGATCCAGCTGCCACCACGCGAGATCGCGGCTTTGATCCCGTTCCAGCTGCCGGGCGAAGAAGCTCAGCCACCGCTGCGCCTGTTCCGCCGGGTAATCGCGCGGCCGGGTCGGCCGGTCGAGCCGGGCGGGCGGGGCCGGTCGCGAGGTGTAGACCACGGGCAGGTACTCGTCCAGCAGATGTCGCTCGATCGCCGCGCGGTCGGGAAAGCGCGTCGTGTCGCAGAGTTCGCCGGGATCGGTCGACGGATGCGCGTACGCCGTCCTGGCCAGATCGACCATCAGCGGCGTGCGAAGTGCCTGCGCCAGCGGGCTTTCCGGATGCTGCCGCAACTGCCGGACCACCGGGTCCCAGCGGGTTTCGCCGAAGCGCTGCCGGGCGGTGAGGAAGTCGATCGCGTCCTCGGTCTCGACCGGTTCGATCTCCACCACCGCCGCGCGCGACAGAAAGGTCCCGGACTGCTCCACCGCGGATTCGTACTCGGTGCTGCGGCAGGTCACCACGAGCGGACGGCCCCCGGAAACGGCCTGGTCCAGCGCGTCGATCGCGGCGGTGTGCAGCCCGGGAGCCAGCTCGTCGAGACCGTCGAGCACCGGGATGACCCGGCCTTCGAGCACCAGCCGCAGCGCCGCGCCCTTGCCGTACGCGCCGGTGTTCGCCAGGCCCGGATACTCCTCGACCAGCCGTCGGGCGAGCCAGCCGTGCAGGTGTTCCTCGCGCGGATTCCACGACGACAGCGGCAGCAGCACCGGCACCGGTTCGCCCGGCGGCGGGTCGGCCAGCAGCCCCAGCGTGAGCAGGATGGCCAGCACCGACTTCCCCGCGCCCGGCTCGCCGAGCACGACCAGCTGCCGCGCCGGGACCTGCCGGAACTTCGCGACGACGTCGGTGAGATCGCCGCTGAACGTCAGCCGCTCCGGGTCGCCGGGCCGGCCGAGCACCGCCGCCGCGGCCGCGGCCACCGGACGCTCGGTGCTCGTCCAGGTCAGCGGCACCGGCTCCGGACGGTGCAGCGAGCGGATCTCGGTCTCGGCGGTCCACTGCCGGACGATCGCCGCCGCGAGTTCCTCGGCCGCCCGGTCGAGCTGACTCGAGGGCTGCTCCGGCCGCACCTGCTCCACGACAACCGGCTCTTCGGTCTCCCCGCGCAGGATCTGCTCGTGCAACCGGCGCACCTCGGCACCGGGATCGACCCCGAGTTCCTCAGCGAGCTGCGTCCGCAATCGCTGGAACACCGCGAGCGCGTCCGCCTGCCGCCCACTGCGGTCCAACGCGAGCATCAGCTGCGCGTACGGCCGTTCCCGCAGCGGATGTTCCTCGACGATCTCCCCCAGCTCGTCCACGACCTCGCGGTGCTGACCGAGCTTCAGCTGCCAGTCGATGCACAGCTCCACCGCGTTGAGCCGCTGCTCCTCCAGCCGCGCCGCCCGCCCGGCGAGCGCCGCTGCGTCCAGTCCGTCCAGCACCGGACCGCGCCACAGCCGCAGCGCCGACCGGATCTTCTCGACCCCGTCCGCCAGCGCGCCTGCCTCCGCCGACTGCCGGGCGGCGGCAACGGCGTCGGTGAACCGAAGCCAGTCGACTTGCAGATTGTCGACCGTGATCCGGTAGCCCGAGCCGTCGGTGACGATGAGCTTCTGCTTGGGATCGCCGAGCCGCTCGCGGAGCACGGACACACAGTTCTGGATCTGCTTCGTGGCGGTCGCGGGCGGCTCGCCGTCCCACGTCGCCTCGATCAGCTTCGGCAGCGGGACGACCGAGTTGGGCGACAGCAGCAAACAGGCCAGCACGCGGCGATGGCGCGCGCCGGGCAACGTCAGCCGGTCGGTCCCGTCCTGGATTTCCAGCGCTCCGAGCACGCGAAAATCCATTCCGCGACTTCCCTCCTCCGCTCCGGGTTACGAGCATACCCGTGCAGGTCACCGGCACCGCGAAGATCGAAAGGACAGACCGGGGACAGCTTGGGGACGGCGCCGGGCAGGGTGGGAACCACGTCCGGCCCCCGAGGTGGGGACCTGGTCGCCGGCCTCCGGGCCGGCGGCGGTGGGGCCGGGCGGACAGCCTCCGCGGGAGGGGCGAGTGCTGGGGGTACTCGCCGCGGCGCGCCGGAAAAATGGGGCGACGCGAGTGATCGTCTTCGTGACAATCGCGGCCATGGAGGAAGTCGAAGTCATCGTCGCCCACCACGAACGCGCGACCCTGCGCGTCGGCGACGTGTTCCTGAAGGTCGACACCGATCAGGCGCGCGCCGACGCCGAGGTCGCGGCGATGGCGCTGGCCCCGGTCCCGACGCCGGAGATCCTGTGGCGGAAACCGCCCGTGCTAGCGCTCGCCGCCCTGCCCGGCCGCGAACTGGGCCGCCCTGGCACACCGTCGACCGCGTCGCCCGAGGCCTGGGCCGCCGCAGGAGCCGCCGCCCGCAAACTGCACGAGGCGCCGCTGCCGCCTTCGCCCGGCTGGGACCCCGACGAACTCGCCGCGGAGCTCGACCGCGAATGCGCGTGGCTGATCGCGAACGACGCCCTCCCCGCCGACCTGGTCACCCGCAACCACCAGCTCGCCAAGGCGGCGCTGCGGCCGTGGACCCCGGTGTTCACCCACGGCGATCTGCAGGTCGCCCACATCTTCGTCGAAGGCGACGAGGTCACCGGCATCCTCGACTGGTCTGAAGCCGCCCAGGGCGACGCCCTCTTCGACCTCGCCGCCCTGACCCTCGCCCACCAGGAACACCTCGCCGACGTCGTCGCCGGTTACGGCACGGACATCGACCTCGACGTACTCCGCGCGTGGTGGTCGCTGCGCAGCCTCCGGGTGGTCCATTGGCTGCTCGGACACGGCTTCGACCCGGCACCGGAGGTCGCGGTCCTGGAGGCGCAGCTATTCTAGTACTAGAATAGCTGGCGTGCCCGCCCTCACCGACGCCGAACTGACCGTCCTCGGCCTGCTCGTCGAACAACCCCGGCACGGCTACGAACTGGAGCGGGTGATCGAGGACCGCGGCATCCGCGCCTGGACCGCGCTCGGCTTCTCCTCGATCTATTACGTCCTCGACAAGCTGGCCAAACGCGGCCTGATCGAAGCCACCGGCGGCCCGCGCTCCGGGAAATCGCGCGCGACCTTCCAAGCCACGCCGTCCGGCGTCGAACTCTGCGCGGACGCCACCCGCGAAGCACTCACCACCCTCACGCCGGTCCACGCGCGCGTCCTCATCGCGATGGCCAACAGCCCGGGCCTGCCGGACGCGGAAGTGCATTCCGGCCTGACCGCCCGGCTCGCCGCGGTACGCGCACAACTCGCCGAAGTCCGAGCGACGCGCGCCCGCCAAGAACCCCTGCCGGACGCCGCGGCGGCGATCTTCGACTACAGCGAAGCGATGCTCACGGCCGACCTCACCTGGACCGAGAGCGTCCTCGCCAAGGAGACCGCGATGGAGAAGTACGACGTCAAGAAGGCTCACCGCACGCTGTACGCGCCGCCGTCGAAGGACTTCACCCTCGTCGACGTCCCCGCGCTGCAGTACCTTGCCGTCGACGGCCACGGCGACCCGAACACCGCGCCGGAGTACACGAACGCCGTCGAAGCGCTGTACGGAATCGCGTATTCGGTGAAGTTCGCCAGCAAGAAAACCCTCGGCCGGGACTTCGTCGTCGGACCGCTCGAAGGGCTGTGGCGCGCCGACGACCCCACCGTCTTCCTCACTCGGGAAAAAGCGAAGTGGGACTGGACGATGATGATCAATCAGCCGGCCTGGGTCACCGAGGAGATGGTCCGGGAAGCCGCCGAAAGCGTCGCGAAGAAGAAGGACAACCCCGCCCTCACCAGCGTTCGGCTACGCACGCTGACCGAAGGCACGAGCGTCCAGATCCTGCACCTCGGCTCGTACGACGACGAAACGCCCACGCTGCACCGACTCCACGACGAATACCTGCCCGCGCACGAGCTGACCTTCAACGGCGACCACCACGAGATTTACCTGAGCGACCCACGCCGCACCGCGCCCGAGAAGCTGAAGACCGTGCTGCGGCAGCCGGTCAAGCCTCTTCGAACACGATCTGCTCCGGCGGAGTCGTGAGCTTCAGCGTCTGCCGCCGGACGGACAGGAGCGTGTGGAGTTCCGTCGCGTGCCCGTCCGGGATGGTGAAAAGCCGGTCGTTGCGGGTGTCGATGTAATCCGCGAACCCGGCGAGCGAGACACCGTCAGTTTCGTCGAGACTCAGGTAATCGGCCAAACGGCGGAACAGTTTCGGCAAAAGCACCACATCGTCGCGCAATTGGGCGCGACTGCTCAGCTTGAATCCCTTGGTGGTGACGTCGTGCTCCCACACGCCTTTGCCCGCAGTGCGCGCCGCGACCGCCGCGTCGGACATCGCCTGCCGGAGATCCGGGTAAAGCTTGGAGTAGAACGTCGGATACGCCAGCCCGGTTTCGAGAAGACGGAAATTCGCCGACGCCTTCAGCGCTTTCGGGTCGAGGTGCACGCTCCCGCCGTCCGTGGAACGCCCCGCGCGCTGCCCGGGAAACGCGAACGCGACCGCACGGCCGTACTTGTCGGCGAACCGGGTCAGGATGTGCCCGCTCGTCTCCCCCGGCGTACTGGTGGAAACGCGGCCGCCTTCGTCGCGCTCGATCTTCGTGAAACCGAGGTACCGCAACAGTTCCGCCCCGGCGGCGTCCGCCAGTTCCTTGGGCTGACGCCACAACTCGGCCCCGGCGACCCTCGGGCGGTAATGCGTTTCGAGCGCGTCGATCCCGTCGAGGCGCAACTGCACCCCGCCGCGGGAATTGGTCCGCACTTTGAGGTTGGCGGCGGAAAACGCGTCGGCGCGGTCGGGATAGAACCGGACCGAATCCCCGTCCGGGGAGGCCCCGACGACCCGGAACTGACCTTTGATCAATGTCAACGGCACGAGAATGACGGTAACTGCCGGAAGGGCCGGCAGTTACCGTGTTTCCCGAGCCGTCACCGACCGGTCACTCGTGTTGTTACCACTTGTCACGCAGCGGATTCCTCCGTGCGTGCGGTGTTACTGGCAGGCTTCGCAGTCCGGGTCGTCGATCCGGCAGGCGGCGCCGTCGACGAGCGGGAAATCGAAGTCGTCCAGAACGGGAACGACCGCGGCGGACTCTTCTGGCGTAGTGGGAGCAGACATATCCGTTGTAGCGCCCAAGATCGCCGAACATTCCGTGACGCCCGCCACAGCTCAGGCGACCCAGCCCGGAAGAATCTTGTCCCCGTCCGCCGTCGCACAGGCCGGCACCACACCCGTCCGATACACCCGCGTGCTCCCCGGCGCACACGCGATCGCCACCATGCCGCTCCGCGCGTCCGCCCGCACCTGCCGCTCCGCGTCCGCAGGCAGTACCACCGTCTCCCCCTCCTGCACCGCCTCAACGACACCGCCCACGGTGATCTCCGCCGCGCCCCGAGGATCGTCCACACCTGCTCGGTATCGAACGCGTGCACCGGCCCGACCGCGCCGGGCGCCATCTCGACTCTCCAGACCGCCTGCTGACTGCCGCCCTGCGTCGGCGAAGCCAACGTCGTCATCACCGCGTTGGGCGTCTCGGTCCGACGGCTGTCCCGGATCACTGTCATGCTGCTCTCCCCGTTAAGATAGACAATCAGGTTGTCCATATAGTCAACGAGGTTGTCTACCTATGTCAAGCGATCCACCCGGATACGAGCTGCCGCTGCGCCTGCTGTTCGCCTTCCGCAGCCTGATCGACGACCTGCACGCCGAGCTGGCGAAGCAGGGCCACCCCGGCCTGCGCCCGATGCACGGTTTCGTCTTCCAGGCAATCGGCCCGTCCGGCACCACCGCCGTGGAACTGGGCCGCACGCTCGGGGTCACCAAGCAGGCCGCGGGCAAGACGATCGACACCCTGGAGCGGCTCGGATACGTCCACCGAGAACGCGACCCCGAGGACGGTCGCCGCATGCTGGTGCGCCTGACCGACCGCGGTCTCGACTGCCTGACCAAGTCCGCACACATCTTCGACCAGTTGCGGGCTGAGTGGGCTGAGACCTTGGGCGCCGGGCGGTTGCGGTCGATGGAAGAGGATCTGCGGAAGGTCGCTTCGCCGGAATCGGCAAGGCTGGATCTGCCGGGGTGGTTCTCCGGGCATTGATCACGCGTTGTGCGTGTCGATGACCAGCCTCTCGAGCTGCGAAACGAAGACGCCGCGCTCGGCAAGCACAGCCTGATCCGGCGGCGCTCCGGCTAGCTCTCCGAGCCCGAGGCTGGTGAGCCGCCGCTGGATCGCCGGATTCGCCCGCTTCGCTGCCCGCCGCCGTTCACCACTGGTCCGGCACTCAGTGATCCGGTGATGCTCGTCTTCCAGGGCGGCTTGGAGGCCCGCATCGGCAGGCGCGAACTGCTGTGCGATCCGCCGCCGGATGCGATTCACCACTGCGGGGCAGGAAATCGCCTCCCAGCCATGGGTCGCGGGAAGACTGGCGCGCACCGCCGCCGCCCCGCGCAGCATCCCGGACACCGCGTCCGCACGGTACCGCTCAGCAGTCTCCGGACCGACCAAAATGGACAGTTCGCGCAGCGCATTGGCTCGATCGTCCGGGCAGTGCAGGAGATTGAGAATGACGTTCTCCCCGAGGTACCGCACCGTCCCCGGCTCCGCCGCGTCCGGCCGGGTCGCGCCCTTGCAGCGCGTCAACGTCGCGCAAGCGTCCCCGTCGGCACGATGCAGCAGGAGCAAACACGCCGCTCCTGAACCGTAAAGCCGCGCGAACGGATCGTTCTCCAGATCAACCGCTTCCGACGCCCGGTACACCCGCATCATCGTCGGCAGATCCAGCTGAAGCACCCGACCCGTCACCACGACGAAGCCGTTGCGCTGCACCAGATCCACAACGGAATCGAACGCTTCACTGACCACTCCGTCCGGAGTGATCAGCGCGAACGTCCACACATCCGTCACCGGCGAAGGCTGATCGGCGGAACCGTCGCCCCGCGCAACGTCAGCGCGTCGACCGACACCGGGCGGTACGGCATCGTCTCCAACCGCGCCACCATGGTCTCCAGCGGCGCTTCCACGTCCGTCCCGAAGAAAAACGCCCATTCGTGCTCCGGCGACCCGAAGTAAACCGGCGTCGGGAAGACCTCCTCGAAGCGGCGCCAGCATTTCACCAAGGTCGAGTTCCGCCACAACGTCGGACACCCGCCCTGATACGCGACCACCCCACCAGGCGTCAGCAACGACCGGCACTGCTCCAGGAACTCCTTGCCGTACAACCGATTGTGCTGAGCATCGGTGCCGTCCTGCTCATCCGGCAGATCGACCAGCACCACGTCGTACTTCTCCGCACAGGCGTGGACGTACTCCCACCCATCGACGTAATGCACCCGAACCGGCCCCTCGCCACGCTCCGCCCGAGCCAGCTCAGCCGACGTGTACCCGTACGGAAGATGCTCCGCACACAGCCGAACCGCCTCGGCGTCGATGTCCACGTGATCGACCGAAGCCCCCGCCTCGGCCGCGATCTGGCACACCACACCTTCGCTGGACCCGACGACCAACACCCGGTCCACAGTGGACGCCAGGAGCAACGCCGGAACCAGCAACGCCTCGTGATATACCAGCTGACTGAACTCGGTGCTCTGCCGCTCGTCGTCGCAGAACAGCGAAATCCCCTGCGTTGTCTTGCCGATCACCAGGTGCTGATAGGCAGTCCGCGTGTCGACCAGCACGTCCGAGACGTGCCACGTCCGGGTCAGTCCCGCGCCGACTGGTTCCTCGATGTTCAACTGTCTTCCTGTCCTCTGTGGATAGTAGTGACCCGCGAAACGCTCGCGCCGAGCAAGTCCCGCAACAACTGAACCGCCTGCTCCGGATCCGCCGTGTGCCCGCACGTGAACACATCCACGAACGCCGACCCGCGCTCCGGATACGTGTGGATCGAAGCGTGCGACTCCGACAGCAACGCCATCGCCGTCACCCCGTGTGGTTCGAACTGCTTGTACGTCAGCTCGCACACTGTCGCGCCGGCCTTGTCCAGCACTCGTTCCAAGCTCTCGCACAGAAACGCCGGATCGTCGAGCAGCTCCGCGGACACTCCGGAGAACTCAGCCAGCACATGCCGTCCAGCGAATTCCCCGACCCCGCCGTGCTCCCCTCCGATGAAGTATGACCGCAGCGGCGGAAACCCGTTGAACGACACCGAAGAATAGCTTTGCGTGTACGCTCCAGCGTCCGGAATATCGACGTAATCCCCAGCCCGCAACGCCAACGGCAACCGATACGGCGTGCGCTGATAAAGCACGTCGTCCCCGTCGCACGTCGGCCCCGCAACCACAACAGGCCCATCCGGACCGCCGTCATGTGCGGTGACCAACCGGTACGCGATCGCCTCGTTCTCCGTCTCGGCGAGCCCGCCGTACCGGCCGATGTCGAGATACACCCAACGCTTCTCATCCGCTGCGGACTTGCGCGACACCAGCACGACCTCGCTGCGAATCACCCCAGCCGACGCCACCACCACCCGCCCCGGCTCGAACGACAACTCAGGCGCCACCGCGAAATGCCGCCCGAGGGCGTCGCGAATAACCGCCGCGTACTCCTCCAACGGCGGCGGCTCAGTCCGATAGCCGACAGGAAACCCACCGCCGATATTCAACCCCCGCAAGGAAACCCCGCGCTCCGCAACCGCACGAGTCACCTCGCCCGCGGCAGCGATCCCGACTTCCCAAGCCCGCGGATCGACATGCTGCGACCCAACGTGAAACGCGACCCCCTCCGGATCCAGCCCCAGCCCCGCCGCCCGAACCAGCAGGTCGACCGCCATCTCGGGAGCACAGCCGAACTTGCGCCCGAACGGCGTCTGCGATCCAGGACTGTCCACCAGAATCCGGCACGAGACCGTCGCCCCCGGCGCGAACTCCGCGATCTTCTCCAGGTCCTCGAGGCTGTCGAAGGTAAACCGCCGCACCCCCACGCGATGCGCGAACTCGATGTCCCGAGCCTTCTTCACCGTGTTGCCGTAAGACAGCAACTCGGGCCGCACCCCTTGCGCGAGACACAACTCGATCTCCTCGCGCCCCGCGACATCGAACCCGACCCCCGCCTGCCGAAGAACCCGCACGACCTCCGGCGCCGGATTAGCCTTGACCGCGTAGTACATCCGCGCTTCCGGCAGCACCCGCCCAAGCCGCTCGCAGTTCCCGCGCACCACGTCAAGGTCCACGACCAGACACGGCGTCGACGGCTGCCGCTCCTCCAGGAACGCCCGGCAACGCTCCAGCACCTGCGAGAACCCTTCAGTCACAACGCCCGAGTATAGGTGCCGGCTTCACCGAAGCAGCTCCGCGAGCCTGCGCCGCGCGAACCCTACGAACGGTACACAGTCCATTACTTGACACTCCGCGCTCCCGATCTTCCCCCGCCGGACGCCGCCCGTCGCCTCGAATTCCGCCCCGACCTGAGGAAAGAAGCGCCCGTTGTCGTCCCCGACGTCGTCGGTCCGCACCCACACCCGCTCCCCGTCCACCAGGTACGGAAACCGCCGAACCTTCCGCCGATGATGCGGGACCAGCGATTCGGCGTAGTGCAAGAACGAGTTCCGGTCGTGCCCGACCCCGAGCAACAAGATCCGCGCGCGCTCCCGGTACAACCACTCGAACGGCGACCCCCGCCCCACCGCATACGCCAGCGGTTGCCGACCAGCAACCTCCGCCGCCCGCGCCCCCACCGCCGCTACCGACGCCTGCGGATGCCGGCTGCGACAGCTCCCCTCCCACCCCAGCACCGCGTTGGGAATCGCCCCCATCGGCGTCGCCAGCCCCTCATGAAACAGCGGCACCCTCCCCCGCGCCTCGTCCACCTCGACGTCCCCCGCCCCCACACACTCCGGAAACGGATCCGCCACCTGCGGCGTAAACGCAGGCACCACCACCGTCCCCTCGGGCCCCACCGCCCGCAACACCCCTCGCACCACCGCATCCGCCCCGCCATCCACGTCCCCCAACGCAGACAACGACGAATGCACAATCACCACCCCGCCAAACGAAACCCCCAACTCCCGAACCCCCGCACACACCACATCCGCGTCAACCACACCCACAACCGCCACCAACCGTCATAACTCACCAAGACGACCACTCCACCCCCATCCCCTCGCCCCCGCCGCAGTTAACAATCAAAAGCGAGGGAGCCAACGCAACCACAACCGACCCGAACTCACCAGGCGACCGGCAACCGCGAAACCCCATAAATATTCTGCAACTCAGGCCGCAAAACAACCTCCCCCGCCACCCGCAGCTCCGGAAACCGCCGCACCAAAGCAGGCAACGCCACGGTCATCTCCACCCGAGCCAACTGCTGCCCCAAACACTGATGAATCCCATGCCCGAACCCGACATGCCCCACCGCGCCCCGCCGCACATCGAGCTCATCCGGCCGCTCGAACTTCAGCGGATCCCGATTAGCCGCCTGCACCGACAGCACCACCGACTCCCCAGCCCGGATAACCTGCCCGCCGACCTCGACATCCTCCAGCGCCGCCCGCACCCCGGTATGCGCGATGGACAGATACCGCATCAACTCCTCAACCGCCCCGCCAGAAGCCTCCGGCTCATCCCGCACCGCCGCCCACTGCTCCGGATGGCGAAGCAACGCATAAGTCCCCAACGCCAGCATGTTCGCCGTGGTATCCAGCCCTGCCGCCAGCAGGAACGTCCCCAGCCCCGCCAATTCCTCGTCGGTCAGGTCACTGCCGGTCAGGTCGCTGAACAGATCGTCCGTGGGCGCGGCCCGCTTAGCCGGTACCAGCGAAGCCACATACTCCTGCAGCTGTCCATAAGCAGTCATCCTCTCCGCTTCGGAAAGATCGACATCACTGATCGCCGCGGCATACCCCAGAAACGAAGCCCGATCCGAATAAGGCACCCCGAGCAGTTCGCAAATCATCACCGCGGGAACCGGATACGCGTAAGCTTCGAGCAGATCGACCCCCGGCCCGGCCTTCTCCATCGCGTCCAGATACTCGTCGGCGACCTCGGCCACCCGGTCGCTGAGCAACCGCATCCGCCGCACCGTGAACTTGCCCGTCAGCAGTTTCCGGAACCGCGTGTGCTCCGGCGCGTCGAGTCCCGTCATATCCCCCACCGGAGCCGGTGGCAATTCCGGGAACTGCTCCATCCCGGGAAACGGGTAGTGCCACAATTCGTACCGACTGCTGAACCGCTGGTCCGCCAGGATCGCCCGGACCTCCGCGTGCCCGGTGGCCAGCCAGCCGACGTGCCCGTCCGGGAACGCCATCCGCGTCAGCGGAGCCCGGTCCCGCACCGCGGTCAGCGACGGCGGAGGATCGAACGGGCATCCCCGCGCCCGCCCCATCGGAACCCCTTGCACGATCTCTTCGCCAGTCATCCCCCATGCCCCCTTCAGTGTGCGTATTCGCGATTGAAAAGCTTCTTGGACCAGAGATAGCCGCCGACGCCCATCACGGCGCACCAGCCGAGCGCGAACCACAGGTGGTTGCCCAGCGGCTTGTCGAGCAGCAGCGCACGCAGGGTCTCGATGATCGGCGTGAACGGCTGGTACTCGGCAAACCACCGCAGCGCACCCGGCATCGAGTCGGTCGGCACGAACCCGCTGCCGAGGAAAGGCAGGAGCAGCAACGGCATCGGCGTGTTGCTCGCCGATTCGACGCTCTTGCTCACCTGTCCGAGCGCGACACACAGCCACACCAGCGCGAGCGCCACCACCACCAGGAATCCGACCGCCGCGAACCACGAACCGACCCCGGCGGCGGGCCGGAACCCGACCAGCAAGGCGACCCCGGTGACGACCACGAGCCCGAACAACGCTTGCAGCACACTGCCGAGCACATGCCCAGTCAGCACCGAAACCCGCGCGATGTGCATGGTCCGGAACCGGGCGATGACCCCCTCGGTCAGGTCCATCGCCACCGAAATCGCCGTTCCCTGCACGGTGGCGGTAATGGTCATCAGCAGAATCGTCGGCGCGACGAAGTTGGCGTACTCGGCTCTGCCTCCGCCCGCGCCGCCTAACCCCGCGCCTAGAGTGCCGCCGAAAACGTAGACGAACAGCAGCAGGAACACGACCGGCATGCCGACCAGCATGATCGTCAGCGACGGATACCGGAGCATGTGCTTGAGATTCCGGCGCAGCATGGTCAGCGAATCGCGCACCGGGTGGAACCGCAGATCCGGGCCGGCGAGAACGGGAGCAGTCATCGGGAAGTCACCTTTTCGTCAGTGGGATTGCCAGTCAGGGCAAGGAAAACGTCGTCGAGATCAGGGGTGTGCACGGACAGTTCGCCGACCTTCACCGCCAAAGCGTCGAGCCGGTCGATCAACGCTTTGAGCGACTGCAAGCTGCCGTCGCTGGGCGCGCGCAGCACCAGCGCGTCGTTCTGCCGCGACGCCTCGCTCAGCGCACGCTGCGCCTCCGCGAGGTCTGCCTCTTCCTCGAAGCGCAATTGGACGTGGCCGCCGGGGATCTGGCGCTTCAACTCTTCCGCCGTACCCTCAGCGACAATCCGCCCGTGGTCGAGCACCGCGATCCGGTCCGCCAGTTCGTCGGCCTCTTCGAGGTATTGCGTGGTAAGGAAAATCGTGACCCCGTCGGCCACCAGTTTGCGCACGATCTCCCACATCGCCCGGCGGCTGCGCGGGTCGAGGCCGGTGGTCGGCTCGTCGAGGAAGATCACCTGCGGGCTGCCGACCAGCGTCAGCGCCAGGTCGAGCCGGCGCCGCATGCCGCCGGAGTACGTCGACACCGGCTTCTTCGCCGCTTCGACGAGATCGAACTGTTCGAGCAGCTCCGCCGTGCGCTGCCGCCGGGCGGTCCGGTCGAGGTGGTGCAGATCCGCCATCAGCAGCAGGTTTTCCTCGCCGGTCAGCAGATTGTCGACGGCGGAGAACTGCCCGGTGACCCCGATCGAAGCCCGCACCCCGTCCGCTTCCGCGACGAGGTCGTACCCGGCGACCTGCGCCGCACCGGCGTCGGCATTGATCAAAGTGGACAGAATCTTCACCGTGGTGGTCTTGCCCGCGCCGTTCGCGCCGAGCAGCGAGAAGACCGTGCCGCGGGCGACGGTGAGGTCGATGCCGTCGAGCACGACGTGGTCGCCGAAGGATTTGCGGAGTCCGGTCGCGGCGATCGCGGGCCGGGAATGGTTGCTGGACATAGGTTTCCCCTCAGATGTGAGTCAGGAGCGGTGGATGACGATCTCGCCGAACGCCGTGTGCCCGCGGACCTCGACGGTCTCCTTGGACTCGCCCGCGCCGGCCGACGTCTCCAGCTGGTTGCGGACGTGGCCGAAGTTGGTCTTCACGTCGAGCCAGGCCGCGGTGCCCTCGGCGATGCCGATCCGCAGGTCGCCGATCGCGCTCTCGAGCAGGACCGAACCGCGGACGACCTCGCCGAGCCGGATCGCCCCGTTGGACGTCTTCGCGTCGACCCCGGAACCAGCGTGCTCGACGGTGATGTCGCCGTTGGCCGCGCGCACCCGGACCTCGGCGCCGGCGGACTCGATCGTGGTTTCGCCATTGGAGTTCTTGACCGCGACGGTCCCGTCGATCTGCCCGAGCCGGACCTTCCCGGACGACGTGGAGACCTCGGCGTCGCCCGCGACCCCTTCGACCGTCACGTGCCCGACCGAGGTGTCGACGCGCAGCGGACCGGTGCGGTCGAGGCTGACGTTCCCGGCCGCGGTCTTGAACCGCGACTGTCCGAGCTGCCCGGTGCCCTGGAACGCACCCGCCTGCACCTCGGCGGTGACCCGCGAGCCGGTGGGCAGTTCGACCGTCACGTCGACCGAGCGGGTCTTGCGGGAGAAGTCGAACGCCCGCATCTTCGGGCCGGTGATGTGCAGCGTGCCGTTGCTGTAGTCGACGCGGACCTGCTTCGCGGTCTTCACGTCGGACGAGTCCGCCTCGTCGGTCGGCCGGACCTCGACGACCGTGTCGGCACGGTCGCTCGCGGCGAACCGGACCTGGCCGACGCCCAAGTCGAGGGTGACGGAAATCGGGTCGGGAGTGTCGAATTTAGGCATGGTTGTCCCCACATTTCGGATAGGTGTGCCGTCTCCGCAGGTCAGAGACGGGTGAAGGAGTGCGCGAAAAAGAGAGAGCTACCGGACCCAGCCGGTGAAGCTCTGCTTGGAAAACGTCCCGCCGGGCGGCTCGAACCGCTGCTCGCGTTCGGGCCGCTGCTGCAGCGCCGCGGTGGCCGCCCGGACGAGCCAGGCGTTGACCGAACGGCCCTCCTTGGCGGCGGCCTCCTCGACCGCGGCCTTGAGCTGTTCGGGCAGCCGCACGTTGATCCGCGCGGACGGACCGTCCTCGGAGAACAGCGGTTCGGCCTCCGGAGCCGGTTCCGCCGCGGGCGCCGGAGCCGGAGCGGGTTCGGCGGGCGGCGCGGTCACGACGAAGTTCGGGTCGCGGCCGCGCAGGCGCAGTTCGACCGAGCCGGGCGCGAGGTCCCGGGTGATCTCGTCGACGGCGCCGGACAGGGTGTCCAGGAGGGTCATCCGGATCGCCGATTCGAGCGATCCGGTCAGCCGCTCGACCAGCGCGCGTCCCTCTTCGCCGCCGGCCTCGGCCAGCGTCGCGAATTCCCGCCCGAGGTTGCTTACGTACGTGGTCAAGTTCATGGCACCACTATGGCACACGCTTGGCACCACCACAAGCCACCATGGCTCAGTTTGGCATCACCATGGCACCGAAATCAGCAAACCAGCAGCTCAAACCTGGTGCCATCTCGAGCAACCCCGTGCCGCTCCACGCCGGGCGAACGTACGTGAGGGGAACCCTCATTGACTCTGATTCCCTGAGGGTTCCCCTCACGCACTTCACCGGAACGACGCGACCTGGCCAGGCTCGGCTACTTGGCCGCCTTGGCCACCGGCAGCTCCACCCCGGCCCGGAACCCAGGGCACTCGTCCAGAGGACCGTCGTGCCGACACGTCATGAGGTGGTGCAGATAAGCCTGCGCGTCGAGCAGCCGCGTCACCTGCGCCTGGATCGACTCGATCCGGGCGGTGACCGTGCTCCGCCAGTCGCCGGACTGGCCGTGGACCCCGAGCAGCGCCGCGATGTCGTCGAGGCTCAGCAGGCCGGTTTCGCGCCAGGTGCGGATCAGCGCGATCCGGTAGAGCTGGTCCCGGTCGTAGAACCGCCAGCCGGAGCGGCGGCGCGGCTCGATCAGGCCGCAGCTCTCCCAGTAGTGCAGCGTCGACACCGGCACGTCGAAGCGCGCCGACACCTCGCCGATCGAGTACAGGTCCATACCTCATTGCACCGCACCTCGACCACTCGAAGCAAGGTTAGCCTAACCAAATAGCCCGCTAGCGTACCAGTCGGCCTGGTCGCGGACGCCGGGCAGCGTGAAGAAATAGCCGCCGCCGAACGGCTGGACGTAGTCCACCAGCGGTTCGCCGGCCAGCCGCTGCTGCACCGTCTCGAACTGCCGCCGCACGTCCTGCTGGTAGCAGACGAACACGTGCCCGGCCTGGAGTTCCCCGTTCGCGTCCACGCCGAGGTCGTAGTTGTAGGAACGGCGGACCAGGCGCTGGTTGTCGGTGGCGGGCGTGCGCGGGTTGGCCATGCGGATGTGCGAGGTCAACGGGATCACCGCGCCCTTCGGGTCGGCGGCGTAGTCCGGGTTGTCGGTCTCGGCGTTGCCGTCCAGCGGCGCGCCCGAATCGCGGCGGCGGCCGAACATCTTCTCCTGTTCGTTGATCGACACCCGGTCCCAGAACTCGACCAGCATCCGGATCAGCCGCACCACCTGGTAGCTGCCGCCGCGCGCCCACGCGGGTTCGGCCGGATCGCCGACCCACACCAGCCCGCTCGCCTCGCCGCCGACCGGATTCGCCGTACCGTCCTTGAACCCCAGCAGGTTCCGGCCCGCGCCGGACGGCCGCGGCGGCGGGTTGTAGCCGTGCATCTTCCACCGCAACTGCATCGCGCCGCGCGTGTGCCGGGTGAGGTCGCGCAGCGCGTGGTGCACCGTGTCCGGATTGTTGGCGCACAACTGGATCAGCAGGTCCCCGTGCATCCAGGCGGCTTCCGGCGCGTCGTCCGGGAAGATCTTCATCGGGGTCAGCTTTTTCGGTTTCCGCACAGCGAGACCGACGCGGTCGAAGAGGCTCGAGCCGAAGGAAACCGTGACGGTGAGACCGTCGGCGACGACGGACGGGCCGAGCACCTCGCTGTCCGACGGCGGCCGTCCGACGCCCAGATTCGGCGGCGTACCGCCGGTGGTGAGGAACCGGGCGCGGTCGGTGAGCGTGCGCAGGAGCGCGATCAGGTCCGTCTTCGAGCCGCTGAGCAGGTCGAATGCCACGAAGGCGGCGGAAGCCTGCTTTTCGGCCGGAGCCGGGGTGAGCACACCGGACTGGTTGGCGCCGTGGAACGGATACTCCGTCGCCGGGGTCGGCGCGGCGCCGGCGGAGCGTTCGTCTGCCTGTGCGCCGCCGATCAGCACGCCTCCGGTGAGCGCGGTGCCTGCCGCTCCGGCGGCCGCGCCTTTCAGGAAGTTGCGGCGATTGACGTTCGTCACTTCGGGATTCACCAGCCGATCAGTGGCTCGGGGGAACTTCGAGCAGAGTGGGCACCGCGGACAGCGTTTCGACGACAGCTCCGGCCGCGCCGTTCACCGCCTGCCGCTGGGCGAGAGTGGTGGGCGCGTGGTTGACCAGCGCCTCGTGCAACGTGGTGAGCTGCTTTTCCGCTGTCTGGACCAGATTGGGAGCGCGCTCGTTGAGCAGCGGGGTCAGCTCGACCAGCACCGTTCGGGTGACGTCGACGTCGGCATCCGTTGCGGGGTAAGCGGTTCCGCTGCCTTGATCGTCCATTCCGGACAGATGATCGCGGATCGCGTCTTCGAGGATTTCATGCGCTCGGATCGGCAGCTTCGTGGGATCGCCCGCGACGTCGTCAGTGGCGAGTTTTCCGCGCAGGGCCGTGAGGTCCTGGGTGAGCTGGTCGGCGACCGGGACCAGGGACGCCGGAGCCTGACCGTGCCACAAGCCGTACTCCAAGCGGTGCAACCCGGTGAAGCCGGGATCAGCTGCGTTGGCGGGCAACCCGTTGGGCAGGCCGTCGACCGCGGTACCCGCGTCGCCGAAGCTGTTGTAGGACGCGCCGACTCGCTCCCACGCGAGCTGCGCGGTCAGCCAATCCTTCTTCGCCGCTTCGGTGTTGTTCGCGGCCAGATCCGCGCGGACCGTGCCCACCGCGATCGACACCGTGCCGAGTTGCTGGGCTGCGTAAGCGAGATATTTCTGATTCGGGCCGGTGAGATCTTCAGTGGTGACCGGCTTGACCGGAGCCGGACCGTCGTTCGCCGCCCCACCGCTGACCTGCACCGGAGCCGACGCGGTGGTCGCCTGCCCGGACATCAGGCAGTGGAAGGTGTAGGAACCGTCGGCCAGCGTCGCGGACATCGTGGCACTCGTGGCCGGGCCGATCGTCTCGATCTCCGCGACGATTCCGCCGCTGCTGTCGTCGAGCCGGATCTCGCCTGCCTTCGCGGTTTTGTTGGTCACCGTGATGCTTTGCGTACCGGCCTGCGCGGACTTCCACTCCGGCGCGCAATCGTGCTCGGATACGGAGATCGTGGAACCCGTTGCGGCTTGGGGAAGTACGGCGATCACCAACGCGGCCACCGCGACCGGTGCCAGCACCAGCGCGCCCGCGACGATCGCGGTGTGCTTGCCCGCCAGCCGTTCCCACTTCCCCGCCGGCGCAGGTTCGCTTTCCGGCTTGCGCTCGAGGGGCTGCCGACCGGCCTTGACGAACAGCGGGAGCACGACGGCGAGGTAACCGAGCCAGGCCGTCACCTGCAGGACGGTCATCCGGGGCGTCAACTCGGTAACGCCGCTGATCAGCGAAACCCACCACGAGTTCGGGTCGAACGTGCCGGTGAGGTCGAAGGCGACCCAGCTCTGGCCGGGCAGCACGCCCCCGTCCTGGAGGTCGCCGAGGCCATAGGACAGAACGCCCGCCGCGATGACGATCAGCACGAATGCCGTGCGGCTGAAGAAAACGCCGAGGTTGAGCTTTACCGCGCGGCGGTAGAGCAGCCAGCACAGCAGGATCGCGAGACCGAGCCCGAGCGCCGCTCCGGTCAGCGGCGCGACCGTGGTGCCGGACGCTTTCACCGCCGTCCAGAGGAACAGCGTGGTCTCCAGGCCCTCGCGGCCGACCGCCAGGAACGCGGTGAGGGTAAGCGCGCCCGCGCCGATCGCCACCGCGCGTTCGACTTCGCCGCGCAATTGCGCGGAAAGCCCCATCGCGGTACGCCGCATCCAAAACACCATGCCGGTGACGAGGAATACCGCGAGCACGCTCAACGAGCCGCCGACGATCTGCTGCGCGCGCGAAGAAAGGACATCGGTGGAAAAGGTGAGAATTGTGGCGAAACTGCCCGCTACGGTCACCGCGCCCAGCACGCCCAGCCACACCGGAGCGGCCGAAACCGGCCCCGCTGTGCCCTCTTCCGGCCGCCGGATCTTGCGCAGCGCGGCCAGCAGGATGCTCACCACGAGGCCCGCTTCCAGCCCTTCGCGCAAGCCGATCATCAGGTTCGGAACCGCGTCTGCCCACTGCACGCAGATTACGATAGGCAAACCTAAATTAGCGGTCGAGAGCGGGCCGGGAAACGGTTCTTTTTCTCCCGGATAGTCCTTATTCGGGGCCGATGATCCGTTCGACCGCCTCGGTGATCAAGTGTTCCCGTTCCGCTTCGGAGAAAACGTCCGGCAAGGTCAGCTGTTCGACGATCAGCCAGTTCAGCGCGAGAATCAGCAGCTTGACCGCGGTGGCGTCGCCGGGCAGCCCGGACGCCAGGTGGTACGCGACGTTCCCCTCGACGTCGTCCCGGACCCGCTCCGTCAGCACCCTCCGCAATTCCGGCCGCCGAGTGGCTTCGAGGCGGAGCTCCAGCAACGCCAGATACCCGGTGCGGAACGCCGCGATCCGGCCGACCAGCTCACGCATCAGCTGGGCATACGACTCCCGGTCCCCGAGCCCCGGCGGCAGCGAGTCGTCCTCCGGCTGCAGCCGCTCGTACACCCGAGCCCCGGCCTGCGTGAAAAGCTCGTCACGATTGGCGAAGTAGTTCGACGCGGTGCCCGCGGGCACGCCGGCCTCCCCGTCAACCGCCCGGAACGTCAGCCCTCGCGCTCCCTCGCGCGCAAGCACCTCGATCGCCGCGTCGACGAGCGCAGCCCGCCGCTGGTCGTTCCTCCGCACCATTTGACACCACTCCAGCCGTAGTAGTATGTTTTAAACCACTTCATCCATAGTACTACAGACGGAGTTACCAGATGCGAAAGCTCGTGTACTACATCGCAGTCACCCTCGACGGCCGCATCGCCGGCCCCGCGGGCGAGTTCGACTTCTTCCCGCAGGGCGACGCCCAGCAGACCGCCGCTTACATGGGATTCATGAACACGCTGTACCCGGAAACCGTCCCGACCGCCTTCCGCGCCGGCGCCGGTGTCGAGGGCGCCCCGAACCGCCGGTTCGACACTGTCCTGATGGGCCGCGCGACCCATCAACTCGATCCGAGCGTCCCCAGTCCCTATGCGCACCTTCGCCAGTACGTCGTGTCGAGCACCCTGAAACCGGACCTCGACCCAGCAGTGACCGTCGTCCCCGGCGATCCGGTCGGCCTGGTGAGAGACCTGAAGACGGAGGAAACCGGAAAAGACATCTGGCTCTGCGGCGGCGGCAAACTCGCCGGGGCGCTGCTGCCGGAGATCGACGAAATCGTGTTGAAGAGCTACCCGGTAGTGGCCGGTGCGGGCATCCCGATGGTGGAGGGAGGGTTCGATCCGACGGTGTTTTCGGTGGCGGAACGGACGGCCTTCCCGAACGGGGTCACGGCGACCCGGCTCGTGCGGAACAGGCCGTGACCGGAGGCGTTTCGGGTGCCGAGCGGTCCGCCCGACGCCCGCAGCCGTCCGTGAAGGGCTCCTTGAGGGAATCTGATTCCCTCAAGGAGCCCTTCACGAACCTTGGCTGGAACAGAAGCCCGCAGCGATCCGTCAGTTGAACTGATCCGGGTCCGGCCCGGTGCGCAGGCCGCGGTCGGCGGTGGCGATGGCGGCGAGGTCGCTGTCGGTCAGGTCGAAGTCGAAGACGTCGAGGTTCTGGCGGATCCGGGCGGGCGTCACGGATTTCGGGATGACGATGTTGCCCAACTGCAGGTGCCAGCGCAGCACCACCTGTGCGGCGGATTTCCCGGTGCGCGCGGCGATTTCGACGATCGCCGGGTCGGTCAGGACGGCCCCCTGAGCGAGCGGGCTCCACGCTTCGGTCGCGATGCCGTGCTCGGCGTGGAAGGCGCGCAGTTCGGCCTGTTGCAGGCCGGGGTGCAGCTCGATCTGGTTGACCGCGGGCACGAGGCCGCTGTTGTCGAGCAGGCGGCGCAGGTGCGCGGGCTGGAAGTTGGACACGCCCGCGGCGCGGATACGGCCGTCCTTGGCGAGGTGTTCCAGGGCGCGCCAGGTGTCGAGGTAGCGGTCGCGGGCGGGGGTCGGCCAGTGGATCAGGTACAGGTCGACGTAGTCGAGACCGAGTTTCGCGAGGCTGGCGTCGAAGGCGCGCAGGGTGGAGTCGTAGCCCTGGTCTTCGTTCCACAGCTTGGTGGTGACGAAGAGGTCGTCGCGCGGGATCCCGGACTCGGCGATGGCGCGGCCGACGCCTGCTTCGTTGCCGTAGATCGCGGCGGTGTCGATGCTGCGGTAGCCGGCCTCGAGAGCGCTGCTCACCGCGGCAGTGGTCTGGTCGTCCGGGACTTGGAAGACGCCGAAGCCGAGTTGCGGGATTTCGACGCCGTTGTTGAGGCGGATCTTCATCGGTATTGCCTTTCTCAGTGCTGGACAAGGGGTTCGGGCACCGCGACGCGCGGTCGGCGTTCGAGGGCGGCCGACAAGACCGCGAGGCCGAGCGCGGAACCGGCGAGCGCGGCCCCGACCCAGTTCGGTGCTGTGTAACCGAATCCGGCGGAAATCACGACGCCGCCGAGCCACGCGGAGAGCGCGTTGCCGAGGTTGAACGCGCCGATGTTGACGACGGACGCGAGCGTCGGCGCGCCGTGCGCCTGGTCGAGAACGCGCTTCTGCAGCGGCGGCACGGTGGCGAAGCCGAGCGCGCCGATCAGCAGAATCGTTGCCGCGGCGAGGATTTTGCTGTGCGCGGTGACGGTGAACAGCGCCAGGACGATCGCGAGCCCGCCGAGGCTGACGTAGAGCATCGGCATGAGCTTGCGGTCGGCGAACCGGCCGCCGGTCAGGTTGCCGAGGAACATGCCGATGCCGAACAGCACCAGCAGCCAGGTCACCGCGCCCGAGGAGTACCCGGCGATCTCGGTCATCATCGGGGCGATGTAGGTGATCGCGGCGAAGACCCCGCCGAAACCGAGGACCGTCATGGCCATCGCGAGCACCACCTGAACGTTCCGGAACGCGGCGAGCTCCTTGCGCAAATGCGCCCCTTCGGGCCGGGGCAGGTCCGGCACCAGCTTCGCGACGCCGACGAGCCCAACAACGCCGAGCGCCGCGACGATCCCGAAGGTGACCCGCCACCCGACCGCCTGCCCGACGAACGTCCCGAGCGGCACGCCGACGATGTTGGCGACCGTGAGCCCGGTGAACATGATCGCGATCGCCCCGGCCCGCTTGTCCGGCGCGACGAGCTCCGCCGCGACGACCGAGCCGATCCCGAAGAACGCCCCGTGCGCAAGCGACGCGACAATCCGCCCAGCGAGCATGACCCCGAACGCGGGCGCGACCGCCGACAGCAGGTTCCCGGCGATGAACAGGCCCATGAGCAGCATGAGCATGGTCTTGCGATTGATCTTCGTGCCGAGAATCGTCATCACCGGCGCTCCGGCGACGACCCCGAGCGCGTAACCGGTCACCAGAAGGCCTGCGGACGGGATGGACACTCCGAAATCGGCGGCGATCTCGGGGAGAAGGCCCATGATCACGAATTCGGTGGTGCCGATCCCGAACGCGCCGATGGCCAGCGCTACCAGTGCTAGTGGCATGAGCCCGCGTCTCCTTGGTCTGCGTGTTGGTGCTGTTTGTCGGCCTTCGCAATAGTTGCATACGCGGCATGTTGTTGGCGCTTGTTGTTGATGAGGGTCACAGTTGGGGGTGGCCTTGAGACGGCATGGGTGCGGAACCGGGGTTGCGAGCGCGTGAGCGGTCTCCGCGCGCCAATGCACTGCGCCAGTCCGCGGGGGTTCTTGCCGGGGTATCGACTGCGGCGAGAGAGGTGTCGGCTGCAGTGGGGTTTGACTGCAGCGAGAGAGGTGTCAACTGCGGCGAGGTGTCGATTGCCGGATGTCGCTTGCCCGCAGACTGCAGCCGACTGTATGCAATCGACTGGGATGCCGTTGACTGGTCGACAGGTGACCGGCAGACACGCGACTGGCAGACACGCGACTGGCGGACACGCGACTGGCAGGCAGGCGGCTGGCGACTGGCGGCTGGCGACTGGCGACTGGCGGACAGACGACTGGAATCCTGCTCACTGTCTCCGGTAGATGAGCCGCCGGATTCGACCGGATCCGATCGGCAGAATCCATTCCGGGCCTGCCGTGTCCGCGCGCCGCCCGTCGACGGTATGCAATCAACTATCGGTGCATGGTCAGGCGACCGTATGCAATCGACTTGGATATCGGTGGTCAGTCGGCAGATCAACGACCGTCCGGTGTTGGAGCGGCGGCCCGGGACTCCCGTCGCCTCCTGATCGCAGCGGCCGGATCGCAGGCCCTCGGGGAAGCGAAAGTGCGCCGGTCCTCCCCACGGGAGAAGACCGGCGCACAGAAGAAAGAATTCAGGGAAAACAAGCGAACCCACCAGGAGAAGGCAACCCAACTCACCTCGCCGCGAGCGAACCCGCCAGGAGCAAGCAGCCCGGCTTACCGCACCGCGAGCGCGCCTGCTGGGAAGCGCTCCCCCAGCCACCGGCCCATTTCCGCGCCGGCGAGGGTTGCGCCTGAGGTCATGCCCTCGTACAGAGGGGCGCCGAAATGCCTGCCCGGCACCCGAACATGCGTGGTGTCTGACGCGCCGCTCAAGTCGTGGAAGCGTTTGGCGTCGGCAGGGAAGCACGCCTGATCGCCAGTCAGTTCGACCAGCAGCGTCGGCACCTTCACGTCCGGCAGGCAGCCGGCCAAGTCTGCGTTGCTCGAGATAGCCGACCAGGTCGACAGCCAGGAGTCCGGAGTCGTCAGGCGGCCGAAGCCGAGCACGCCGTAATTGGTCAGGTCCGGGCGGCGGCCGAATAGCGAACCGTATGGGCGGTCGTTGTGGTCCAGTGACAGGTCGACTGAACGCAGGTCCGCGTCGGTGCGGTAGACGGTTAGCACTCCGGTCGCCAGGGCGCTCCGTCGGTCCTCTGGGTCTTTGGAGGTGGCGTAGCGACGCCGCGCGGTGGCCGATTCCTCTGCCAGTTCCCGGGCTCGTTCGTCGATTCGGGCGACGCGGTCGTACTGGGCCGAGCGGTACGCCGTGATGAAATCCGCGGAGTACGTCGAGGATTCCGGTGGGGTGGCGAAACCGTTCGCGGGGAGGTAGGGGTCCAAGGCCGGTGAAGCTGAGCGGGGGTCTTGTTCGTCGGTGACCGAGGGGTCGATCAGGCGCAGCAGCAAAGCGCCCTGGCCGGGATGCGGGGCCATCATGAGGAAACCGTCGGCGACGGGCATTTCGGACTCAGGGAGAGGGACGGGTTTTCCGCTTGGGGCGCAGTGGAGTCGGGCGGATGGAGGCAGGGCGGCCTGCTGTAAGTAGAAAGCAGCCAAGGCTGCGCCGCCGGAGTGTCCGATGAGGACTACTGACGGGAAGCCCGCGGAGCGCAGGAAGACGTGTCCGGCTGCCATGTCCAGTAGGGCTTGTTCGTGCAGCAGGGTGAGGTCGTTGCCGACGGTGCGGGTGCCTTGGGTCCATACCGCATAGCCTTGGGCTAGCAGTTCGGGAACCAGGACGTGGTGGGAGAAATCCTGCCGGGGATGCATCAGGAACGCCACTGTGGAGGCACCGGGGACTGTCCTAAGCAGACCGTTGACTGTCGCGCCGTCGGAGGTGGTGAGTTGGTGGGCGGTCGTGGTGGTCGCCTCGGGGAGGGAGGCGGGGGCCAGGTAACGGCCCGCGCCTAGGCCGTTTTCAGGCATGGGGGCGCCTTTCGATCCGCAGCGCGTTCTTGTCGTGCTGAGTGATCACGGACCCTTCCAGACCGGCGATCGCGCTGTACCAAACGGCGTGCCGACAGCCCGTCGCGCGGCGGTCGATGACGATCGTTTCCGGGGCGCTGATTCGGAAGTACGGGCCGATCCGGTCGACCGTATTGCCGTCGTCTTGGCGGGCCACGGCGAGGACACCTTCGTTTTCCGGCACGTCTAGGACATAGAAACGCGCCACGTCAGACCATCTCCTTCCCCGCGGGCTCCCACGAAGCCGCTTCCTCGACGATCAGTTCTGCTTTGCGCGTAAGCAGTTTGTCCATCGACGGGTCCTCGCCCGAAGCGACATCGCACAACGCGCGCAGGGTCAGTTCCGCGTCGAGATCCTCCTGCGGCGTCACTGGACGCAAGGCTCGGGTGATTTCTACCATGTAGCCGTTCGGGTCGTGGGTGTAAATGGATTCGATGGTTTCGTGCATCACCTGCATTTCCACCGGCCATTCGGATTCGTCCAGGCGACGGCGATATTCCAGCAGATCTTCCTCGTCGGCGACGTTGATCGCCAAATGCCTGCTGTCGGCGAAGAACTTCGGCGTGCCGTGCGGCAGCCGGGCCCACGCGTCGCCCGGGGCGGTTTGGTCGCCTGCTGGTTCCCAGCCGAAGTAATAGAAAAAGGCCAGGCGGTCGCCGCCGCCGATGTCGAAGAAGAAGTGGATGAAGTCCGGGTGTTTCTCCGGGCCCCAGCCCGCGGCGCAGATCGAGTGGACGATCGGGAAATTGAGCACGTCGCGGTAGAACCGGACGGTGGCGACCGGGTCGAAGGTCGGGAAGGCGGCGTGGTCGACCCCGCGCACGCGGTGCACTGGCTTGTCAGTCATGCGGAAACTCCTTTCAGGCCTGGACTTTGGCGTCGGCGCGCAGCAGCGAACCCGCGCCGGGCAGGTCGACCGGAAGGCCGAGGCTGCGCAGGATCGAGTACGCGCCGGCGGTGGCGGCGGAGAGCACGGGCAGCCCGAATTCGTCCTCCGCGGGCTGGATCAAGTCGAGCGACGGCATCTGGACACAGCACGACAGCACCAGCGCGTCGCTGTCCCGGAGGTCGAGTTCGCGGGCGGCAGACAGCACATTGTCGCCCGGTATACAGCCGACCTCCGTATTGTCCGCGACGCCCAGCGCACGCCAGCCGGTGATCGTGAAGCCCTCGGCCTCCAGGTACTCGACCACAGTGCGTGCGACCGGTTCGGTGTACGGCATGACGAGCGCGACGCGGTTGGCTTCAAGATCCTTCAGCGCGCGCACCAGCGCACCGGCGCTGGACAGGACTTTGGCGTCCGCGCCGCCGAGCGCGAGTTGCTCGGCGATCCGCAGCTCCGTGTCCCGATGTGCCCCGACGCCGGACGCCATCACCGCGACGAGGCAGGCGTAGAGGAGCACGTCCGTCCGCGCGTCGCCGATCTCCAGGACGCAACGCTCGCGCTGAGCGTTCATCGCGCGCAGCTGCTCAGGCGTCACCGCGTGCATGCGCATTCGGCTGGAGTGAAAGGAAAACTCGACGTCCGCCACCCGCTGGAGCAGCCGCGGCAGCTCCGTTTCGACGGTGACGTTCGAACTCGGCACGATCAGCCCGACGCGCCGGGAAGTGCTGGTCACGAATTCCTCCTGGGAAAGTCTTCAAAGACTGCGAAATCGGCCCGGCCGGCACCGATCGAGGTCGCCGCGAAGGCCCGCGCGGATTCGGGGAGCTGCACGCCGACGCAGCGGCTGGTCTGCAGGCGAAGCCGCTCGGCAAGGTCGACCCTTGCCCAGAACTCCTCCGCGGCTCCGGTGAGCAGCAGCGGACCGGAACCGCGACCAGCGCGGGCGACCGTGTCGTCGGCGGGCTCGCTCCACACGTCCGGCTCGGTCCAGGAAAGCTCTTCGACCGGGCCGAGGTCCGCACGCGTGGTGACCCGCGACGGAAGCTGGAACCCGTTGCCCCGCAGCGGTTGTGCGAGCACCCATTCCTCCGGGTCGCCGGTCGGTGCCGAACCCAGCCACTCCAGCGCGGCGCGCACGACCTCGGGTTCGGACCTGGCGTAGTCGGCCATCGTGATGTTGCCCGAACGCGTCATGTAGGACAGGCCGAGCCGTTCGGCCGACCAGTCCGCCCGCCACCGGTAGGAGTCCCACCACCGCTGACTGCGGCCGGCGAGCTGCTTGAACCGCTCCACCGCCGGTCGTCGCGCCTGTTCGTACGCGGCGAACGCGGCGGACGGCGAGCTCTCCCCCGTCAACGCCCCGGCCAGCGCGATCGCGTCTTCCAGCGCCAGCTTGGTGCCCGAGCCCAGCGTGTAGTGCGCGGTGTGCGCGGCATCGCCGAGCAGCACGACGTTCCCGCTGTGCCACCGGTCGAGGCCGAGGTTGACGAACCGGCTCCAGCGAGTGCGGTTCGTGAGCAGCTCGCCGCCGCGAAGCTGGTCCGAGAGCACGTTTTCCAGCAGCCGAACGCTTTGCCGGTCCGTTTCGCCGGGACCGGTCGCCGCGTCGAACTCAGCGAGACCGGCGCTCGTCCACGTCTCGTCGTCCACTTCGATCAGGAAAGTGCTGCGATCTTCCGCGTACGGATAAGCGTGGGTGACGAACAGCTCGGGCCCCCGCCGAGCCGCGGCGAAGAAGGCCGACGACGCGGCGAACGGGGCACCGCACCACACGTACCGCGTCCGTCCGAGGGTGGTGCGGACGCCGAGTTCCGCGCTGAGTTTGGTGCGCGTCGCGCTGCCGACCCCGTCCGCGGCGATGACGACGTCGCCGGTCACGGTGCCGAGATCGGCGCGCGACCCGGCGCGGTATTCGACGCCGACCTCGGTCGCCGCTTCTCGCAGCACCCGCAGCAGCTCCGCCCGGCCGACCGCGAGATTGCGCGCGCCGTGCAGGCACACTGACCGGTCGGGAGCATCGAAGCGCAGTTCGTGCCCGACGTAGCTGACCACCCGGACCCGGTCCGCGGTCTCCGGATCGGCCTGTTCGAGGTTGCGCATGGTGGCCTCGGTGAGCCCGACCCCGAACCCGAACGTCGCCCGCGACGCGTCCGTCCGCTCGTGGACGACGACCTCCAGACCCGGGTCGTTGAGTTTCAGCAGCCGGGCGGCATACAGCCCGCCAGGTCCGCCCCCGATTACGTTCGCGCGCCGGGTCACCGGGCACTCCCTTCGGCCAGTTTCGCTTGCACGTCCGCGCGCAGCCGGTTCTTCGCGACCTTGCCGACGTTCGTCAACGGCAGCGCCGGCACCACCTCGACGCGTTCGGGCAGCTTGTACTTCGCGAGCCCGCGGCTGAGCAGATGCGCGCCAAGGGTTTCCACCGTCAGCGGCTCGGCGCCGTCCTCGAGCACGAGGTACGCGCACGCTCGTTCGCCCAGCACCGGATCGGGCATCGCGACGAGCGCGGCAGTGACCACGTCCGGATGCTGAACAATGATCTCCTCCACCTCCTCGGCGAAAATCTTCTCGACGCCGCGGTTGATGACGTCCTTGATCCGCCCGTCGATCGAGTAGCTGACGCCCTTCGCGCTGACGTGCCGCCGGGCCAGGTCGCCGGTGCGGTAAAACCCGTCGGGCGTGAACGCGGTCTTGTTGTGCTCCTCGGCGCGGTAGTAGCCGCGGATCGTGTACGGCCCGCGCGCGGCGAACTCGCCGACCTCTCCGTCCGGGACTTCGCTTTCGGACACCGGGTCGAGAATCCGGATCTCGTCCGCCGCGGAGATCGGCGCACCGACGGTGTGGTGCCGCACGTCCTCGTCCGCGCCGGCGGGCGTGACCAGGAACATCCCTTCGGCCATCCCGAACATCTGCCGGATCCGGATGCCGAGCTCGTCCCGCAACCGCTCGGCGACCTCCACCGGCAACCGCTGCCCGCCGACCACGAAATCCCGCAGACAGGACAGGTCCGCCGCCTGTGCCCGCGGCGATTCGAGAAGCCGCACGGCAAGCGCGGGCGGCACGAGCGGAAGCACGTCCGGCCGGTGCTCGGCGATGAGGTCGAGCAGCGTGTCGACGTCCGCGGAGGGAGCGAGAACGAGCGTCGCTCCGGTGAGGATCGCGGGCTGCAGCGCGAGCGAGATACCCGCGTTGTGCATGAGCGGCAACGGATACAGCACCCGCGAGTGCTCGTCCATCGCCATCGAGGCCGCCCAGGCACGAGCGTTGTAGGCGTACTCCTCGTGCAACCGCGGCGCGACCTTCGGCAGCCCCGTCGTCCCGCCGGAAAGCTGGAACACCGCGGGCCGGGCAAGGTCAACATCCAAGTAGGGCAACGGTTCCCGCACTTGTTCAGCCACGAGCCGCGAGTACGACGGCGTATCTCCGAGCGCCTCGCCCCGGCACACGACGACGTCGGAGACGGCCCCGTCCGCCAGCAACTGCTCAGCCTGCTTGCGCAACCGCCCGTCCCGGAAATCGGCCTGCGCGATCAGCGTCCGAGCCCCGACGTGCGCCGCGAGCAACCCGATCTCGCGAGTCCCGTGCTGCGGCAAAGTACAGACCGGCGGCGCGGCAGCGAACAAACACCCGAGGTACGCGACGACGGTCTCCGCCACGTTCCCCATCTGGAACACCACCGGCTCCCCCGGACGGACCACACCCGACCCGAGCAGCCCCGCCGCGAACCGCGACGCAGTGTCGAAAAGCTCGTCGTACGACCACGCCACACCCTCGGAAACGAGCGCGGTACGGCCACCGTGCCGACGAGCCGCGGCCAGGAGTTCAGCAGGCAGGGACTGCCCCGCCCACAACCCGGCACGCCGATAAGCAAGCACGCTGACCTCGTCGAACGGGGCCACTGGTAGTGCAGCTGGAGGCAACGTCATGCAGCCAAGGTAAGCCGCCAGAGCGCAGAATTCAATATCTGTGTCGAACTTTCGACACTCATGTCACAGCGCGAGGTTCGTGAGGGCCACCCTCACAGCCCCTGATTCCCTCAGGGTCCCCCTCACGACCAGCCCAGCCCCAGCTCAGCTCGCCCGCCCTACGCGATGCGCCCCAATGCCACATTGGGGCGCTAGCCCCCATCCCCACCCAGCCGCACCCGGTGCACCCAACGAGCGAGGCACCCACACCTCCCCCGCCCCCGATACGAAGCCGAAAACACGGCGCGGGGGTGCTTGTCAAGGCATCTTTCCCGCCTTGACAAGCACCCCCGCGCCGTAGTCACAATCAAACTTCGGGGTGCCCCACGCAACCACTCTCTTTTCGCGGCTTCGCCGCTCTCTTTTCGCGGCTTCGCCGCTCTCTTTTCGCGGCTTCGCCGCTCTCTTTTCGCGGCTTCGCCGCTCTCTTTTCGCGGCTTCGCCGCTCTCTTTTCGCGGCTTCGCCGCTCTTTCCCCCGCCACAGCCGCTCTTCCCCCCGACACAGCCGCTCTTTCCCCGACCCAGCAGGAGGAGAAACCTCACCCCTCCAACCGATCCAACAACCCCCGAATCTCCGCAATAGTCCGCGCGTCCTGCCGCCCCCGCCCGGCATTCTCCCCAGCCGCCAACATCCCCGTCGCCAACCCAGTGACGGTAGCCACGAGCGAATCCACATCGCCCCCAGGCCGGAACCACCAAGCGACCCAGTTGCACATCCCCAGCAACGACAACGCCGCCGTCCGCGCGTCGACCCGCCGGAATTCCCCAGCTTCGATCCCTGCCTCGACCAGCGCCGTGAACTCCCGCAGGATCTTCCGCTTGGCCGTCAGATGCTCGCCGGCCAGCGGCTCCGGCAGGATCGGCTCGGACCGGTCGAGGATCCGGAACTGGTCGGAGTGCTCCGCCCGCTGCCGCACGATCAGCGCGACCACGTCGGCGATCTTCTCCGACGGCGTCAGGTCGTCGCGCGCCTTCAGCTGGGCCAGCACCTCGGCGAACCCGTTGGTGACCTGCTCGACGAGCATCGCCAGCAGGTCTTCCTTCTTGCTGACGTAGTGGTACAGCGCCGGCCGGGAAATGTTCAGCGCGTTCGCGATGTCCAGCAGGCTCGTGGCCTCGTAGCCCTTTTCCGCGAACAGCTTGGTCGCGGTGTCCAGAAGTTCGGACGTCATCAGCGTCCGGCGCAACCCGCTGCGCGAACCCTTGCCTCGCTCTGCCGTGGACATGCGCCGCAGTTTACCGGTCCGCTGCCCCGGCGAACTGCGGCGCACCCGGCTCACTGGACCCCGCGGATCCCTCGTTCGCCGAGCCAGCTCACGATTTCCCGCAGGTAGTCGACGCCGCCGTAGCCGAGCAGCGTGGCGTGTCCGGTGTTCTGCACGAGGTATTTCGTGAACACGCCCGGCCGGTAGTAGCTCGCTTCGTTCGCCGCCATGGGATCGGTGTTGCAGTCGTCGGTGGTGCCGCACCAGATTTTGTCGTACTGGCCCGGCGACCACAGGATCGGAGCGTCGATGTTCTTCGTCTGGTCGGTGTAGGTGCGCAAGGTGATGTCCGCCAGCTCGGTCGCGGACATAGTGTCCTTTGTGGCGTCTTCGACCTGCAGCTGCTCCGGGTCATACGTCCCTTGTGGACCGTGGAACAGGTCGCGTTTGCCGGGGATGCTGGTGAGGTACGCCGGATCGAGCGCCCACGGCTTGTCCGCGAACTTGGGGTCCAGCAGCGCGGGATAGGCGAACGTCCCGAGCCGCAGCGTGGAGCGCGGGGTCAGCAGCCCGTGGCCGACGGCGTGCACCATCAACGCGTCGACGTCGTGGAATTTGCCCGCCTCGACCTGCGCGGTGAGGCCGCCCATCGAGTATCCGTTGACCGTCACGGTGCCGAACTGCTTGCCCAGCGCGCCCTGGCGCAGATACTGCACGATCTGGTGGGTCGTATTGGCCGCGACGTCGAAGTTCATGCTCGCGGCCGGCGGATGGTCGCTGTGGCCGTAGCCGATCCGGTCGAGGTTCAGCGTCGTGAAGCCGCGCTGGGTCATGTAGCGGACGTAGTTGTAGCGGTCCGGCTGGTACGGCCAGTCGTAGTAGGTGTGGTCGTAGGTGCCGCCGTGGATGAGGATCTGCACCGGCTGCTTGCCGAGCAAGGCCGGGTCCGATGTGCACAGTTGGCCGAATTCCTTGAGCACAGCAGGACTTTCCGGCGATTCGGTGACCGGGAAGAAGTAGTCGCGGCACTGCGCGCCGCTGGCCGAAGCCGTTCCTGGCACGTCGGCGGACACCGGCGTGCCGGGCAGGCCGGGCACCGCCTCGGTCGCAGGCCAGGCGTCGGCCGCGTTCGCGACGCCGGTCAGCGTGAGCAGCCCCGCCGACATCACCGCCAACATCCGAGTAGCAAGTCGTTTGACGCTGCGCACGGTGGTCTCCTTCCATGGGGCCGGACGGCATCAACCCATGTTTACGATTGTGTCATATTATCGACACTGGTGTTGATGTCAAGACCTGGCCTTTCCGCCGCAGCTGTTCCGCCAGTGGCCGGGGTGCGGCCGTGTCGCATGAGGACAGTCAGCAAGAGCGCGAGGACGCTCACGCCGAGCAGTACGAAGTACGCCGCCTGGTATCCGGTGTCGTTGGTGATCGAGACACCGGAGCTGAGCCGGACCTGATGGGCAGCGGTGATCGATCCGACGATCGCCGTGCCGAGGGTGTTCATCACGCCGAGTGCGGTGTAGAGCAACGAAGTCGTGACGCCCTGCGCCTCCGCGGGCACGGCCTCGATGACGAGATTGTTGGCTCCGGCGTAGAGAAATCCCAGCCCGATGCCCATGAGCGCGGCGATCACCACGATCAGGACCGGTCCGCTCAACTGTCCGAAAAGGATCAGCACGACCCCGCCGAGGGTGCCGATGATCGAGGTGAGCAAAGCAGTTCTCGGCGCGAATCTCCGGCATACCCATCCGGCGGCGTAACCCGCGGCCGCGCCGACCAGACCGAACGGGAGACCGTAGCGCACGCCGTATTCCAACGCGTTCATGCCGAGACCGTGTTCTGACACTCCGGGCACGTGCGGAGTCCGAAGCAGCTGCGGGATGAGCACGGAACTGTTGGCAGTGGTGACGAAGATGGCGGTTCCCGACGCGAGCAGCGTCAGCCACACCTTGGGTTGTGCCGCCAGCGCTAGATCGATCAACGGTTCGGCGCGGCGACGCTCGACAATCACGAAAAGCGCCAGCATTATCACCGAAAGCGCCACTGCGTAAGCGAGATACTCCTTCTCGACCAAGCCGAGCACGAGCACCGCCATCCCGCCACCGAGCAGCAAGCCGCCGGCGACGTCGATGCGGCGTTTGATCCGCACTCGGGTTTCGGGGACGACGAGCAGCACGATTGTCGAGACGACGACGTCGTAGCCGAGGGTGAACCAGAAGGCGCTCCGGAACCCGTAGGTATCAACGAGATACCCGCCGAGCAGCGGACCGCCGAACGCGGCGACGCCGGTGCCGACCCCGAGCGCGCCGACGCCGAGCGGCACCAGTCGCGGCGGGAAGAGGTCGCGGATGAGGCCGTAACCGGCGACGTACGCGACGACGAAAGCGGACTGGAGCACGCGTCCGGTGAGGAAAAGCCAGTACACCGGGGCCAGTGCGCAGATCAGCGAGCCGACGCCGAACATGATGGCCGCGGCCAGGAGGACTTTCTTTTTGCCGTGCGTGTCGGCGAGTTTCCCGGCGATCGGGAGGAAGACGAGCGACGCGACGAAGACGACGGTCATCACCAGCGCCACCTGGTCGGTTCCGAAGGCGGCGGCGATGTCGGGCAGGCCCACCCCGACGAGGGTGAACTCGAAGTTGGCATTCTCGGTCAGGAGCGCGATCGCCACGACGATCGCTAAGTAATACCAGGTCGACCGCTCTGCGGTGCGCGGTTGCTCAGCCATGCGCACCGATGTAACCGGCGGTCCGTCCGGATCGAACCGGTCAGTCCCGCTGTCCGGGACTCACTCCGCCAACCGGTCGAGCGCTTGCTTGAGCTGCGGTATCCAGGCCTCGTGCTCGGGCTTCATCAACACCGAACGAAGGATCGTGACGGTCTCGGCGTCCCGTTCGACGTCCGGATGCAGCACGGCGAACGCCTCCGCGTCGACGCGCAAAGTGGACAGATACAGCGGGTTGTCCTTGTCCGCCATGCCGTTCTGGAGGATGGCGTTGGCGGCTTCGGTGATCTCGCTCATCCGGGTCCGTCGCGGCCAGTAGGTGACAATGTCCAAAGTGGGCTCGAGGTGCAGGGCGAAACGGTCGGATTCCTTGAGCAGTCCCGCGAAATCGTTCGCCGCTCGACGGCACGCCGCCAGCAATCGACCCAGTCCTCGGTCGCGTTCCAGCGGGAACGCTTGCAGGGTAAGCCAAAGCGCCCCGGCGGCGGCACCAGCGCGGGAGCATTCCAGGGAGATCTCGCCGAGGTGCAACTCGTCGGAAGTGAAGTAGGTATAGGGAGAATCGTGTTTGTAGAACCGGCCGACCGACGGGTCCGCGAACAACACCGCGCCGCAGCCGTACGGCTGGAGTCCGTGTTTGTGCGGGTCGACGACGACAGAGTCGCACGAGCCGATCGCGCGGTAGGCCTCGTACTCGCCCAGCAAGGTGTAGAACCCGCCGTACGCGCCGTCGACATGCAGGCGGACCCCGTACCGTTCCTTCAGCGCCAGGGCCTGCTGGATGTCGTCGACCGCCCCGAGCCCGGTCGTTCCTGGAGTCAGCACCACCGTGCCTACCCCGCCGCCGCGGACCTCGGCTTCGACCGCGGACAGATCGACGCGTCCGTCGGGAAGTGCCCGCACCGCGCGGGATTCCACACCGAGCACCTGGCACATGCGTCCGTGCGTGTAGTGCGCGTCCTGCGAATGGACGACCGCTTTGCCTGGGGCCAGTTCGCGGGCGACCCAGAGGGCTTCGAGGTTCGCGATCGTCCCGCTGGAGGTGAGGTGGCCGAGCGACGGCTGCGCGAACCCGAACATCCGCGCCAGGTCCGCGATCACCTCGACCTCCATCGGCGAGGTGGCCTGCGAGGCGTCGAGCGCGTGGTTGTTCGGGTTGACCACCATCGCGGCGAGATAGGCGGCGACCGCGACCGGATGCGGCGGTTTGAGCATCTGGCCCGCGTAGCGGGGGTGGAAGAAGGGGAACGACGCGTCCATCCGGGCGGCGTAGGTCTCGAGCAGCGCGGGGAGATCGACGTCCGGCTCGCTGGCCGGGGACGGGGTGAACGGACCCCATTTGCGCTCCCAGGCCTCGACGCCGCGGAGAGCCTGGTCGATCAGTTCGCGCCGGTCCATGCCTCACCTCGTCGGTCGCCGGGTGCTTCCTCCGGCACCCTACCGAGCGCGTCCGCGCTCTAAGGTGTGGCAACGTTTCTTTCGCACGGTGAGGAGCTTTCCGGTGACTGACGAACCCCGTCCGCAGGGAATGCCGCCGGCCGGACCCGGGCAGCCGTGGCCGGTTCAGCCGAATGCCCAGCAGTACCCGGGCTACGTCCCCTATCCGCCGCCCGCTCCGGCGAACGGTGTCTGGCTGGGGGTGTTGTCGCTGGTACTGGGCGTGCTGGGCTGCGTGGTTCCGCTGCTGCCGATCGACCTGACCGGCATCCGAGCGTACCTCGCGCTTCCGTTCGGGCTGGCCGGACTGGCCTTCGGACTCGTGGGCGTCGTCGGACGGCGTACGGGGAAGCCGGTGTCGGGGGTGGGCATCGGCGTGTCGGCGATCGCGCTGGTGCTCGGTGTGATCATGCTCGGCAACCAAGTCGCGGGGTGACGTTCTGCCCTGAGCGGAACCGCTGTCGCCGAGGCCCCGGCGGATGCCAGGCTGGGCCTATGGCGGACATCCTTCCTTTCCACCAGCGCCGCGCCCCCGCCCGGGACGACGAGGCGGAACCCCTGTGGCGCGAGGTGCTCGGCCGCAGTCTCCGCGCCGCCCGGGAGAACCAGGGCGAGCGGCTCGTCGACGTCGCCGAGCGGGCCGGGATCTCGCCGCAGTACCTGTCCGAGATCGAACGCGGGCGGAAGGAACCGTCGAGCGAGATGATCGCCGCGGTGACCGGGGCGCTCGGGGTCAACCTGGCCGGTCTGCTGAGCGGGATCGCCGGGGACATGCGGCGGATCAGCGTGGTCGGACCGCGCCCGGCGCGACGTCCGGCCGGTCCGGTGCTGATGGCGGCCTGAACCGGGCGGCGGAATTTCTCGAACCACCGGCGCCAGGCTGTGAAATCACCGCGCACAACCGGCAGATCGATGCGGTCGAGCCGCAGCTCGCACCAGCGCTGACGGCAGCCCGCGGAACCACCCGCAGCCCACCGAGCCAGGGCGCGAAGCCGCAGGCCGGAGCCCCAGAACCGGCCTGCGTCCTCGCCTCACGGGCGCGCTTCGATCACCTGGTCCGCGAGCCCGTACTCCACCGCCCCGGCCGCGTCGAACACCCGGTCGCGGTCGGTGTCGTGCCGGAGTTCCGCGACGTCGTGGCCGGTGTGCCGGGACGTGATCTCCTCCAGCTGGGTCCGGACCCGGATCACCTCGTCGGCTTGCAGGATCAGGTCCGGGATCGTCCCGCGGCCCTGTGCGGCGGGCTGATGCAGCACCACCCGCGCGTGCGGCAGCACCGATCGGCGGCCGGCGGCTCCGGCGGCCAGCAGCACCGCTCCCGTCGCCACCGCTTGGCCGACGCAGGTCGTCGCCACCGGGGCCTTGATGAAGCGCATCGTGTCGTACAGCGCCAGCATCGCGGCCGGGTCGCCGCCCTCGGAGTTGATGTACAGGTTGATCTCCTGCTCCGGGTTGTCCGACTCCAGGAACAGCAGCTGCGCGATCAGCGCGTTCGCGACGCCCGAGTCGATCGCCGTGCCCAGGTACACGATCCGTTCGGACAGCAGGTGCGAGTAGACGTCCATGATCCGCTCGCCGCCCGGACTGCGGGTCACGACGTTCGGGATGGTGTAGGTGCTCATGCGCGTACCCCCAGGCCCATCGCGTGCGTGCGCACCGGCACGACCTGCTCCAGGCGGTCGACGATCTGGTCGATGAAGCCGTAGTCCTGCGCCTCCGCGGCGGTGTACCACCGGTCGTGCAGGGAATCGGCGAAAATGCGGTCGAACGGCTGACCGGTGTCCTGCGCGGTGAGGCCCAGCACGGTGTCCCGGGTGTAGCGCAGGTCGTCGGCCTGTACCTCGACCTCCACGGCCGAGCCGCCGATTCCCGCCGAGCCCTGGTGCATCAGGATGCGCGCGTGCGGCAGGGCGAATCGCTTCCCGGGAGTGCCCGCGGACAGCAGGAACTGCCCGGCGCTGCACGCCAATCCGAGGGCGAGCGTCGAAACGTCGCACGGCACCAGCCGCATCACGTCACGGATCGCGAGCATCGACGGGACCGAACCGCCGGGCGAGTGGATCCACAGCGCGATGTCCTTGACCGGGTCCTCGCCGGCCAGCGACAGCATCTGGGTCGCGAGGACCGTCCCGTTGTCGTCGTCGAGCACGCCGTCCAGTACGAGGACCCGCTGGCTCAGGAACCGTTCCCGGAGCCGCTGGTCGAACATCGGCGGAGTCGATTCGTTGGTCATGCCCCGACCTTGCCGCCGCGGAACCCGTCGCGTCCGCCTTCTCTGCCGACGGCAGATCTGCTGTGAGCAGCGCGGCAGGTCAGGCGGTTTTGCGCACCAGGTTCGTGTATCCGGCCAGCGCCAGCGTCGCGAGTCCCCACACCGCGATCTGCACCCCCCAGATCGCCGCGGTGAACACCTGCCCGGCGACACTCGCCGTGTCGAGGTCGCAGCGGCTCCGCAACCCGGTCGGCGCGATCGGCAAACCTCGGTCGAGCCCCAGACCGATCAGCTCGACCGGGGAGCACGCCGCACCGGTCGCGACTCGTTGTGCCGCGTGCTGTCCGGGCTGGGTTTCCGTTGCGCCGGCCCACAATCCGAGCGCTCCGGCAGCGACGAGCGCGAGCAGCAACGCCGCCGCGGTACGCCGAGCGCGGTAGCCGTATCCGGCCAGCGTGCCCCAGATCCAGTGGAACAGCCGCGACATCCGTCCGCCGAGCGCTTCCGGCGAACGGCGGCGCAGGTCGTCCTGCTGCGCGATCAGGATGGTGCGCGCGTTGCCGTCATGGCCCGCGGTCCGCTCGACAGCCGCCAGCTTCTGGTAACCGGTGGCGTCGTAGTACTCGGTGTGGCAGCGAAGCAGGTGCAGCCATCGCTGCCAGCCGAACGACGGATCGATCGCGGCGTAGGTGAACCCGTCCAGCCACGCCAGTTCGGGGTGGTCGCACTCGGCGCTCGTGTTGCCGTCGGGGCACACGAGTTTGTCCGGCATGAACACCGTGGTCGCCTTCGCGTCGGAAAGCCCGAGCAGCCGTCCTTCCGGCGACGTGACGCGCGTGGTCGCGGAAAACTCGAGCTGCCCGCCGATCTGCGCGCCCTGCAACCGCACCGCGCCGATCTCGCCCTTGCCGCTCAGCTCCGAATCGCGGATCAGCATGCTGCGGCCGACCGTCAGGGTGTCCGCCTCGATCGCCGGTCCGAGGTCGTTGGAAACCTTGGTGCTCTGACACTCCAGCGGACCGCCGATGCACGCGCCGTTGAGGTGGATCGCGCCGTCGGCCGAGGAGCCGGTGATCCGCGTTCCCCGGTGCAGGTACAGCCCGCTGCCCAGCTCCGCCGAACTCGCCTCCAGCGCGAGCCCGGCCGGGTTCGTGATTTCCGCGTCCCGGCACAGCAGGCTCCCGCCGAGGTGCGCGCCGATCAACCGGATGGCCCCTTCCGGGCTGTCCCCGGCGATCCGCACGCCGTCGGACAGGTGCAGGTCTCCCTCGATCCGTACCCGGGACGCGTGCAGGCCCGGCATCCGCCCGCCGATCAGGTACAGGTGCGGCAGCCTTGCCTGGCGTGCGAGCACCGGCTGGTCGAAAACACAGGTCAGCAGCATCAGCCCGGCGGCTGCGGAGACGCCGTCGAGGTTGAGGAGACCGGTGATCCGGGCCCTGGCCAGCATGATGCCGCGCGGGTCGAGGTCGCCGTGCCTGCCAAGCAGCAGGTCGCGAAGGACCTGCGCGCGTACGACATGGTCCGGGCTTTCGGTTTCGGCGAGGTCCGCGACGTCGATCTGGGCGGCGCCGAGCAGTTCGCCTTCGCGGGCCGCTTCGACGAGCCGTTGTTCGAAGTCGCTGAGATCGGTCACGCCGAGATCATGCCTGGTCCGAGGCTCAGTCGCGACCGTGTTCGAGCTGCTCGGCGAGGTCGGCGAGTCCGTCGGCGTGGAAGTCGAACCGATCGGCGGGACCCGGCGGGTCACCGACCGGACGGCCGACGTACGCGGTGCGGAACCCGGCTTCCTGCGCCCCGCGCAGATCCCAGGCGTGCGCCGCGACCATCAGCAGCCGCTCGGGTGCGCGACCGGCGACGTCGATGGCCAGGCGGTAGACGTCCGGAGCGGGCTTGTAGGTGCGGGCGTTCTCGGCGGACAGCACGGTGTGCCACCGCAATCCGGCGTTCGCGCACAGGTCGAGCAAGACGGTCCGGCTCGCGTTGGACAGGCCGACCAGCGGGAATCGTTCCGCAAGGCGGGCGAGGCCGTCCACCGTGTCCGGCCACGGCGGCAGTCGGCGGGCCGCGAGCGCCAACTCGGCGACCTCGCCGGTACCGACCGCATCGGCGACGGCCTGCGCGGCTTCCCGGTCGATGACATCGCTCGCGACGTACGGCCGTTCCCCGGCGACAATGCGGCCCTGCTCCTGCTCGACGTGCTTCTGCCACACCGCAAGCAGCTCTTCGACTTCCGCGGCGGCGAGCGACGGCGCGAATTTCCGGATCCCTGCGCGGATTCCGGCCGGTTCGTCGACGAGCGTGCCGAGCACGTCGAACACGAGCACCTCGATGTCCATGAGCGCAACCTATCCGGCCGCGCCAGCGTTAGTCCACTGTGGAGGCTTTCCGCAGCGCGAAGAACGCCGCGACCACCACCGCGAGCCCGATCACGTACGCGAGCACCAGCAACCCGACGCGTCCGCTGAAGTTGCCGCCCACCGGCGGAAGCACGACCGAAAACACCGCGACGAGCGTGATCACCACCGACCGCACGCGTCCGGCAGGCAGCGACGCGGCCAGCGGAATCACCGCCCACAGCAGATACCACGGCTGGACCACCGGCCCGAAGACCACGACCGCGCTCAGCATCAGCCCCAGCGAGCGGACCGCGTCGATCCGGCCGGTCCACTGCCGCTGCAGCACCACGACGATCGCGGCCGCGGTGAGCACGTACCCGATGATCTTGCCGACCCCGATCATCGTCTGCGTGATGTGCGCGCCGAACAGCGAACCGATGCCGCCGACGAGGAAGCCGAACCAGTTCGTCGGCGCCATCCAGCTGTTGACCTCCCCCGACGTCGTCAGCGCGGACACCCAGCTGAACCCGATCCCCGACGCCAGCGAAACCGCCGCGGACACCGCCGCGAAGACGACGACCATCGCCGCGCCGGCGAGCAGGAACTCGCCGATCCGCCCGCGCCGCCGGGCAATCGCCGTGCCGACCGCGGCCAGCGCGACCAGCGCGGGCACCTTCACCTCCGCGCCGAGCGCGATGAGCAGCACCCCGCCCGCGAGCGGCCACCAGCGAATCCGGTCGCCCTGCGCGTTCAGCGCGATCGCCACGCCCGCGACCATCAGGCCGAGCATCAGCGAGTCGTTGTGCGTCCCGGCGACCACGTGCCACAGAACCAGCGGGTTCAGCACGCCCAGCCACAACGCGACCCGCGGCGACGCCCCCGCCGCGGCCGCCAGCCGCGGCACCGCCCACGCGATCAGGACCAGCCCGGCCACCTCGATCAGCCGGTGCAGCGCGACCCCGACGATCGGATTCCCGCCGGACACCTGCGCGACGACCCGCTCGACCGCGCCGAACAACGGCCCGTACGGCGACGGCGTCTCGCGCCAGTAAACGCTGACCCGCCCGACGATGTCCGACGCCGAGCCCAGTGCTTGCTGCGGCCCGACGGCGTTGAGGTCGAACCCGTGCGCGGCCACCGCACCCTGCGCGAGATAGCTGAAGACGTCCCCGCTGAACAGCGGCGGCACGACGAGCAACGGCCCGCACCACAACGCGAGCGTCCGCTTCAGCCAGCCCGCGTCGGGAAGGTCCGAGGCAAGGACGCGCCCGCCCAGCAGCGCCCACGCGAGCACCACCAGCCCGACACCGGCGATCCCGCCCGCGAACGGCAGGACCCCGGACATCCCGGCGGCCCCGGCGTACACCGCGACGGCCAGCAGCAGCACCCCGCCGAAGCCGGTCCAGCGCAGACTCGCCGCGGACGCGAAACTGAAGAACCGCACGGGCCGCGAGAGCGTGACCGGCTGACTAGACATACCCCGATCGTAGTAGCCGCCGCCTCCGCGACCCCGGCTGCCGGTCCGTGAAGGGCTCCTTGCCGGAATCAGATTCCCGCAAGGAGCCCTTCACGGAGCACGCTGAACTTGAGTCCACAAAGGACGGAGTCAGTTCTGGTCCCGGGTGATCACCCCGCAGGCGAACCGAGTGCCCGCATCGCCGGTCGCCTTGGTTTTCTCGTCCGGCACGGGTGCGTTCGGGTCGCCCCGGACGCTGTAGCGGTCGGCGGGAATGTTCGCGAAATTGTCGGACTTCGAGTGGACGATGATCGAGGTCCCGTTTGGACCGAACAGCTGGTCCAAAGTAAAGGTGTCCAGCACGAACTTGAGGTACCCGCGGCCGTTCGACCGCACCTGGACCGACGGCAGCTGCCCGATCGGCAGTCCGGTGTGGTGATCCATCGGCATCAGGTGGCCGCCGGCGGCGGTGAACGGGTTCTTCGGGTCGCCGACAGTGCAGTTTCCCTTTTCGTGCACGTGCATACCGTGGAAACCGGGCGTGAAATGACCGGTGAGGTACACCTCGACCCAGACGGCGTGCGAACGGTTGTCGGCGGTGAACCACGCGGAACCGACCTCGTTGCCGTCGGCGTCCTTCAGCGTGGCGGAGGCGGAATCGCCGTCGCGATAAGCCGCACCGGCCGGCTGCCGGGCGGTGTCCGGCAACTGCTCGCCGACGTAGCCGCTGGCCGCTGGCGCCACGCCCATGACCAGTGCGCAGGCACCCAACGCGCCTGCCACCAACTTCTTTCTGCGCACGGTATCTCCCTGAAGGCACTGGTGATCTCTGACCGATCCAGAATCGGGCCTCGCCTTCCCCGTGACCAGGGGCCAGATGGCACTAACCGGGTCCTGCGCGCGGCGGAATGTCCATCTTTCGCAAATCCTCGAGTCAGGAAGAATGCTCGGCAATCAGCCGCTTCACCGTCTCGTACACCGGTTTCGCGGAATAGTCGTCGCGCAGCAGCCCGAACCGGTTTTCCCGCGGGCCGCTCGACAATCCGTCCCGCAGCCCGAAAATCTCGTAGGTATCCACCCCGATCTCGGCAGCCAACCCGAGCACCGTGCGCGCCACGGATTCCATCACCCGAACCTGTTGTTCCTCCGAATTCTCCGGCCCGGTCGGCCATCCGGTTTCGGTGATATGAATCGGCACGCTCGCCGGGATCCCGATCGCCGATGCGGATTCGCGAAACGACCGCACGACGTGGGTCACCGCACCGGCCAACGCGTCGGCTGGCACGGGACGGAAAACGTCCGGGAAGAAGTCCAGGCCAAGGAAATCAACCCGAGCCAGCACCTCCGGAGCCACTGCCGACTGCACCGCGGCCCAGAACGGATCGCCGGGCAGCGCGACCGCGGCGTTGAACCCGATCGCCACGTCGACCCCGAGCCGCGTCCGCTCGTCCAGCGCCGCCGCGAGCCCGGCGCCGAGCGCTTCGTAGCAACCAGGACTGCCGCCGTCCAGCGGCGCGGCCACGTTGACCTCCTCGCAGACCTGCAGTTTCCCGCCGCCCAACTCGGCGACCTCGCGAACCGCGGCGCGCACCGCGTCGGCGAACCCGTCCGGATCGGCCTCCGGGCTGCTGTAGCCGAGCACGTAGTCGACCACTCGCCCGTCGCCGAGATACGGCACCGGGTTCGGCGGCGTCGGCGCGTGCGGGCCCCGGTAACTGCGGTAGCACCGCACGTAGAACCGCTCCGTGCCCTTCGCGAGGTCCCGCAACGCTTCCGCGGTCCGTTCGACGTCCTCCGGCGGCGCGTCGATGAAGGTTTCCAGCCGCACCAGATCCGTGCTGACCACGCCGGGCCACACGCCAAAAACGATCACGAGCATCTCCTCCAGTAGTCGTATACGAGCAATGTACTCGTATACGACTACCGTGCGCTACCCTGGTCCGGTGCCGACGAACGCTCTCGACAACCCGCTCGTGCTGCCGATGCTGGGCTTGCTCGTGGAAACCCCGCGCCACCAGTACGCGCTCCTGCGCGAGCTGCGCACCCGCTATCCGTTCCTGAACCCGAAGACGTCGACCGTGTACACGCTGGTCGGCACGCTGACCCGGAACGGGCTCGTCGAACCGGACGGCGACGGCGATCCGCAGCCGGTGCGGCTGACCGAGGCGGGCCTCGCCGACTTCCGCGAGCGGATCGAACGGCAATTGCGCGACGCCGACCCGAACCTCGATTCCCGGTTCCTGATCGCGCTGGCCTACCTCGGCGCGCTGCCGCCCGCCCGCGCGGTGACCCTGCTGCGCGACCGGGCGGAACGGGTCCGCGACCAGCAGCACGAGCTGTCCGCGACGCTCGACAACGCCGATTTGCCGGAAATGCAGATGATCGAGGCGCATTTCCTGGTTTCGCGGCTCCGGCACGACGCCGCGTGGCTCGCCCGCACCGCCGCCAGGATCGAGAGCGGAGACCTCGTCCCGCCCCGGTGATCACAGCTTTCATCGTGATTTCATCGCCGTCCCTTACCGTGCGCGAGTGCCTGGCGACAGCCTGCCGGGCAGAGGCGAAGGTGGGGGTATGACCGGCGAATCCGGATCAGTGGTCGACGCCGCGTCGGCAGGGGTGGAGAACCTGGCGGACTCGGCGCTCGCGGGACTCGACAAGGCAGGACCGGTCGGCGACCTGGCCAAACCGGTCGTGTCCGCGCTGCGCAACGTGTGGGAGGGCTACTTCGGGGCCCCGATCCCGCCCGGCAGCACCAACTGGAACGCCTACACGCACCAGCAGCTGTACCAGATGCTGTGGGACAAGGCCGACGTCGGCGACGTCAGCACGGTCGCGGCCGAATGGCAGCGGCACGGTTCGGAAATGCGGTCGCACGCCGATTCGCTCAAATCGCAGCAGGGAACGCTGCACGAGAACTGGAGCGGACAGGCCGCCGAACGCGCTTCCGGACGGCTGGGTTCGCTCGGCGAGCGCGCGTCCGGGATCGGCGACCGCGCCGGGACCGTCGGCGGCGCGGCCCAGAACGCGGGCGATTCGCTCGCCGTCGCACGCAACACGATGCCGAAGCCTCCGGGCGACCCGACTGGGGGCGTGGTCGCCGCCGCGGCGGCTGGAGCGGGTGCGGGCGCGGTCATCGGCGGGATCCTCGGCGCCGGAGCGGGCGGGATCGGGGCCGGTCCGGGTGCGTTGATGGGCGCGGCGATCGGCGCGGTCGCGGGCGGCGGGGCCAGCATGTTCGCCGCGAATGTCGCGGCCGCCGAACAGAAAGCCGAAGCGGTGCACGTGATGCAGCGCTACGAAGCCAGCCTGCACAAGAGCTCGCACGCGATCAATCCGCCGCCCGCCGGGGCGACGACCGCGGATTCCTACGGCGCGGACGAGTCGACCAGTGCGTCGAGCTACGTCGGTCCGCTCGGCGGGGCCGGGACCGGCGCGGGCAGCGGCATGCCGTGGGGCGCGCTGACCACCGCGGCCCCGGTCGAATCGGGCATGGCCGCCGGGATCCGCTCCGCGCTCGGCATGGAGGGCGCGCTGCTCGCCCGCAACGCGGCGATGGCGGAGATGGCCGCCGCCCGCGCGGCCAGCGGCAACGGGATGATGCCCGGCCGCGGCGCGGGAGCCGCGCAGGAGGAGGAAGAGGAGCACAAGAACAAGATGCCGGTCCTCGACCAGCCGCTCCTGCACCCCGAAGACAAGACCATCAGCCCGGTGATCGGGCTGTGACGCACCGGAAAGACAGGAGTTTCCGATGACCGGCCACGAGGTCGCCCCGAACGCGCTGGACCGGCAGGTCGCCGCGCTGGGCAGGCTCGGCGAGCAGACCGGGGAACTCGTCGGTTCGGCGGGACGGCTCGCCGACCGGCTCCCGCAGCTCGGCACCGCGCCGCCCGCCCTGCACCTGGCGCAGCGGCTGCGCGAGGCCGCCGGGCACGCCGGGCTCACCGGCGAACTGGGCGCGGCGGACACCGAGCTGACCGGGTTCCACGAGGCGCTGCAGGCGGGTATCCGGCGCTATCAAGAGCACGAATCCGGGGTGCAGGAAGCGTTCCAGCGGCTCGAACGGCTAGCCGAATGACCGCCGTGCTGCCGCGCATCGGCGACGAGACCGTCCACATCGGACTCGTCGAGGCCGACCTGCTGGCCGTGCACGCCGGGGCGAGCTGGCCGTTTCCGTTGCAGGTGCCGTCTTACGGCCGGATCGAGGGCGAACGCGAGATCCTGTTCGCCACCGCCGGACAGGCGCTGCAGGCGCGCGGTCTCGCGGACGAATCCGGACCGGACGGCCTCGCCGCGGAAGCCGTGACCGCACTGCGCGAACGCCGCGGCATCGTCGATTTGGTGGTGGCGGACGCCGAGGGGGCGACCGCCGTCACCGCACTCGTCTACCGGTCCTCCGCGCTGATCTGCCGGCAACGGCTCGAGGCCGACACGCTGTCGGTGCGCCGGGTGGACGAGACCGCGCTGGTGGACGCCATGCTCGCGGAGATTCCGCAGGTCGAGGCCGCTCGCACGATGCCGGTCACGTTGCCCGCGCACGCGGTCAAGGAGGCGATGGCGCTCACCGACGACGAGGACGACGCCTCGCGCGCACACCGGCTGCGCGACCTCGTCCACGACAGCGGCGGAGACCCGGCGGCCCTGGACAGCCTCGTCGGCCTGGTCGTCCCGCTGACCGGCCGCGGCCAGCTCGGCGCGACCCGCGACGGGCGCACCAGGGCAGGCCGCGAACTGTCCTGGATGGACGGACCGCGCGGCCGCGTCCGGATCAACCCGGCGCGGGGCGGCTGGCTCAGCGTGAACTCGCTGCGCCCGGCCGACCTGCGCTTCGCCCTCGGCGAGATGGCCACCGCCGCCCGGCGGCCGTGATGACCGCACCGAAAACGACCGGAGGACCTTCCGTGCCGATCCAAGACTCGGCGGCCTGGCTCGCCGACTACCAGAAAAACCTGTCCCGGATGCAGGCGAACGCCGAGGCCGCGAGCGCGAGCCTCAGCCGCGTCGGCGGCCGGGCCGCGTCCCCGCGCGGCGAGGTCGAGGTCGAGGTGGGCCCGAGCGGCGCACTGACCGACCTGCGGCTGAGCCCCGCCGCCCGCGCGCTGGAAGCCGACGCGCTCGCCCGGCTCATCCTCGCCACCGTGCACGACGCGCACCGCCAGGCCGGCGCGCAGGTCGTGGACATCATGACCGACTACGTCGGCGACGGCCCGGCACTCCAGCTCGTCCGCGACAACCTGCCGGTCGAGGCCGCTCCCGCCGCGCCGCGCGAGGACGACTACTTCGCGAACCCGGGGATCATCTCGTGACCGCCGGCTTCGAGGTCGACCCCGTGCAACTGCGCCGGCACGCGGCCACCGTCGGAGATCTGGCCGACCGGCTCGGCAATGTCGCCCGCAGCGCCCCGTCCGGACTCGCCGACCAGGCGCTCGGCGTCTTCGTGCAGTTCCTCACCGTCGGCCTGCAAGCAGCGGTCGGCAAGACCAACGACGCCGTCTCGCACGCGTCGTCCACTGTGGACAAAGTGAGCGCGAACCTCGCGCAGGCCGCGGAAAGCTACGAGCGCCGCGACCAGGGCAACGCGGCGTCGCTGCCCGGGAAGGACCTGCCGTGACCGACTCCGGCCAGCTGCTGGCAGACCTGAAGACCACCACGAAGGCGGTCGAGAACCACGACTGGGTGTCCGCCGGACTCGGCGGCGCGACCACCGCGCTCGACCTGCTCGGCGCGTCGCAGGACCCGCTCGCCGCGTTGACCTCCGCCGGGTTCGGGATGATCACCGAACTGGTGCGGTTCCTGGAAGAACCGCTGAAACAGTTGCAGGGCAACCCGGATTCGGTGTCGTCGCACTCGCAGGGCATGGAGGGCGGCGGCCAGCAGGTGTCGTCCGTCGCGGACGACTACCGGCAGTCGACGGGCCCGGAAACGTCGGAGTGGAGCGGTTCTTCTGCTTCGAGCTACCGCGACAACAGCTCCCAGCACGCGGATTGCGTCGAGGCTGTCGGCCAGGCCGGCATCGCGATGGCCAAGGCGGCCACCGGAGCCGGGAAGGTCGTCGCGAAGGCGCAGCAGGAGGTCGGCGGGCTCATTTCGGAGGCTGTCGGGCAGATCATCCAGCTGATGACGCAGGCGTTCGCCGCCGCGCAGGCGACCTTCGGCGCGAGCATCGCGGCGGCGATCCCGCAGGCGGTGGCGATCGCGACGCAGTACGGCGGGCAGATCGCGCAGAAGCTCGGGGTTTTGCTGTCGGACTCGGACAATCTGCTGCAGCTGATCACTTCGGTGACGCAGGGGCTGGAAGCAGCGACGCAGCTGATGACGAAGCTCAGCGAGGCATCGAAGAGCAGCTCCGGGGAGGATTCCAGCTCTTCGGATTCTTCTTCGCAGGCTTCGTCGCGTTATCCGGCTTCTTCGCAGTACGCGGATTCTTCGGACTCGGACTCGGACTCGGCGGATTCGCAGTACCCGAGCCAAAGCCGCCCGCGCACTCCGGTCAGCACCGCGCAGCAGAGCTGACGAGCTCGACCTCGAAGCCGTCGTCGTTCTGCAGGTACGCGGCGTAGTGCTCCGCGCCGCCCGCATAGGGATGTTTCTCCGGAAACATCAGCTGCCACCCGTGCCGGGCGGCGTCGGCGGCCAACCGCTCGACCGTCGCCGCGTCCTTGACGTGAAAAGCCAGGTGGTTCAGTCCCGGCCGGCAACGGTCGTGCCGGTCCGCGGTCAGCGCCGGGGATTGCTCGACCACGAGGTACGTCGGCCCGAGCCGCCAGCTGCGTCCGGCATCCCAGTCCTGGAACCGCTGATATCCCAGCTCTTCCAGCAGCCATCCCAGCGACGCGACCGCGCGGGCCAGGTCCGGCACCCACAACTCGACATGGTGCAGGGTCCCGTGCGCACTCACGAGGGACCTCGATCCGAGCTGAGCACCACCCGCAACTCCCGGTCCAGCTCCGCCCCCGGTTCGACATCCAGGTCCGCCCGCAGCCGTTCCCGCATCCGCCGGTGCACCGCCAGCGCATCCGCCCGGCGGCCGCCGCCGTGGAGCGCCCGCATCAGCAACACCGCAAGCGGTTCCCGGTGCGGATGCACCGCCAGCAACGCCGACAGCTCGTGCACCACGTCGTCGGTTCGCCCGAGCTTCAGCTGCAGCACGGCTTTCTCCTGCACCAACGTCAGCCGCCGCTCGGTCAGGCGCACCCGTTCCCCCTCGACGAACGGGCCGGGCAATCCCGCCAAGGGCTCGCCGTGGAACAGAGCCAGCGCACCGTCGTACGCGTCGACCGCAGCTGCCGGGTCGCCGCCGCGAGTGGCGGTCGCGGCTTCCGCGATCCGGTCGGTCAGCTCGGCGACGTCCAGCTGCGCTCGCTCCCCGGCGAAGCGGTATCCGCCGCGATCGCTGCCGATGACCGAGTCTTCCGTCCGCTCGCCAGCCCCGCGCAGGCATTTCCGCAGGCGGTGCACGTAAACCGGAACCACTCGGCCACCGGTGCCGGGCGGCTCCAAACCCCAGACGCCGTCGAGCAACTCCCCAGGGCTGACCGTCTCGCCCGGGCGCAGGACCAGCGCCGCGAGCAGGGCTTGCTGCCGCACCGGGCCCAGGTCCAGCAGGTTCGGCCCCCGCCAAGCCTGCAACGGGCCGAGCACGCTGAACCGCAACGAATCCGGATCGACCGGGGCGGGGGCGGCGCCGGGGGTGACCAGGCCGTGGTCGAAGGCGTAGACGATGGCCGCCGCCCGGTCGCGGAGGCGGAGTTTCGCGCACAGCCGCTCGAAATGCGCTTCGACCGTGCTCGCGGAAATCCCCAGCGTTCCGGCGATTTCCGCGTCCGTCAAACCCCGCGCCACCGCGGTCAGGACATCCAGTTCGCGCGGCGTCAACAACCCGGACGGCATCGCCGGGCGATCCACCGCCGCCTCGCGGTAGGTCGTGAGCACGCGTCCGGTGACTGCCGGATCGAGCCACGCCTCGCCCATCGCGACCGCTCGCACCGCGCGGATCAGGTCCTCCGCGGAGGAATCCTTCAGCACGTATCCGACCGCGCCCGCGCGCAGCACCCCGGCGAGCAGCTCATCGTCATCGAACGTGGTCAACGCGAGCACCGGCGGGCGCGGGCCGGACGCACGCAACTGTCGCGTCGCCTCGATGCCGTCGACGCGCTTCATCCGCAGGTCCATCACCACGACGTCGACCCCGCCGGCCGCTTCGAGCGCGGCCGGGACCTCGTCGCCGTCCGAGCACTCGCCAACCACCACGAACCCGTCGCGGCGACGCAGGATCAACCGCAACCCGGATCGCACCAGCTCCTGATCGTCGACGAGCAAGACCCGCATTTCCCCGGCGGCAGCGGTCACGACGCGGCCCCGCGCGCCAACGGCACCGCCACGTCGACTACCCACTCGCCGCCCTCGGGTCCGGCTGCGAGCCGCGCACCGAGCTGATCCGCTCGCGCCGTCATGCCCGCCAACCCCGAACCACCCTCGTTGCGCGCCGCGCCGTTGTGTCCATTGCGGACCGTCAGCCGCGCGTCCGCCGCGGCAATCTCCAGTCGTACCAACGCTTTCTCCCCCGGTGCGTGTTTGACGACGTTCGCCAGCGACTCCTGGACGATCCGGTAGAGCCCCAGTCCCACCGTGCTGTCGACAGCGGTCACGTCGCCCCTCAGTTCGTAGTCCGCGACCAGTCCGGCCGCGCACGTTTCGGCCACCAGATCCGCGATGTCGCCCGCACCGGGCAACGGCCGCGTCCCCGCCGACTCCTGCGCGAGCAATCCAACCGTGCGCCGGATATCGGCCATCGCCGCCCGTCCGATCCGCTCCGCCTCGGTGAGCGCCGCGACGGCTTCGTCGATGTCGCGATCCGTGCGCAACCCGTGGCGCGCGCCCGTGACGTGCAGCAACGTGATGCTCAGCGAATGCGCGACGACGTCGTGCACCTCGCGCGCGATCCGCTGCCGCTCGCCGAGCATCGCCTGTTCGCGCACGGCTTCCTGCTTGCCGCGCTCGGCGTCCAGCGCACGCACGTACCAGCGCAACATGAATCCGGCAGCCATCCCGACCACCACCGCGAGCATGTACACCGGAAACCCGACCAGCCCGACGGTCAGCGCGGCCGCCCCGAGCACCGCGATCGCCCCGCCGGTCGCCGCGAACGCGACCCGCGCCGAAGCGATGGACCCCAGTTCGCCGGTGAGCACGATCAACGGCATCGGCGCGAAGTCCGGCACCACCGGATGCGTCAGCAGCAGCCCGATCCCGGCGAGCATCCCGAGCGCCTTCACCCACGACGGCGCGAGCCGCCCGGCGCACACCCACAGCAGCGTCGACGCCGTGGCCAGCAGAAACCCGCCGATCGCGACCGGAAGCGCGGACCCGGCCCGCTGCCCGACCGCGACGATCAGGCCGATCACCGTGAAGGCGGTCGTCCCCATCGGCACCCACCAGGGCAGCGTGAGCCCGGACCGGGCCAAGCCGTCGGCCAGCCTGCTCCGCAACCGGTCCCGCGCTCTCTCCCACACGAGGTCCAGCCTAGGAAACCGGGGCGGAGGCCGCCCGCGGTATCAGCGATACCATGCCGCGTGCGCCTCGCCCGTTGCCTGTTTCTGCTGGCACTGCTGCCCCTCACCGCGTGCGCGACCGGGAAGGACGCGGTCAGCCGGTCGGACACGTTCGAATTCGTCTCGCCGGGCGGGCAGACGACCATCCACTATCCCGTGGAGCAGCGCAAAAAGGTAGCGGACCTCAAGGGCCAGAGCCTGCGCGAACCCGGCAAGGACCTGTCGCTGGCCGATTACTCCGGCAAAGTCGTCCTGGTCAACCTCTGGGGCGCCTGGTGCGGGCCGTGCCGCGCCGAAGCGCGCACTCTGCAGACGATCGCCGACTCCGGACACGACCGCGGGATCCGGGTGCTCGGCATCAACGTCCGCGACAACCCGAAGTACGCCGCCGACTTCGTCAAGGACCTCGGGCTCAGCTACGAGTCGATCTTCGACCCGTCCGGCCGGGTCGCCCTGCGGCTGCGCGGCCTCCCGCTGAGCGCGGTGCCGATCTCGCTGGTCGTGGACAAGCAGCAGCGGGTCGCGGCCGTCTACCTCGGCGCGATCCTGCGGACCGACGTCCAGCCCACCCTGGACCGCGTGCTCGCCGAGTAGACCCGGCCAAGGTCCAGACCGTTCGGGCGGCGTGCGCCTACCATGGGCGGATGACCGCGAGTGGCTACAACCGCCGGGAACGTCCCGCCAAGCCCGCGCTGAGCCGCGAAGGCATCGTCGCCGCCGCTCTCGACGTCGTGCGCCGCGAAGGCGCCGAACGCGTCACCATGCGGCGGCTCGCGAAGGACCTGGACACCGGCCCGGCCTCGCTCTACGTCTACGTCCGCGACACCGACGAACTCCACGCCGCGGTGCTCGACGAACTCCTCGGCGAAGTCCCCACCACCGCCGGCGCCGCCGAAGGAGACTGGCGGAGTCGCTTGTGGACAGTCATGTCCACCTACCGCGACGTCCTGTACGCGCACCCCGGGCTCGCCCGCGTCGCACTCGTGACGCCGTTGAACGGACCGAACTACCTCGCCGTCGTCGACACCGTGCTCGGCCTGCTCGCCGAAGCCGGGGTGCCGTCCGGCCCCGCCGCGTGGACGGTCGACCTCCTGCTGCTCGTCGCCACCGCCAGCGCGGTCGAGCACAGCACCCGCAAGGACCGCCCGGACGCGGAACGGCAGCACGACATGCTCGCCGAAACCGTCCGCGGACTCTCGCCGGAAACGCATCCGAACATCGCCGCGGCGAGCGGGAATCTGTTCTCCGGCAACGCGGACACGCGTTCCCGATGGGCGATCGACGCCCTCCTCAACGGCGCGCGCACGACCCCGCTGCCGGACTGAGGTTTGGTTGCGCGACGGTACATGAGGGGAACCCTGAGGGAATCAGATTCCCTCAGGGTTCCCCTCACGTACTTCGCAGCGTGCTTCTCGCCGAATGGTTCAAACCACTGCCGGGGCAAGGATTTCCCACGAGTCCATAATGGACCAGTACGCCGGAATAGCGGCGGTAACGGGCGTAATGTCCGCTTGATCGATCCCCCGCAAATACCGCAGTTGATACGTTCCCTCCTTTCGTAGGTTCCCGGAAAATTTCCGCCGATCTACCTTTGCTGTGGTCGGATCCACCTCCCCACCCTTTCCGATTTCTTTTTCTGCATGCCCACAAGGAGTATGAGAATGCAGATCAGAAAAACGTCCGCGCTCGTTTCCCTGCTCGCCGCCGCCGGCATGGCCGCGGCGATGGGCGCGACCCCGGCCTCCGCGGCCGCCCAGCACCACCCCCGTCACCAGAAGCACGGCCTCGGGCTGAACGTCGCCGGGCTCAAGGCCGCGCAGTCCAGGATGCACGCCCACGCGAACTCCGCGCTCCCCGTGCACCAGCGCACCACCGCCGAACTGCCCTCCAGCGGCGACCTCACGCAGTACGCCAACGCACCCGGCGACCAGGGCCAGGTCGGCTCGTGCGTCACCTGGGCCACCGGCTACACCGGCTACGGCGTGCTGATGAACGAGCAGGGCATCAGCGGCGGCCCGATGGCCCCGATGTTCATTTACTCCCAGATCGCCAAGGGCAACGACCAGGGCACCTGGGCGAGCGTCGCGCTGCCGATGGAACAGCAGCAGGGCATCGACACCAAATCCGACTACTGGCAGGGCGATTTCGACTACACGACTCAGCCCGACCAGAACGAAAAAGCGAATGCCGCGCACTACAAGCTGTCCGGCTACACGCAATTGTCCACGAGCGGCGACGCGGCGCGGTCCGACATCGAGAACGCCATTTCCCAGGGCGAGCCGGTCGCGATCGGGTTCACCGTGCACCAGAGCTTCATGGACCTGAACTCCTCGACCGCGAGCGACTACTCGTACCTGCCCGGCGACTCGAACAGCGACCCGGTCGTCGGCGGGCACGAGGTGACCATCGTGGCCTACAACGACCAGGGCGTGAAGATCGAGAACAGCTGGGGCTCCGGCTGGGGCGACAGCGGTTTCGTGACCGTGCCGTGGTCGTTCTTCAACACCGGCGACGTCGACGAGGTCAACGCGATGGGCAAGCTCGTCCAGAGCTGACCCGTAGCGCGCGACCCGGGTGATGCGAAAAAAGGGCTCCTTGCGGGAATTCCCGCAAGGAGCCCTTTTCCGATCAGCTGATCAGGAAACTCAGACCAGGTCGTACCGGTCGTTGTTCATGACCTTGTGCCACGCGGCGACGAAGTCGCGGACGAACTTCTCCTTGGCGTCGTCGCTGCCGTAGACCTCGGCGACGGCGCGCAGTTCGGAGTTCGAGCCGAACACCAGGTCGTTGCGGGTGCCGGTCCACTTGACCTCGCCGGTGGCGAGATCGCGGCCCTCGAAGGACTCCGCGTTCGGGCCCTCGCCGTCGGCGGGCTTCCACTCGGTGCCCATGTCGAGCAGGTTGACGAAGAAGTCGTTCGTCAGCGTGCCCGGCCGGTCGGTCAGCACGCCCGCCGCCGAGTTCTGGTAGTTCGCGCCCAGCACGCGCAGGCCGCCGACCAGCACGGTCATCTCCGGCGCGCTCAGGTTGAGCAGGTTCGCCTTGTCCACCAGCAGGTACTCCGACGGCAGCGCGTTGGCCTTGCCGCGGTAGTTGCGGAACCCGTCGGCCTTCGGCTCGAGCGGCGCGAACGAGTCCGCGTCGGTCTGCTCCTGCGTCGCGTCGGTGCGGCCCGGCGTGAACGGAACGGTGAGCTCGACGCCGCCGTCCTTCGCCGCCTTCTCCACGCCCGCCGCGCCGGCCAGCACGATCAGGTCGGCGAGCGAGATCTTCTTGCCGCCGGTCTGCGCGCTGTTGAACGCTTCCTGGACGCCCTCGAGCGTGCGCAGCACCTGAGCCAGCTCGTCCGGCTCGTTGACCTCCCAGCCGCGCTGCGGCTCGAGGCGGATGCGGGCACCGTTCGCGCCGCCGCGCTTGTCGCTGTGCCGGTAGGTCGAGGCCGACGCCCACGCGGTGGACACCAGCTGCGCGACCGAAAGGCCGGACTCGAGGACCTTCGCCTTGAGGTCGGCGACGTCCGCGTCGTCGACCAGCTCGTGGTCGACAGCCGGGACCGGGTCCTGCCAGATCAGCACTTCCTGCGGCACCAGCGGGCCGAGGTAGCGCTGGACCGGGCCCATGTCGCGGTGGGTGAGCTTGAACCAGGCGCGGGCAAAGGCGTCCGCGAACTGGTCCGGGTTCTCGTAGAACCGGCGCGAGATCGGCTCGTAGATCGGGTCGAAGCGCAGCGCCAGGTCGGTGGTCAGCATGCTCGGCGCCCGGTTGAGGTCACCGGTCTCCGGGTCCGGCACGGTGTTCGCGGCGGCGTTGTTCTTCGGCTTCCACTGGTGCGCGCCCGCCGGGCTCTTGGTCAGCTCCCACTCGTACGTGAAGAGGTTGTGGAAGAACCAGTTGCTCCACTTCGTCGGAGTGGGGGTCCAGGTGACCTCCAGCCCGCTCGTGATCGCGTCCCGGCCCTTGCCGCTGCCGAAGCTGTTCTTCCAGCCGAGGCCCATCTGCTCGATCGAGGCGCCTTCCGGCTCGGCGCCCACGTGCACGTCCGCGTCGGCCGCGCCGTGCGTCTTGCCGAAGGTGTGCCCGCCCGCGATCAGCGCGACGGTCTCCTCGTCGTTCATCGCCATCCGGCCGAACGTTTCGCGGATGTCGCGCGCCGCGGCGATCGGGTCCGGGTTGCCGTTCGGGCCTTCCGGGTTCACGTAGATGAGCCCCATCTGGACCGCGGCCAGCGGGTTCTCCAGCTCGCGGTCGCCCTTGTACCGCTCGTCGCCGAGCCAGGTGCGCTCCGGGCCCCAGTACACGTCCTCGTCCGGCTCCCACACGTCGGCGCGGCCGCCGGCGAAGCCGAAGGTCTTGAAGCCCATCGTCTCGAGCGCGCGGTTGCCGGTGAAGATCATCAGGTCGGCCCACGAGATCTTCTTGCCGTACTTCTTCTTGACCGGCCACAGCAGGCGGCGCGCCTTGTCGAGGTTCCCGTTGTCCGGCCAGCTGTTCAGCGGCGCGAACCGCTGCTGCCCGGCGCCGGCTCCGCCGCGGCCGTCGTCGATCCGGTAGGTGCCGGCGCTGTGCCAGGCCATCCGGATGAACAGCGGACCGTAGTTGCCGAAGTCGGCGGGCCACCATTCCTGGGAGTCGGTGAGCACCGCGTCGACGTCGCGGGCGAGCTCGTCGAGGTCGAGGCTCTGGAATTCCTTCGCGTAGTCGAAGCCGTCGTCCATCGGGTCCGCCACGGCGGGATGCTTCCGGAGGATCTTCAGGTTGAGCTGGTTCGGCCACCAGTCACGGCTGCTGCCGCCCTCGGTCGGGTGCGCGAAGCGGCCCGTGTGGACCGGGCACCCGCCAGCGGTCTCCTCATTCATCTCGCCGACTTCGGCGTTCGGGGTGTCAGACACGGGAATCCTTCCGGAAATCAGAATCAGTTTGCTGCCGTCGAACAGGCGGGGCATCGGCCCCAGTAGACGACCTCGGCCTCGTCGATGACGTAACCGTGCGCGTCGGAAGCGGTGAGGCAAGGCGCTTCCCCGACCGCGCAGTCGACGTCCTCGATGGCACCGCACGAGCGGCACACGACGTGGTGGTGGTTGTCCCCTACCCGGGCCTCGTACCGCGCGACCGAACCGGGCGGCTGGATGCGCCGCAGCAGCCCCGCGTCGGTCAGCGCGCGCAGCACGTCGTAAACGGCCTGGTGGGACACCTCGCCGAGATCCGCGCGCACCATGCCGATGACGGATTCGGTGTCCGCGTGCGCGTTGGCGTGCACAGCGGAGAGCACGGCCACCCGGGGGCGCGTGATCCGCAACTGCACTCCGCGCAGCAGCTGCTCGAAGTCCGTGGTCGTCGGCATGCCCCGGAGTCTGCCCGATTTTCTGGAATGAATCAAGAATCTGTCACCCACTCCGGTTGTCCTCCTCCTGGCGGTCGCTTGACAGCCCGGAAGGTCTACGGTGAGTAGACCAAAGAGACGTCCGACACATCCGAGGTGACGCCAGAAATGACCGAGGCCGTCGAATCGCCCAGTTCGCACCCGGTAGGGGTCGATATCACGCGAGCGAGCATTGCCCGGGTGTACGACGCCGCGCTGAACGGCACGAACAACTACGAGATCGACCGCAGGGTGCTCGACCAGGTGCGGACCGTGGCCCCGGAGGTCAACGACCTCGCCTGGGCCAACCGCAACTTCCTCATCCGCGCCTGCCGCTTCCTCGCCACCCAGGGCCGGGTCACCCAGTACCTCGACTGCGGGTCCGGCCTGCCCACGGCGGAGAACACGCACCAGGTCGTGCAGCGGATCATCCCGGAAGCCCGCGTGCTGTACGTGGACAACGACCCGGTGGTCCTCGCGCACGGGCGCGCGCTGCTGGAGGAGAACGAGAACACCCGGTTCATCGAAGCGGACATCTTCAAGCCCGACCAGATCCTGCAGAACGAGACCGCGCGCGAGTTCCTCGACTGGACGAAGCCGATCGCGTTGCTGCACAACGGAACCCTGCACCACTACCTCGGCGACGACTACGAGGAGATGATGCGGACCTACGTCGACGCGCTGCCGTCCGGGTCGTTCGTGGTGGTCGCGCACTTCCTCGACCCGCAGACGCCCGAGCACAGCGAGATCGCCCGGCGGATGGAGGACAAGTTCACGCACAGCCCGATGGGCAGCGGCCTTTTCCGCACCTGGGACGAGATCGGCCGGATGTTCGGCGGCACCGAACTGGTCGACCCGGGCCTCGTGCTGTGCGAGGACTGGTGGCCGGACGGCCCGCGGTACCAGCCGCTGAACCAGGTCCAGGAGTGCATCGCGGGCGGGGTCGGCCGGAAGGCCTGACGCGCTGGTCCGAGAAGGGCCCCTTGCGGGGATTCCCGCGAGGGGCTCTTTCGCGCGGTCAGTCGAGGATGCGGTAGTCCAGATCGGACAGCGGCGAGTCCGGGTTGAGCGCGACGCCGACCGTGCGCAAGGTGTCGTCGAGGATCGACCAGACCCAGCGGGCGAGCAACTGGCGCAGATCCTCGCGGTCGATGCCGCGCGGGGCGTCGAGCCAGTGCGCGGTGCTGGACTCGACCAAGCCGACCAGCCCGTACGCGATGGTTTCGCCGACTCGCTGGTCCGCGCCGAACAGGCCGAGGTAGTACTCGAACAACACAGTCAGCTGCCGGGCGATCGCGGTCTTCACGTCCGCCACGACGTCGCGCGGCCCGGTCACCGACTGCCGCATCAGATATTGATACAGCGCGCGGTGTTCGGAAAGCCATTCGATATGCGCGCCGATCGTCGCGTGCACCATTTCGCGCGGAGTGCCGGAAACTCCCCACAGCGGAGAGAATTGCGCGCCGATCATTTCCGCCGCGCGCAACGCGATAGCGCGCTGCAGGTCCGCGGTGTCGGCGAAATGCTTGTAAATGCGCGTGCGAGCGACGCCGGCCTCGTCGGCGATCTGCTCGGTGGACACCTCCGGCCCGAACCGGGCGATCGCGCGCATACCGGCTTCCACGAACTCCCGGCGCCGGCGTTCGCGCTGCCCTGCCCACCGGGTGGCCCGCCCGTCGGGCGGAGTACCTGAGGACGTCATCCGCGCGAGTGTATCGCCGGGTCACATACCGGATACGCCACTGTACCTGTTACTTTGGGTATAGAGGGATGACTGTCTGTGGTCGGGTTGCCTCGATGCGGGTGTCGCGTTCACCGCGGCCGTTGCGTCGCTGTGGCCCAGATCACGGACCGGGAGTGCGTCATCGACCCGAGGGGAGCGAGTCGCGTCGATGAAGCGAGCGTCGCCCACAAGGGTGGCGTGCAGGGAGGAACACATGGACGGCGAACAGCACCGGTCCGAACTGTCCACCGGCCACCGGGTCACCTACCTGGTCGGCCAGCGCACCGGCAGGCGCCAGCTGTGCCGGCGCGGGGTGGTCACCGGAGCCCCGGTCACCGACGACGCGACCGCGGTCACCTGGGTCCCGGTCCAGGTCGACGGCCAGGCGAGAGACGCGGATCCGCAGTGGATCGCGGCCGACGCGATCATCGACGTGGTGAGCGCGTCATGAGCGCGGAACAGGCCGTGGCCACCCCGATCTTCGACGGCGTGGTCGCCGAGGCCGGGCTCGACTGGTCCGAAGAGGACGTTGCCCAGGGCGCGGCGGACGAGAAGCCCGGCTCGGGCAAATAGACACCGGCGGGCTCGTCCCAGCCGGAGATCGCACCGGACAGCTCCGGTGCGGTTTTCACGCGCCCGGGTGGGCTTAGGCCCGTTCGGGGTGCGTCCGATACTGCACTCGTCCGGGTGAACTGCGCGCGCCCGAATGCCGGTGAATGCTGCCCATTTCGCCCTCGCCGGACGCCCGTCAGCCCCTCCCGGGCCGCGTTCCGTCAGGTCTTCACCGCTTCGCCCAGAAGCACGCGAAGGATCAACGGCGCGCTTCTTCCAAATAACGCAGGACCGCGGTAACCCGCCGATCCGCGCTGTCGTCCGGTGCCAAATCCAGTTTCGCGAAAATGCTGCGAATATGTTTGTGGACCGCGCCGTCCGTCACCACGAGCCGTTCGGCGATAGCGCCATTCCCTAATCCCTCCGCCATCAGCGCCAGCACATCCCGTTCGCGCGGGCTGAGCCGTTCCAGCCCGGAATCCGCACGCGTCCGGGTCAGCAATTGCGCGACCACTTCCGGATCGATCGCCGTCCCGCCGCCGGCCACCCGGTTCAGCGCTTCCATGAACTCGGTGACCCGCCCGACGCGTTCCTTGAGCAGATACCCGAGCCGCGCGCTGCCGCTGCCGAGCAGGTCGGTCGCGAAGGCCTGCTCGACATACGCCGACAGCACCAGCACCGCCAGCCCCGGCCGCCGCCGCCGAGCCTCGACCGCCGCGACGATCCCCTCGTCGGTGTGCGTCGGCGGCATCCGGACGTCCACGACCGCAGTGTCCGGCTCGTGTTTGTCCACGGCAGCAAGGAAATCGGTCGGGTTGTCGGTGGTCGCGACGACCTCGAGGCCCTCGGCCCGCAGCAGCAGCGCGAGCCCTTCGCGCAGCAACGGGTCGTCCTCGGCGATCACAATCCGCATGGCAAACTCGCCGTCACAGTCGTCGGTCCGCCGACGGAGCTCGCCAGCGCAAAAGTTCCATCAAGCGCCTCGACTCGGCGCCGCATCCCACCGAGGCCCGAACCACCGGACTCCGCCGCACCACCACGGCCATCGTCGGTGATACGCAGGTGCAGCACGTCGTTCTCCCGCCGCAAAACCACCTCGACCCTGCTGGCACCGCTGTGCTTCGCGACGTTCGTAAGCGCCTCAGCAACCACGAAATACACCGACGCCTCCACCGAAACGGCATACCGCCCAGGCAGATCGGCGTCGATGGTGCACGGCACCGGACAGTCTGCGGCGAGCGCGGTCAGCGCGTCGGCGAGGCTTCGGTCGGCCAGCACGGGCGGCAGGATACTGCGCACCACCGCACGCAGTTCGGCGAGCGCGGTCTCGGTGGCGTCCTGCGCGCGGCCGAGGATTTCGTCGACGTCGGCCGAACCCCGGGCGGCTGCCCGGCGGGCCGCGCCTACCAGGACATTGACCGCGACCAGGCGGTTTTGCGTGCCGTCGTGCAGCGCGCGCTCGATGCGGCGCAGTTCGGCGGAATGCGCGTCGAGTGCGGCGGCGCGGGTGGCGGTGAGGTGGGCGATCCGGAGCGTGACGTCAGCGTCCGAGCCCGCGGGCAGCAGGCGTCGGCCGGGCAACGCCTGCAGCCGAGCCATCGCGGGCAGCAGCGCGACCGAGAGGAACGCCCACGCGACGCCGAGCAGGGACACCGGGAGCGCTTCCGCCAGGCTGTGCACCGGCCAGCCGAGTGACGCCGTCGCCTCGTCCGGCGGGAGCAGGTACCAGTAGAGCGGGAAAAGCCCGTCGCGCGCGGTGTTGAGCACGATCGTCAGCGCGATGAAGCCGAGCAGAAAGCCCGCCGCACCGTGGATCGCGACCCACAGCAGTTCGCGTTGCACCGTCCGCTCGCGCAGCGCCGCACCGAGCCGTTCGGGGCCCTGGCCGGGGCTGATGACGTCCGGTTTCATCGCGGTGAGCCGGATCCGTTCCCGGTCGGCGACCGCGTGCACGACGCGCAGCATCGGCCGGGCCAGCAGCAGACCGACGCCCACGAGGCTCAGCACCGCGACCACGGCCACGCCGAGCAGCACCAACAGCGCCAGCACCGAGGTGCCGATCCCGCCGACGAGGTGTTCCAGCGCGTCGAGAGCAGCCCGGACGCGCGCGGTCCACGGACGCGGCGTCGGTTCGCCTGCGGTTGCCATCGCACCTCCCACCCCGCCGAACCCTAGCCCAGAAATCCGCCCCGGCACCGCCTCGGAGCGAAGGAGTACAGCCTGCTGTACCTAGATCCTCCCGCGCACGGGATCGTTCTGGCGGGCCCCGGTTCGTAGCGTTCCCGGCATGACGAAATCACCTCCTCGAGCGCTGTTGTGGGGCGTGCTGGTGCTCAGCGCCGCAGCCAACGCGATCACCTCGGCCCTCGGCGTCAACCTGGTGCTGAGCACCGTTTTCGGCGTCGTCACCCTCGCCTCGGGCATCGCGCTCGTCGCGAACTACCGCACCCATCGCTGACTCGTCCACAAAGGACTATAATGACCGCCCTCGTCGCCCGACGCCCGATCACGGCTTTCTTCACGCTCGCCATCGCACTGAGCTGGCTCGCGTGGCTCCCTTATGTACTCTCGGACAATGGACTAGGCATCGTCCACTTCGGATTCCCGCCGTTACTCGGCACGACGCAAATCCTGGGCATGCTCCCCGGCGCGTACCTCGGCCCGATCTTCTCCGCGTTCATCGTCACCGCGCTCGCCGAAGGCCGTCCCGGGCTGCGCGCGTGGGCGGGTCGATTGCTGCGATGGCGGGTGAACTGGCGATGGTACGCACTCGCGCTCTTCGCTGTTCCCGTCGTGCTGACGCTCGCCAGCCTGCCGTTCGCCGGCGCGTTCCGGGCCCCTGCCGCGTCGCTGATCCTGGTGTGGGTCTTGGGTTTCGTGCTCCAGGTGCTCACCACCGGCCTCGCCGAAGAACCCGGCTGGCGCGATTTCGCCCTCCCGCATTTGCAGCCGAAGTACGGCCCGCTGCGCGGCACGCTGATCCTCGGGCCGCTGTGGGGCGTCTGGCATCTGCCGTTGTTCTTCACCGAATGGGGCCACTGGCCGAACGTGACGGTCTGGTCCGTGCTGGAGTTCGTCGGCACCGCGATCGCGATCAGCTTCGTGATGACCTGGGTGTTCAACCGCAGCGGCGAAAGCCTGCCGATCGCGCTGCTGCTGCACGCTGGGATCAACAACTACCTGTCCGTCGCCTGGTCCGAACTGTTCCCCAACGCGGATCCGAAAATCGCCGAGCACCTGCTGTTCGCCGCGTTCGCCGCCGCCGCGCTGATCGTGCTCGCCGCGACCAAGGGCCGTCTCGGCTACCTCAGTCCAGCGCGCGAACTCCAGGCCGTTCAGTAGTAAATCTGCCCGGGGACGCCGCCGCCGACCGCGATGGCGTCTCCGTTGATCGCCACGCTGCGCGGGGACGCCAGGAACGCCACCACGTCCGCCACCTCGGCCGCCGTCACCAGCCGACCAATGCTCACCCCGGCCGTGAGGCCTTTTTCCAGCTCCGCCACGGAAATCCCCCGCGCAGCGGCGATCTCGGCGAGCTTCTCCGGCGTCCGTTCAGTCACCGTGTAGCCCGGATGCACGACCGTCACGGCGATTCCCTGCGGCCCCAGTTCGTCGGCGAGATTCTTGGTCATCGCCGCGACCGCGACGTTGCGGATCGACCCGAACGTCGAACCGGCCAGCCGCGCGTTGAGCCCGCTGACGTTCACGATCCGGCCCCAGCCGCGCTCCCGCATCCCCGGCGCGAGCGCACGGGCGCACCGCAGGTAACCGAGCACCTTGGTCTCGATCTCGAGGCGCAGGTCTTCGTCCCGCAAGTCTTCAAGCGGCGTGCGGGCCCCGCTGGACGCCGGCGCCGCGCAGTTGACCAGGACGTCCGCCGCCCCGAACTCCGCCTTGACCCGCTCCGCCATCGCCGCGACGGCAGCGTCGTCGGTGGTGTCCGTCGGAACCGCGACCACCTTCGTGCCGTGCCTGCCGAGGCTTTCCTTCGCAGTGGCAAGGGCTTCGGTGTCCCGGGCGACGAGCGCGAGGTCAGCGCCCTCCGCCGCGAGCACCTCGGCAACCGCCAGCCCGATCCCGCGGTTGGCCCCCGTGACGACCGCGCACTTGCCCTTCAACCCCAGATCCACGGTTGCTCCCTGAACGTCAACGACGACGGCGAGGCTTGCCGCGCCCGCCGGACTTGGGCACGCTCCGGCGACGGTCCGGTTCGCGCTGCTTCTTCTTGGCCGGCGCCGCCTTGCCGGTCTTGGCTTGCGTTTCCTGCTGCCCGCGAGTGCTGTTCACCGTGCGCCCGCGAACGATGCCGATGAACTGCTCCACGAGGTCGCTGGTCTCGCCATCCGGCCAGGACAACGCGACGCGCGACTGCGGCGCGTCCTCGACCGGCCGGTACGTGAGATCACGCCGATGGTGCAACCGGGCAAGCGACTGCGGCACCATCAGCACGCCGACGCCCGCCGCCACCAGCTCGATCGCGTCGCCCGTCGTCTCGGGCCGCTCCAGGGCGGGCTTGCCAGGCAGCTGGTCCCACTCGAGCGAGTCGTCGAGCGGATGCAGCACGAGCTCGTCCGCGAGGTCCGCAATGGACACCTCGTCGGCCGCCGCGACCAGGTGATCCTTGGGAACGACGACCACCGTGGTCTCGGTGTAGAGCGGGATCGCATGCAGCCCGTCACGGTCGGCGGACAGCCGCAGCAGCGCCGCGTCCACCCCACCGTCGCGCACGACGCCCGCGGCCTCGGCAGCAGCGACCGCGACCAGGTCGAGCGGCACTTCGGGATTGCGTTCGCCCCAGATCCGGACCCACTTCGCGGGGGTCGCACCCGGAACGTAGGCGAGCCGGAACGCCGAGGCCTGGTCGGCTCCTGTCACGTGGCAAGGCTACCGGCGCGGGGTCGCCGGTTACGCTGGTGGGCATGACGGCGCAGAAGACCCCCCAGACCATGAAGCCGGCGACGGCAGCGAAGAAGCTGGGCGTCTACCTCGAAGCGACCCCCGCAGAGTTCCGCGCGGGCGCCGTCTCGCGCGACGAACTGAATGCACTTCAGAACGACCCGCCGGAATGGCTCCGCGACCTGCGCCGCAACGGCCCGCACCCGCGCCCGGTGGTAGCCGCGAAACTGGGAGTCTCCATCGGCGGCCTGGCCAGGGGCGGCGTCACCGAAGCCCTGACGACGGACCAGATCGAGGCCCTGAAAGCCGAAAACCCCACCTGGCTGCAACGCGAACGCGACACCCAAGCCGAAGTCCGCCGCGAAGCCGCGAGGCTGAACGCGGAGAAGAACGACTAGTCCGTCCACTTCGGACCTTCTTGCGCGCCCGTGTTGGTGCGTTACGTGGGGGCCCTGATTCCTTCAGGTTCCCCTCACGACTGTTTTCTGGCGCGCGTGAGGGACCCCTTCACGGACGCAGATTCCCTCAAGGAGCCCTTCACGGCCTTCGTCGCGGCGTCACGAAGTGCGTGAGGGGACCCCTCACAGACCCTGATTCCGTGAGGGTTCCCCTCACGACTGTTCCTCGCGCGCGTGAAGGACCCCTTCACGGCCCCAGGTTCCCTTCAAGGAGCCCTTCACGGCCTTCGTCGCGGCGTCACGAAGTGCGTGAGGGGACCCCTCACAGACCGTGATTCCGTGAGGGTTCCCCTCACGACCTCCCCACCGCTGCAACGCCGCGTTCGGTGCACCCCACGCACCCAACGCCACATTGGGTGCGCTGGATGCACCCAACGCCACATTCGGTGCGTCACATGCACCCAATGCCACATTGGGGCGCTATCCCCGCGACCGCAGGCCCCACCCGCGACCAGCCACCCAAACCACACGCACCAGCCGCAGCCCGCTCACCCAACAAATCCAGGCACCCAACCCACGCGCCCTAAACCGCAGCCGATGCACCCACCCATCGAGGCACCCAGCCCCTCCCCCGCACCCCGATACGAAGCCCATCTGCGGTCTGGGGGTGCTTGTCAAGGCATCTTTCCCGCCTTGACAAGCACCCCCAGACCGTCAGCACAATCAACCTTCGGGGTGCCCCACGCAACCAGGACGCGATGTCGCCGCCAGGCGACGAGAACTCACAACCACCCCCGCTCCTCAGCAACCCGAACCGCCCCCATCCGATTCCGGGCCCCGGTCTTGGCAATAGCCCCAGACAAATAATTCCGCACAGTCCCCTCAGACAAATACAAACTCCCCGCGATCTCCGCCACCGACCCCCCACCTCGAGCCGCGATCAGCACATCCCTTTCCCGAGCAGTCAACGGCGATTCCCCAGCAGCCAAAGTAGCCACCGCCAACGCCGGATCCACCACCCTCTCCCCCATCATCACCCGCCGAATAGCGTCCCCCAACGCCTCAGCAGGCGCGTCCTTGACCACAAACCCAACCGCCCCAGCCTCCATAGCCCGCCGCAAATACCCGGCCCGCCCGAACGTAGTCAAAACCACCACCCGGCACGAAGGCACCTGCTCAGCCAAAACCGCAGCCGCGGCCAACCCGTCCAACCCAGGCATCTCGATATCCAGCAACGCAACATCCGGCCGATGCTCAAGCGCCGCCCCCACCACCTCATCCCCCCGCCCGACCTGCGCAACCACCACAAAATCGTCCTCAAGATCAAGCAAGGTCCCCAACGCCTGCCGCACCAACGCCTGATCATCCGCGAGCAACAACCGAATAGTCACGCCACCGTCACCCGCAACCGCCACCCCCGAGGCCGCACCGGCCCCGCCTCCATCCGCCCGCCAGCAGCGACCACCCGATCCCGCAACCCGGATAACCCATTCCCGGCATCCGCAGCAGAACCAACACCGTCGTCACGAATTTCCACGGAAGAACCCGAAACAATCACCGCACAAGCGGCAGCCCGAGAATGCCGAACCACATTAGTCAACCCCTCCCGCACCACCCAGCCGAACAATTCCTGATGAGGCCCATCGACCGCAGAAGGAAAATCCGCACTAATCCCCGCCGCCCGCAACAATTCGCGCCCCCGAGCGAGCTCCCCGGCCAGCGTCACCTCCCGATACCCAGAAACCGCGGCCCGCACATCCGCCAACGCCTGCCGGGACAACTGCTCAACCTCACCGATCTCCTCGACCGCCCGCTCATCCCCCTTCACCGCGAGCCGCCGGGCAAGATTGCTCTTCACCGTGATCGCGGTGAGCGAATGCCCCAGGAGATCATGCAAATCCCGCGAAATCCGCGAGCGCTCGGCATCGGCGGCCAGTCGCTGCACCTCCGCCCGCGCCTGCACTAACGCCCGGTTCGCCCGCAGCGCCTCCGCGAACGCGACCACCACCAGCACGGTGAACACCAACGCCGCCGCCTGCGCCCACCCCGGGTCGGCCTGCCAAACCGCCCACGGCACCACCACAGTCGCCGCCGCGGCGATCGGCACGATGACCGCACCCCAGCGCGGCAACCTCGGAACCGCGAGCGAAACCACCACGGCGAGCAGGTAAAACGCGTTCGCCCGAGCGATCGGCAGCACGACGGCGAACAGCAGCGTCAACGCCCCGGTCAGGATCCAGAAAAACCGGCTTCGGAACTGGTAGGCGGCGATGGCCGCCCCGATGTAACAGGCGCAGAACGCCAGCAGCGCCACCACCGCCGCGGGCTGGCCGCCGGTTTGGGCGAGGACGATCAGCGGATACACCAGGAGGCCGGCGTCCAGCACGAGCCGGCGCCAGCCCAGTACCCAGCGTTGCGCGTCGGAATCGGGGCCGCGGTCCACGTCCGGCACGCTACTCGGAGAACAGCGAACGCACGTGCCGTCCGTTGACCAGGACGACCACCGCCAGCAACAGTGCCCCGCAGACGCCCTGCTCAAGCCGAACCCACAGCGGCAGAAAGCCCGGAATCGACACGATGACGACGATCGCGACCGTCATCACCGCCGACACGATCCGGAGCCGCAGCAGCCCTCGTTTCGACCCGCGAGCCGCGCTTCTCGCGAACAGGAACGTGAGCAGCGCGCTGGCCGCCACGATCGTGGCCCGGACCCAGACGACGTCGGTGACCATCGACGGGTCGTCGCGGAAGAGGAAGATCGCGCCGAGGGTGAGCACGCTCAGCGCCAGGTAAGCCCCGGTGAGGACGCGGACCGCCCTGATCCGGGGATGTTCGGAAACCGTTGCGGGACGGGAGTTCATGACTGTCCTTTCCGGACCGTTGAGCGGCCCGGAGGAGCCGGCGCCGCTTGCCCGTCCCATGGTGGGCGGACGGGCAAGCGAGCCGTAGTGTCACCGCGCACCGGTGCGCGATGACATTTGTCAGAACCCGGTCATCCGCGCCGTCAGCGGGCAGCCGTGAGCTTCGGCCCGATCGCCGCGCCGGCGATCACGAGCACCCCGCCGAGGATGAGCAGATACGCGCCGAGGCCGATTTTCGACAGGTCCTCGGAGAACATCGCGACGATCCCCGCGATGTGGAAGGCCAGCATGACGGTCGCCCGGCCCGCGAAGACGGTGCGGTACCACCAGAAGTTCGGCGGAGTGAGCTCCCGGCGGCGAATCCCGCTGAGCCAGTACGCCGACCTCTTCGTGCGCAGCGCGCCGAGCGTCCACGGGAGAGTGGACAGCAACGTCGCGGCGATCAGGAGGAAGGCGAGGAACCGCACGTACATCGCGGCGAAGCTGTCCATGCCGGACGTCATCTTGCTGAACGCGTCGATGAAGGTGACCGAGGCGGTTTGGGAGCCCAGGGTGAACGTGACCCAGGGGACGAACAGGGCGACGACCTCGAGGATCGCGCCGAGAACCACCGGGATCGCGCCGAGCCCCGGGGTGGTGAGCGGCTGGTTCTGGGGCAGGAAGCCCTGGCCGGGTGCGGCGTAACCGGCTCCCGGCTGCTGGGGCGGGTAGCCCGGCTGTTGTGCTGGATAACCCGGCTGGCCGGGGTAAGCCGCCTGACCGGGGTACGGCTGGCCCGGCTGGAACTGACCGGGTTGCGGTTGCGCCGGGTACTGCGCCTGCCCGGACTGTCCGGGGTACTGCCCCGGCTGCGGCTGTCCGGCCTGGCTCGGGTACGAGCCTGGCTGGCCCGGGAACTGCTGTCCGTAATGCGGAGACTGCCCGGCCTGCTGCGGATAACCCGGCTGAGTTCCGGGTTGCTGCGGATAACCGGCGCCCGGCGGAGGCGCCTGCCATCCCGGCGGGACCGCGCCCGGTTCCTGCGGCGTTCCCGGCTGCTCCTGTGGACCCCCTGAGGTGCTCATGGCCGCCGATGGTAACTGCCGCACCGACGCGGCGAACGGTGAAATTCCGGCTCGGCTATGACGAGTCCGCACAACGGGACCGATCGGTTCCCCGAACACCGCACAACCGGCCTGTTGACCAGGCCAACCACCGAAACCGAGCCCGGAGAGCCGGGACCGCCGAGCCGGACCCACGCTGCACACCCAAGCGCGCAGCGCGGGACCGGTCTCACCTCGGCGAAGTCACCGGGCAGCGCGCAGGATCAGGTCCGCCACCGCTTCCGGCTGCGAAACCAGCACCGCGTGCGAAGCGCCCTCCACCTCGACTACCTCCGCCTCCGCGCGTTCCGCCATGAAGCGCTGCGCCTCGGCGGGGATGTTCTTGTCCGCGGTCGGGATCAGGCTGTACACCGGCAAGTCCTTCCACGCCGGTGCGGGCGACGCTTCGTCCAGGGCCGCTGCCGCGATCGGGCGTTGGCCCGCTGCCATCAGGCTGGCCTGCGCGGCCGGGACGTCCGCCGCGAACTGCTGGTGGAACAGGTCTTGCCGGACGTAAAGGTCGACGCCGTTCGCCAGGGCGACCTGCTCCAACGTCTCACCCAGGGTCCCGCCGGGGAACTTGCCGGCCAGTTCGCCTGCGCTTTCGCCCTCGGCGGGGAGGAAGCCGGCGATGTAGACCAGCGCCCGCACCCCGGGGTGGCCCGCCGCGGCGGCCGAGATCACCGAGCCGCCGTAGGAGTGGCCGACCAGGACGATCGGGCCCTCGATGCTGTCGAGCAAAGACCGCACGGCGGCGGCGTCTTCGGCGACTCCGCGCAGCGGGTTCGCCGCCGCGATCACCCGGTGCCCGGCTGCTTGCAACCGCTCGATCTCCCCGTTCCAGCTGGACGAATCCGCGAACGCGCCGTGCACCAGAACGACAGTGGCAGTCATGAGGTCCTCCTCAGAGAAAGTTCCGAACGGGACCCACAGTACAACTAAGTTGTGCGCAATCAAGTTGTACTCAATGAGATCTGGGTCACGGCTCGCGGTAAGCCGTCGGCGGGGCGCCGAGCAGGCGGCTGAACATCGTCGTGAAGGCGGCGGGGCTTTCGTATCCGAGGGTGACCGCGACGTCGGCCACCGGAAGGTCCGCGGCCAGCAGCGGGAGTGCGTGCAGCACACACGCCCGCTCCCGCCAGCGGGCGAAGCTCAGGCCCGTTTCGGCGCGGAACAGCCGGTGCAGCGTCCGTTCGCTGACGTGCAGCTCCGCCGCCCAGCGAGACGGCGGATCGTGCACATCGGGAGCGTCCGAAAAGGACTGACACAGAGCACGCAAACCCTCGTGCCGCGGCCACGGAAGTTCGAGCGGCAGCGGTACGCAGCGAGAGATTTCGTGCAACAGAAGGGAAATCAGCGTGGCATCGCGCCCGCGGCGAGGGTATTCCGGGGCGACGTCCACGGCTTCCCGGAGCAATTCCCGCAGCAGCGGCGAGACGTCGACGGTCTGGCAGCGGCGCGGGAACCACGGCACGGCGGGCGGTTCCAGATACAGACTGCGCGTGGTCACGTTCATCATCACGACGCTGTGATCGGTTTCCGGCGGGATCAGCACCGCGCGCCGCGTCGGGACGGTCCAGGTCCCGTCTGCCGTTCCGACCCGCATCGCGCCGGTGGCCCCGTAAAGGAACTGCGCGCGGCGATGGCGATGCGGCGGCAGGAAGTGGTCCGGCGGGTAGTCCGTGCTGATCGCGAGCACGGCCCGCGGCAGGGCGTCGACCTCGGACAACGGAACGTTGCGCATGCCTCCAGAGTAGGTGTCCGATCCTCGAAAGAAGCTGGCGAATCTTCGGATGCGCGCCGCACCCGGCACGACCTACCTTGAAGCCAGTGTTGACCTCGATCCTGATTCTTCTGCTCTTCGGCTGCCTCAGCGGCGTCACGACCGTGCTGTTCGGCTTCGGCGGCGGATTCGTCACCGTGCCGGTGGTCGCGGCGGTCACGAGCCGCGGCGACGCGATGCATGTCGCGGTCGCGACGTCCACCGCGGTAATGGTGGTGAACGCGGTCAGCGCGACCGTCGTGCAAGCCAAGGCCGGACGCCTCCGTCGCGACTACATCTGGCCGCTCGCCGCGTTCGTCGCGATCGGTGCCGTCATCGGTTCGGTGGCCGCGACCTACGCGGGGGACGGACTGTTGCGCGTCCTGTTCATCGTCTACCTGGCAGTGACCATTGTGGACAGCCTGGTGCGCGGCGGATTCCTGAAGCCGCAAGGCGAAGCCAAACCGCTGAGCACGTTCACGACCACCGCGGGCGGCGTCGGAATCGGTGCGGTGGCGAGTTTTCTCGGGGTGGGCGGCAGCGTCATGACGGTGCCGTTGCTGCGCCGCAAAGGACTGCCGATGGCGGACGCGGCGGCGATGGCGAACCCGCTCAGCGTGCCCGTCGCGGTGGTGGCGACGGCGGTCTACGCGACAGCGGGCGGCGGGCCGTCGGGGTATCTCGACCCGATCGCGGGCGCGGCGCTGCTGGCCGGTTCACTGCCGACGATCGCACTCGTCCGGCGGGTCGCCGACCGGTTGCCGGACAAGGTGCACGCCGTCGCGTATGTGGTGCTGCTGGCGGCCGCACTGATCGCGGTCGCGGTCAGCTGAGCACCGACCGGACGGTGTCCTCGTCGCGCGCGACGACCGTGGTGCCGTCGTCGGCGGTGATGATCGGACGCTGGATCAGCTCCGGGTGCTCGGCGAGCGCGGCGATCCACCGTGGACGGTCTTCCGGGGTCCGGGACCAGGATTTCAGCTCGAGTTCACCGGCGATTTTCTCGCCGGTGCGGGTGATGTCCCACGGGTCGAGGCCGAGCCGGTCGAGCACCGCGACGAGCTCCGCCTCGGTCGGCGGATCCTCCAGGTAGCGGCGCACGGTGTACTCCGCGCCGGCCTCGTCGAGCAGCGACACCGCCGAGCGGCACTTGGAACAACGCGGGTTCACCCAGATCTCCACCCGCGCAGTCTAACCCGCGCGTTGTCGCGGGCGGAGTCCTTGGCGGGCAAGACTTCTGCGGTGCGTCCTGGATCACTTGCCCCGATCGGGTGGAACGGGCGTACCGTTCTTGCATGACCCTGCCGATTACCACCGACCGTCTCGTGATCCGGGACTGGACGGCTGACGACGCCGAAGCCGCGTATCAGATCTACGGCTCCTCCGACGTGACGCATTGGCTCACTCCCGCGATGGACCGGGTCGCGGACGCCGCTGCGATGCGGTCGGTGTTGCAGGCCTGGCAGGAGGCGCAGCCGAATCTGACCCCGCCGCGGGGGCGGTGGGCGGTGGAGCTGCGGTCTGACGGCCGGGTGATCGGAGGGTTGGGGATCCGGTTGCTGCCGCCCTATCGGGAGGATTTGGAGCTGAGCTGGCAGTTGCGGCCCGAGGAGTGGGGACACGGGTACGCGACCGAGGCCGGGCGGGCGTTGGTGGAGTGGGCGTTTTCCCAGGACGGGACTGATGAGTTGTTCGCGGTGGCGCGGCCTAGTAATTCCCGGGCTATTGCTACCGCGGAGCGGATCGGGATGTCTTGGGTTGGGGAGACTACTAAGTATTACGAGTTGAGGTTGCAGGTTTATCGGGTTCGGCGGGGGGATGTTGTTTGACGTTCGGCTCGTCGCCTGGCGGCGACATTGCTTTTTTGAGGGTGCGGTGGGGCACCCCGAAGCTTGATTGTGCTGACGGTCTGGGGTGGCTTGTCACGGCGGGATAGATGCCTTGACAAGCCACCCCAGACCGCAGGAGAGCTTCGTATCGGGGTGCGGGGGAGGGCTGGGTGCCTCGATTGTTGGGTGCACCGGTGCGGTTTAGGGCGCGTGGGTTGGGTCGGTCGTGAGGGGGACCCTGGGGGAATCTGGGGCTGTGAGGGTTCCCCTCACGACTGGTGTGCTGCGTCGAGGGCGTGGCTTGTCAGCGGGTTGCGGTGGCGGGGGTCCAGAGGGCGTCGATCTCTCGTTCTGCTGCGGAGAGGCTTTCTTCTGCGTGCGGGCGGAATTCCGCCAAAGCGGGGTTGACGTCTGCCATGGTGAATTCTGCTGTGATGAAGCGCGGTTCCAGGCCGGTCAGGGAAAGGCCGTGCGGTAGCCAGCCTTCTGCGTGGTCCCAGCCGTGCCTTGGGGTGCCTTCGCCGTAGCCTCCGCCACGGCTGGCCAGGACCAGGAGTTCTCGGCCGCCCAGGACTGACGGGTCCTCGCCGGCGGCGGCGATCATGCGGTCTACCCACGCTTTCACCGAGCTGGGGACGCCGTAGTTGTAGAGCGGGAGGCCCAGCAGCACGGTGTCTGCGGCCAGTACTTCCGCGGCCAGTTCTTCGCCGATTCGGGCGGCTTCGCGGTGGGCTGCGGTGTGCTCCGACGCGGGGGTGATGCGGGCTTCCCAGGCCAGCGGGTCCAGGTGCGGGACTGGGTTCGCGCCCAGATCTCGGTAGGTCACCGTTCCGTCTGGATGGGCGGCTTGCCAGGCCTGAGCCGCGCGTGCGCTGAGTTTGCGGCTCACCGAGCGGTCGCCGTTGATGCTGGAGTCGAGGTGCAGCAGGTGTGCCATGTCGATGACCGTCCGTAGATAGTTTGTGTAAGACAAACCATTTATAGCACGGCAGCTACCCCGACTGTCTCGTAGACTGGACACATGGCTCCGCTGCCGCTCGTCGCCCAGGCTCCGCGCAGGTCTGGTGCGTTGCTCGAGCACTTCGCGCGCCGGATCCGGCTGCGCGCGGAGAGCGTGCTCGCTCCGTTCGGGCTGCGGCCTCGGCATTTGATCGCCCTGACCGTCCTGCAGACCCGCGGTTCCAGCACCCAGCAGTCCCTCGCGCAGATCCTCGAGATGGACAGCACCAACGTCGTCGGCCTGCTCAACGACCTCGAGGCCGACCAGCTGATCGAGCGGCGTCGTTCGCCGGAGGACCGCAGGCGGCACGTCGTGGTGCTGACCGACCGGGGCGCGAAGGAGCTGGCCCGGGCCGAGGCGGCGCTCGCGGCGGTCGAGGACGAGGTCTTCGCGGCGCTCGATCCGGACCAGCGCGAGCAGCTCTACAACTTGCTGTTGCAAGCGGCTTCCGGAACGGTCGACAGCAGCTCCTGCACCGAGGAGCCTCCGCCGACCTGCTGACGGGAGGGGCAGCGAATGGACGGTGCCGCCGAGCGGCTGGCGAAGTACCGCGCCATGCGCAACTTCGCGAAGACCGACGAGCCGGCTGGTGCGAATGCTCCCAGGGAACCAGGCTACCGGTTCGTCGTGCAGCGGCATCGGGCGCGGCGGAAGCATTACGATTTCCGGCTCGAGCTCGGTGGCGTGCTGGTCAGCTGGGCGGTGCCGAAGGGGCCGACGCTCGATCCGAAGGCGCGGCGGATGGCCGTGCACGTCGAGGACCATCCGCTGGAGTACGCCGATTTCGAGGGCGTCATCCCGCGCGGCGAGTACGGCGGCGGCGACGTGATCGTGTGGGATCGCGGACGCTGGGAGCCGGTCGACACCGACGATCCCGAGCAGGCGCTCGCGGACGGGAACCTGCACTTCGACCTCTACGGCGAGAAACTGGCCGGGCGCTTCGTGCTGATCCGTCCGAAGAAGGACGACGACGGGAAACAGTGGTTCCTGCTGCACAAGCAGGATGACCACGCTACCGCGGGCTGGGACGCCGAGGACCATCCGAAGTCGGTGAAGAGCGGGCTCACCAATGACGAGATCGCGGCCGCTCCGCCCGCGTTGTGGCGGAGCGATCTGCCCGCGACCGAGGCGGAAGTGCCGTTGCACGCGGTGTTCGAGCCAGCATCCGAGGATGAACTCGAAGCGTTGAGCGAGCTGGGCAAGCAGGGCACGTGGACGGTCGCCGGGCGGCAGTTGAAGGTCACCAATCTCGACAAGACGTTGATCCCCGGCCGCGACGGCGAAGCGCCGATCACCAAACGGGAACTGATCGAGTACTACACCCGGATCGCGCCGACGATGCTCCCCTATCTCGCCGGCCGCGCGCTCAACACCAACCGGTTCCCCGGCGGCGTCGGCAAACCCGGGTTCTGGCACAAGGAAGTCCCCGACCACGCGCCGGAGTGGCTGCACCGCTGGCATTACGAGGCAGCCGACCCCGGCGACGTGCAGCAGTACCTCGTCCCCTCCGGCGTCGCGGATCTGGCCTGGCTGGCCAATTTCGCCGCGCTGGAACTGCATGCTTGGACATCGCGCACGTCCGACGTCGAGCATCCGACCTGGCTGCTGTTCGACATCGACCCCGGTTCGGAAACCTCGTTCGACGACGTGCTCGCGCTCGCCCGGCTGCACCGCACCGCGCTCGATCACTTCGGGCTGATCGGACGGCCGAAGACGACCGGGCAGCGCGGGATCCAGATTTGGGTGCCGATCGAGCCGCGGTATACGTACGCCGAGACCCGGTCGTGGGCGGAAACCGTGTCGAAGTCGATCGGCAAGATCGTGCCGGACCTGGTGAGCTGGGCGTGGCACAAGGACCGCCGCGGCGGGCTGGCGCGGCTCGACTACACGCAGAACGTGCTGAACAAAACCCTCGTCGCGCCCTACAGCGTGCGGCCGAAGCCGGGGGCGCCGGTGTCCGTCCCGCTGGAGTGGGACGAACTCGACGACCCCGACCTCACTCCGGATCGATGGACGATCCGGACGGTGCTCGATCGCGTGGCGAAGGCGGGAGATCCGTTCGCGCAGCTGCTTGACGTGCACCAACGCCTGCCGCAGCTGTCGTGAAAATCCCGGCCGCGGCCACGACAGCGAAGCCGATCAGCAGGTAGCGCGCGGACGTCGCCATCGACGGCGCGCCCAAGTTCACCAGCAGACCCGCGATCGACGCACCGAACGCGGTCGCCATCGTGAGCACGGTCGCGATCGCCGCGGCCGCTTGCTGACCGCCGGCCATCGCGGCGACCGACAGGTGCGGCATGGCGATGCCGATCCCGGTGCCACCGGCGAGGAGGACGACCAGCCAAGCCAGCACTGACGCGTTTTCCCGCTGCAGCAAGGCGAGTACGACGAACGCGGCCGCCAGCAGCGTCGGTCCGGCCAGGCAGAGCAGCCGGACGCGACGGGCCGAGGAGCTGACGATCTGCCCGGCGGACCAGCCGAACGACAACGCGGCGGAGAAGAAACCCGCTGCGGCAGGCAGCAATCCGCCGAGAAGCTGGCCGAACAGCGGCAGGAACGACTCGACCGAAACTCCGGCGGCGAGGCACATGATGGTCAGGTAGATCCATCGCAGCGGCGAGCCGGAATAGGTCTCCGCGGGCAGCACCCGTACTACGGCGCGCTTCTCGACGAGCAGAAACGCCGCCACGAAACCGAATCCCAGCACGATGAACACGGCCATCGCGACGACGTTGGTCAAGATTCCGGCGATGCTCACCGCTCCGACCGCGCCCACGACAGCTACCAGTGCGAAGGTCGGCACCGGGGTCGACTCGCCGCTCCGTTCGCTGCGTGGGAGCGCCCGCGGCACCAAGGCCGCGATCACGACCGCCGCGCCAGCCAGCACGACGAACGCCGCTCGCCACGAACCGAATTGCGCGAACAACCCGCCGAGCGCCGGGCCGACGAGGTTGCCGACGCCGAACATCGCCGAGATCAACGCACTCCCCCGCGCCCACAAATGCCTCGGCAACGCCGAGTGAATCACCGCGAACCCAAGTCCGGTCAACAATCCGGCACCCAAGCCCTGCAGTCCGCGTCCGGCCAGCAGCACCGGCATCGCCGGGCTCACCGCGCAGACCACCGAGCCCGCCGCGAAAACGCCGAACCCGAGGTAGTACGCCGTCGCGTTGCCGAGTCGCGCGAGCGCCCGGCTGACGAACATGGTCGCGACGACCTGCGCGACCAGGAACGCCGTCATGTTCCACGCGTAAAGCCGCTCCCCGCCGATGTCGGCGACCGCGGTCGGCAAAAGGCTTGCTGCCACATAGATGTTGACCGCACCGACCAGTACGCCGCCGGCCAGCACGACCGCGGTGCGGAAATGCGCTCCCAATTGGCGCCACGAACCCACTTGCTTCTCCTCCCGGATGCTGTGCGGTCGCATCATGTCCGGGCGGGAGACCCCGGTAATCAGACAAATCAGACGTGAACTGGGTCACACTTTGGTGAGCACCACCAGGTAGCGGCACTGCTCAGCGCTGGCGTTCTCGTACGCGCAGTCGACCGGTCGGCCGAGCTGGAGACAGTCGCCCGCGGCGAGTTCGTGCACGATTTCGCCTTCATGGAACCGCAGCCGGCCGGACAGGACCCAGATCTGGTGATCGGCGAAGGCGTAGGAGCTGGCCGGAAATCCGGCTTTCGCGCCGGGCGGCAGTTCGACTTCCACCAGCTCGGTAGCCCCGTGTCCAGGCGGCGAGACCGCGCGGCGCACATAGCCGGTGACCGGATCCTGCCAGGTCGGCTGATCCTCACGACGCGCGAGGCGGCGGTCGTCGTCGCCCTCCGCACGGGCGATGAGCTCGGACAGCGTGAGCCCGAGCGCGGTGGCGAGCCGGCTCAGCAGCACGGCCGTCGGCTGCGCTTCGCCGCGTTCGATTTTCCCGATCATGGCACGGGAAACTCCGGAACGTTCGGCGAGCACGCCCGCGGACAGCGCGCGGTCCTGCCGGGCTTCGCGCACCGCCGCGGCGAGCGAGGCGGAGAGGGGATCGGTCACAGTGGTCGACTATAGCAGCGGATCGTGTCTACTATCGGGGACATGTTGATCCGACCTGCCGAGGAACGGGACGCCGAGGCGTGCGCGGCGATCTACGCGCCGTACGTCCGGGACACCACGATCAGCTTCGAGACCGAACCTCCGACACCGACGGAGATGGCCGCCCGGATCGCGAAGGCGACGAAGTCGTACGCGTGGCTGGTGCTGGAAATCGACGGCGAGGTGGTCGGGTACGCGTACGGCAGCCCGTACAAGGAGCGCGCCGCCTACCGTTGGTCGTGCGAGGTCAGCGTCTACCTGGCGCAGGATCGTCGGCGCGCGGGTGGCGGGAAAGCCTTGTACGAAGCCCTTTTCGCCCGGCTCGCCGAACGCGGCTTCCGGATGGCGGTGGCTGGCATGACCCAGCCGAACGAACCCAGCGTCGGGCTGCACAAGGCGATGGGCTTCGAACTCGTCGGGACCTGGCGGCGGATCGGCTGGAAACACGGTGCCTGGCGCGATGTCACCTGGATGCAGAAGGAGCTCGTGCCCGCCTCGGACGAGCCGCCGGAGGAGACCTCGTGAGTGGCGATGCCGGTTAGAACCGGCATCGCCACTCACGAGCCCAAGTCGAGTTCCTCGATGTCGTTCTCCAGCCGGGCGCGCCAGGACCACTTCGGTTCCGTCCAGTCGGTGTCCGACGGCGGCGGCTCGCCCAGCGGCAGCGCGGGATCGACCACGCCGTGCGTCACCCGGTAGGCCAGCGCGGACGTCGCCGCGCGGATCCACTTGTCCCCCGCCGCACCGGACGGCGGCGCGACTCCGAACGCGTGCGTGAACCACACCGGCAGCAACGCGCTCGACCCGATCGCGTCGGTGATCCGCTCGCGCAGCCGGGAATGCAGCTCTTCCCAATCCCGTTCGCACTTCTCGATCTGCGGCAGCACGCGGGTCCGCGTCACCTCGTCCGCGGCCAGAACCTGTTGCGCCGCTTCGGCATCCTGCTGCGCGGCGGGCAGCTGGCGATCCAGCACGCCGCGCCGTCGAGCGACCACTTCGGACAGTCGCGACTCCGCGTCGTCCCGTTCCGGCGTGCCACGCTCGGCTTTCGCCAGCACCTCCAGCACGGCGATCAGCGCTTCTTCGCTCTGCGCCAGCACTTCCCGTGCCTGCGGCAGCCGCGCGACGTCCTCTTCGTACGGCCGGCGCTGGCTCGGCGTGAGCAGCTGCGCGGCCAGACTGTGCCGCCGCTCCGCCTCCGCGGCGAGCTGCCGCAGCCGCGGGCCGACGTCGTCCAGGTCGACCACCGGCACCTTCTCCGACACCCGGACCGCGCGTTCGAGCACCAGCAACCGCTGCCGGAGCCGTTCGAGCTGCCGGGCCGTGTGGTCCAGCCGGGTTTCGTGCCGGGAATGGGTTTCGGTGAACGACTCGACCGTCTCGCGCAGTTCGGAAAGCTCGCGGACGGTGCGGTTTTCCAGATCGTCGACGGTCTCCTGCATCCCGCCGACGGTGTCGGTGAGGGCGACCAGTTCCGGATCGGCCTCTGGCCCCTCCTCGGCGGGGTAGTACTCGGTGTCGCGGTAGTACTCGGAGTAGGTCACCGCGCCTCCTGCACCAGAAACGCCACGGTCGCCACTGTGGTGATCGCGGCCAGGACGACCACGATCGGCTGGGCGGTCGGCCCGGTCCCGATGAGCGCGGCCGCGGTGAAGATCGCGGCCAGCGCCCCGCTGTACGCGGCACGCTGCCGCCGGTTGACCATCAGCGGCGTCGGCCCGAGCGGCCCGAACGCGATCCGCAATCCGGCGCCCAGCAGCGGCAACGCGAGCAGCAGCCAGACCGCGTTGAGCGCGCCGAACAGCATCATCGCCCCGCTCACCATCCCGACCGCGACGGGCGCGACCGCCAGGTACAACGTCGTCCGCTGCACCTTCCCGCGCTTCGCCTCCAACCGGGCGAGCCGCACCTGCTCGACGGCCGCGTCGACCTCCTTCTCGGTGCTCAGCAGCGCCTCCGCCCGCTCGACCAAGGCGTCGAGCGTCTGCGTGCGTTCGTCTTCCGCCTGGTCCGGCAGCTGCGCCAGACCCGCACGAAGCTCGCGGCGGAGCGCGGACGCGCGCGCCATCACGTGGTCGCGCTGGTCCTCGGCAGGCGTAGTCACCTGGCCACTGTAGGTACGAAGCGTGCTGAACCCGGGGAACGACGCGACTTCGGCCCGATCCGGTCAGAGGCGCAGCAGGTCTTTCCCGACGACGACCTCGCCGTCGAACCCGGCAGCGGCGTGCTCGCGCCACACCTCGTCGGCGATGTCGGCGTCGGTCGGGACGAAATGCGACAACACGAGCGTCCCGACGCCCGCTTCCTTGGCCAACGCACCGACCCGCTCGACACTCGTGTGGCTCGCCAGCAGGTGATCCCGCAGCGTCGTGCCGTTGTAGCGGCTCACCATGGCATCGACCGCGGGCACGTACATGACCTCATGCACCAGCACATCCGCACCAGCAGCGAGCCGCACCAGGTTCTCGCACGGTGCGGTGTCGCCGGAAATCACGATCGACCGGTCCGCCGTGTCCACGCGGTAGGCGAACGCGTCCACGATCGGCGGGTGATCCACGCGAGCCGCGGTGATCCGTACGTTCTCGTCCTCGAAGACCACGCCGTCCCCGGTGACCTCGTGCGGGTCGAGCAGTTCATCCAGCGGACGCAGACCCTCGTCGCCGACCCTCGTGTCGATGTCGAAGCGGTTCAGCGCCAGGAAATGCCGGGTCATCTCCGCGAGCGGCGGCGGGCCGAACGCCGGGACCCGCCGTTCCAGGTTGGCGGCCCAGGCCAGCAGGTAGAGGTTGCCGTAATCGGCGTTGTGGTCGGAGTGGTGGTGCGTGATGCCGACCGCGCGCAGCGAGTCGAGCGGGATGCCCGCGTGCACCAGCTGCCGGGCCACGCCGTTACCACAGTCGATCACATAAGTGGCTCCGTTGACGACGATCGCCTGCGCGGGAGCGCTCCGGGTGCGTTTCGGAGCGGGACCGCCCGCCGTGCCCAAGAGGATGAGCTGCGTGGTCATGCGTACTCGCTTTCGAGGTTGAAGGAAACAGTTCGCGACCGGCGCGCCAGCCACACGACGAGCCCCAGCACGCTCCAGGCTGCCAGCGCGAGCAGCGCCGGCAGGGTGATCTGCTTGAGCAGCAACCAAGTCTGCACCCCGAGGATCGCGACGCCGAGCACGGACAGCACGGCGTGCGAAGTCCGGCGCATCCGGAACGGGGCCGCCGCGTGCAGTTCCGGACGCTGCCGGCGCACCCGCCACGACGCGATGATCAGCAGGGTGAGCAACGGCCCGGTGACGATCGACGTCATGGCCGCGATGTTCGCGACGCTGAAGCCGGCGAGCACCGGGACCACGCCGATCAGGTAGAGGATCGCCAGCAGCCAGTGCGGGGTGCCGAACCGGCGGTTCACCGCGCCGAGCCCGGCGGGCAGCCAGCCGTCGCCGGTCGCGGCCAGCACGGGTTTCGTCGCGGCCAGCAGCAGCGAATTGATGTGCCCGATCACCGACGCCATCGCGCCGCCGAGGATGAAGAACGCGAAACCGCCCGGGGAAAGGATGTGGCGGGCGACGTCCGACATCGGCTTGCCCGCGGACGCCGCCGCGCCGAGCACGCCTACCGACGGGATCGCCACGACCACGTAGATCACCGCCGCGACGAGAGTGCCGCCGACGACGGACAGCGGGATGTCGCGTCCCGGCCGCTTCATCTCTCCGCCGATGTCGGCGATCAGGAACGCACCCGTGGTGGCGAAGGTGAGCATGGCCGCCGCGTTGAGCAGGCCGCTGATGCCGTGCAGAGTCAGATTCGCGAACTCGCTCCACCGCACCTGCCCGGCACCCGCGATCCCGTACAGCAGGAAGGCGGCGAGCATCACGACCGCGAGCACGATGCCGACCCGGCTGGAGAACGTCGCCCCCGCCAGGTTCGTCAGGAAGAACACCGTGATCAGCGCGATCGCCAGCGGCCGCACCGGAACGCCCGGCACGAGCGCGCTGACGTAGTTCGCCCCGGCCAGCGCCATCAGGCTGAGCTGGATGACCGACACGGCGGACAGCCACATCGACGCGAATCCGGCGCCAGGCGAGACCAGCCGCGCGGCGTAGGTGTAGCGGCCGCCGGTGACCGGCATCGCGCTGCCGAGCGACGCGATCGGCAGCGAATAGACGATCACCGCGAGCGCCGCGATGGCGAAGGCGATCGGCGCGCCGGCCCCGGTCAGCGCGATGGCGGTGCCCATCAACGCGACGACCCCGCCGCCCACTACCTGGTGGAACGAGACTCCGACGGCTTGGAAGAGGGAGATGCTTCGCTTGAGGTTCGCTTCTGCTTCGGTCGGCATCGTGATCACTGCCTCCTGCTGGCCGTTGTCGGTCGGCACAGCGTGACCCAATCCGCGGCGCTTCGGAAATACCGAATGCCCGCCCGGGCATAGCCGTTCGGGAATACCTCGGGATAGCCCGGCAGGCATGGGAACGAGCGAATCAGGCATTGGACGGGCATGGCATCCGGCAAGAACGATGAGAAGCGTTCCTTCGCCGACTTTGTGGAGTTCCCATGACCGTGGCCCTCGCCGAAGCGGCCGCCCGCGACCTCGACGCCCAGGACCCGTTGCCGACGTCGCGGGTGCAGTTCCACGTTCCGCCCGCGACCGGCGGCGGCTACCCCGAGACGGCCTACTTCGCCGGGAATTCCCTCGGCCTGCAACCGACCGCGACCCGCGCCGCACTGGACGCGGAACTCGCCGACTGGGCCCGGCTGGGCGTCGAGGGCCACGTCGAGGCAGCGCGTCCGTGGGTCTCCTACCACCAGCAGCTGCGCGATCCGGCCGCGCGGCTCGTCGGCGCGCGTCCGGCCGAGGTCGTGATGATGAACTCGCTGACGGTCAATCTGCACCTGATGATGGTCAGCTTCTACCGGCCGACTCCGGAGCGGCACGCGATCGTCATCGAGGACACCGCCTTTCCCTCCGACAGCTACGCGGTGCGCAGCCAGGTCGCGTTCCACGGCTACGACCCGGACGAAGCCGTCATCCGGCTTTCGCCGCGCCCCGGGGAATCGACGTTGCGCAGCGAGGACGTCGCCGGCTGGCTCGCCGAGCACGGACATCGGGTCGCGCTCGTCCTGCTCGGCGGGGTCAATTACTACAGCGGGGAACTGCTCGACATCCCGGCGATCACGCGCGCCGGGCACGCCGCCGGAGCGATCGTCGGATGGGATCTCGCGCACGCGGCGGGCAATGTGCCGCTGCGGCTGCACGACTGGGACGTCGACTGGGCCGCTTGGTGCACCTACAAATACCTCAACAGCGGACCAGGTGCGATCGCTGGCGCGTTCGTGCACGAGCGGCATCTCGCGGACCGTTCGCTGCCGAAGCTGGCCGGCTGGTGGAGCACCGACCCGGACGTGCGGTTCCGGATGCAGCCGACCGTCACGCCGGTCGACACCGCCGACTCGTGGCAGCTGTCGAACCCGCCGATCCTCGCGATGGCCCCGGTGCGCGCCTCGCTGGAGATGTTCGACGCGGTGGGCATGGCTGCGTTGCGCGCCAAGAGCATCCGGCTGACCGGCTACCTCGAAACGCTGCTCGACGAGGTCTGCGCGGCACGTCCGCTGGAGGTGCTCACGCCCCGCGATCCGGACCGTCGGGGTGCGCAGCTTTCCGTCCGCCTGCACGGGTTGGACGCCGACGACGTCAGCGCCGCGCTGCGGACCCAGCACGGTGTTGTCGCGGACGCACGCCGTCCGGACGTCATCCGCCTCGCGCCGGTGCCGATGTACTCCACTTTCCACGACTGCTGGCGCGCGGCGACCGCGCTGGCGGAGGTCACTGGCGGTTCTTGCGCCGGATCTTGATCGTCCGCAGGTCGGTGACCGCGTAGTTCAGGTCCCGGTACGGCAGGCCGTGCGCGGCCAACGCGGCGGTCGCGCCGTCTTTGGCGGCGCGTTCGTCGTCGTCCGGACCGGCCGGGACCTGGCAGCGGAAGGTGAACGCCGTCGCGTTGACGTCGTGCGTGAAGGTGCCTTCCTCGGTGAAGGCGACGTCGGTTTTGTCCTCGAGCGAAGCACGGGCGGCCTCGTCGAGAGCGTCGAATTTGCCGCGGATGATTACGCGGAACGCGTCCATGTCAGGTGTCCTTCCGGGTCACATAAGTCAGTACTTGCTCGCTGAGCAGGCCTTCCACCGCGTCGAGGAGCGTGAGCGCCGCCTCCGCGATGTCGTCCGGCCGCTCGCCGGCGACGGTGCGTTTGCCGATCTCGCCGTACAGCAGGCTGTGCACCCACCCGATCTGCGCGGCGACCAGGCCAGGCACCGGATCCCCCTGCACCGCACCGGTTTCATCGACCAGCAGGTCGGCAAGTTCGGCGACCATCTGCTCGCCGAGCTCCCGCAACCGGGCGGCGAGCGTGGGCGCGGCCAGCATCATCGGCAGCACCCGGCCGAATCCCGGGCTGAGCCCGATCGTCCGCGAGCGCTGCTCGATCTCGCCGCGCAGGTGGTCCAGCACCGCACGCGCCGCGGACACTCCCGGCCCGCGCGCCGCCACGATTTCGGCCAGCCGTCCCGCCGACGCCTCCGACGGCGGCAGCACCAGGTCTTCCTTGACGCGGAAGTGGTTGTAGACGGTGTTGACCGCGACGTCGGCGGCCTCGGCCACCTCGGCGATCGTCACCGCCTCGAATCCGCGGTCGACGAACATCCGCAGCGCGCTTTCCGCGATGCGCCGCACGGTCTCCTGCTTCTTCCGCTCTCGAAGTCCCACGCCGGAAAGTGAAGCAGACTGCAAACTTGGTGTCGACTGCATTTATTGCCCGAACCCCCCGGATATCGGGGAGATCCCGGAGGACGGGACGGGGGCCGGCGCGGCATCATCGACCAGGTGCGGATCGGCTTGCTGGGCCCGCTGGAGGTCCGGAACGACGACGGTGCCGCGGTCGAGATCACCGGTGCCCGATTGCGGACGCTGCTGAGCGCCCTCGCGCTGGAGCCCGGCCGGGTCGTCTCGGCCGGGCAGCTGGTCGACGCCGTCTGGGGGACGCGTCCGCCGGCGACGGCCAACGCGTTGCAGGCGCTCGTCTCGCGGCTGCGCCGGGTCGGCACGCGGCTCGATTCCACCCCGTCCGGCTACCGGCTGCCCGAGGCGACCGTCGACGCGGCCCGGTTCGAGGAACTGGTCACCGCCGCCCGGACAGCGTCTGACGAGAAGCGCGTCGTGCTGCTGCGCGAGGCGCTCAACCTGTGGCGCGGCCCGGTGCTCGGCGACGTCTCGGACGCGCAGTTCTTCCAAGGCCACATCGCGCGGCTGAACGAACTGCGGCTGTCCGCCACCGAGGAGTATGCCGAAGCCGCGCTCCGGCTGGGCCACGGTGCGGATCTGACCGAAGAACTGTCGAGGCTGCTCGCCGAACATCCATTGCGCGAACGGCTGGCCGCGGCGTTGATGCTCTCGCTCCAAGCTGCCGGACGACCAGCCGAAGCGCTACAGGTGTTCGCCCGGATCCGGATGGCGCTCGCGGACGAACTCGGTGCCGATCCGGCCGCTGAACTGGCCGCCGCGCACACCAAAATCCTCCGGGAGACAGTCGCTGACGAGGACGTCGCACGCACGAACCTGCGGGCCGGGTTGACCAGTTTCGTCGGCCGGAACACCGAGGTCGCGCGCGTGGCCAAGCTGGTCGGCGAGTACCGGCTCACCACGCTGACCGGGCCCGGCGGGGCCGGAAAGACGCGGCTGGCCATGGAAACCGGACGGCAGCTGCTGACCGGACGCGGCGGCGTGTGGTTCGCCGAACTCGCCCCGATCGGGGACGGCGCGGACGTTCCGCAGGCCGTGCTCGACGCGCTGGGCCTTCGCGAGCAGATGTACAAGGGATCGCTCGCCCGCGGCACTCCGCGCGAGCGGGCGACGAGAGCGTTGCGCGACCGGGACGCGGTGCTGGTGCTCGACAATTGCGAGCACGTCATCGAAGCCGCCGCGGAACTGGCCGACCACCTGCTCGGCGAGTGCCCGCGATTGCGCATCCTCGCGACCAGCCGGGAACCGTTGGCGCTGACCGGCGAGGCGCTCTGGCCGGTCGAACCGCTGACGCTGCCCGCTGAAGGCGCGACGTCCGTCGAAGCGATGTCGTGTGCTTCGGTGCGGCTGCTGGCCGATCGTGCCGCTGCGGCGCGGCCAGGGTTCGTCGTTGACGAGTCCACTGTGGACGAAGTGGTGCGGATCTGCCGCGCGCTCGACGGAATGCCGCTCGCGGTCGAGCTCGCCGCGGCCCGGTTGCGGTCGATGACCGTGGCACAGCTGGCCGCCCGGCTCGACGACCGGTTCCGCCTGCTCACCGCGGGCAGCCGGACCGCACTGCCGCGGCACCGCACGCTCCGCGCGGTCGTCGACTGGAGCTGGGATCTGCTGGAACCGGACGAGCGGCAACTGCTGCGGCGGCTGGCGGTGTTCTCCGGCGGCGCGACCGCGGAAGCCGCGGAAGCGGTCTGCGGCGGTACCTCAGAGCTGCTCAGCGCACTAGTCGACAAATCGCTACTGACTGTCTCCACAGACGCCGAGCCGCGCTACCGGATGCTCGAGACGATCAAGGCGTACGGGCTGGAACAGCTCACCGTGGCCGACGAACGCGAGGAACTGCGCCAAGCGCACGCCGAGTGGTTCGCCTCCTTCGCCGAGGCCGGCGACAAATACCTGCGCCGGGCCGAGCAGATCGAATGGCTGGCACGGTTTGCCGCCGAGCACGGCAATCTGATCTCCGCCACGCGTGGCGCCATTGCCGCGGGCGAAGCTACGACGGCACTGCGGCTTGCGACGTCGTGCGCGTGGTTCTGGATGCTGACCGGGCACAAAACCGAGGCACAGGAAGTGATCGAGGCGGCACTGGCACTGCCCGGCGAGACGGATCGCGAGCTGCGCGCGATGGGATACGCGATGGCTGCGTTGTTGCTGACCATTGGGATGTCCACCGAAACCACCGCCGACGCGTTGGGCCGCAAAGCGCTCGAACTCAGCCGCGACAGCAAGAATTCCTTGCTGCGCTCCATTGTTCCGGTGTTCACGCAAAGCGGAGACCCCACTGTCGCGGAGTCCACATTGGACGAACTGCTGTCCGACGAGGACCCCTGGCTGCGCGCCCATGCCCGGCTGCACCGCGCGCGAGTGCAGCTGAACCGCCGGCACGACTCGGCCGCGCAGGAAGCCGACACCCGCGAGGCCGTCCGGCTGTTCCGGCAGAGCGGGGAACGCTGGGGCATGTCGCTGGCGCTGAACAGCCTCGCCGAGGTCGTCGGCCGTCGAGGCGAACTGGAGGAAGCTGTTTCGTGCTATGAGGAATCCATCCAGGTCGTCTCGGAAATCGGTTCGGCCGAAGACGTTCTCTTCGCGCGAGGACGGCAAGCGCACCTGTTCTGGCAACTCGGCGACGCGGCAGCCGCGGCGACCGCGGTAGCCGCCGCCGAACGCGACGCGCGGACCGTGCCGTTCCCTGATTCGCTCGCGTTTCTGGCCCAGACGAAAGCGGATCTGGCGCGCTGGCGCGGAGATCCGGCGGAAGCCCGCAGGGAACTGAACCGGGCCGAAGCGTTGCTGAGCGAAATCTCGCCGCATCCGTTGTTCCGCGCGATGATCCAGCATTCGCACGCCTACCTGGACGCGCAAGCCGGCGACCTGCCCACAGCCCGGGACCGCCGCCGCGAGGCACTGGCCTTGGCCGCGGAATCCGGTGAGGTGCTGTATCTGTCGATCGTCCTCGTGGGCATCGCCGACCACGCCGTCCGCCTGGACCGCCCGGTCGCCGCCGCTGACCTGCTGGCCGCCGCGGACCACCTCCGCGGCGGCCCCCACCTGGCCCTTCCCGACGCGACCGCCGCCGCAGCCGCCGTCCAGGCCCAGCCGTCAGGCAGGGTCGACGATCCGGTCGCCCTCGCTTACGACGTCCTCAGCTGACGAATCCTTCGGAAGCCACCGCAGCGCAAGCGCTCCCAGCCCCACGCAGAGCACGGCCGCGATGCCCATCGCGACATGCAGCCCAGTCACGGGAGCCTCCGCGGTGCCCTCCGACCGGACGACGAACGCCGCGACCGAACCGAGCACCGCGATCCCCAGCGCGTTGCCGATCTCGTTGGAGGTCTCCGCGATCGCTCCCGCCGAGCCCGCGCGGTCAGCCGGGACCGCACCGACCGCTGTGTCCGCGACGAGGGAGAACGAAATCCCATAGCCGACCCCGGCCACCACTGAGGAGGCGACGAACCAGCCGATCCCGCCGGTGGCAGTGGTCGCCAGCAGCAACGCCAATCCGAGCGCCATCGCGAAATGGCATGTCACCAGTGCCGCCCGGTTCCCGATTTTCAGGGAGAACGCCGGAGTGAGGACGCAGACCGCGGTAAGCGCGGCAGCACCCGGAAGCGCGAGCAACGCGGCGGCGAGCACCGACAACCCCAGCACCGACTGGAGATACATCCCGGTCAGAAATGCCGCGGCCGACCAGGCGAACAGGGACAGCACGCCGGTGATCACCGCGATGGCGAAGACCTTCTCGCGGAACAAGGTCACGTCGAGGAGCGGATACTCCAGCTTCCGCTGCCGCCGCACAAACCACGTGAGCAGCGCCGCTCCGACCACCCCGGCGATCGCCGGCCAAGACAGACCGTAGGCAGCGACGTTCTTGACCGCGTAGACCGTCAGCAGCAGACCGCCCGCGGACAAGACGATGCTGAGCAGATCGACCTTGCCCGGCCGGGTCGTCTTGACCTCCCGGAGCACAACCGTTGCGGCAGCGAGGAAAACGACGACCACCGGCAGGTTGACCAGAAACACCGACCCCCACCCGAACCGGCTCAGCAACAACCCGCCGAGGATCGGCCCGATCGCGAAGCCAGCGGCGAACGTCGCCGCGAAAATCCCGATCGCGCGGGCCCGCCGCCGCGGTTCGGGAAACAGTTCGCTGAGCACCGCGAGCCCCGATGGCAGCAGCGTCGCCCCACCGAGCCCCATCAGCACGCGACAGCCGATGAGCCATCCCGGCCCGCTCGCGAACGCGGCGCCCGCCGAGCCCGCCCCGAACACCGCGGTGCCGATCAGCAGCAGTTTGAGCCGCCCGTACCGGTCGCCGAGGCTGCCGAACGCGATGAGCAGCGAGCCGACCGCGAAGCCGTAGCTGTCGAGGATCCACAGGGCTTGGTCCGGGGTGGGGGCGAGGGCGCGCGTGATGGTCGGCATGGTCAGGAACAGGATCGAACCGTCCATCGAGACCAGCAGGACCGGTCCGAGCACCACGAGCAGTCCCAGCCAAGCGCGGCGAGTTTCCGTCATGCCCTCGATCCTGGGAACGGGCGGACCGCCTCGGCCAGCACCTGCGATGAGTACCCCTCGCAGGTGCAGGCAGCGCCGCGCGCGGCTGCCTACCATCGAGGTCATGCAGACCGAAACCCTCGGCGTCTTCCTCAAAACCCGCCGCGACCGGGTGCCGCCGGAAGCCGCCGGGCTGCGGACGTACGGCACGCTCCGCCGGGTGCCCGGACTGCGTCGGGAGGAACTCGCCCAACTCGCGGGCGTCAGCGTCGGCTACTACACGCGTTTGGAGCAGGACCAGTCCGGCACCGCGTCGCCGCAAGTCCTCGACGCGCTGGCACGGGTGCTCGGCCTCGACGAAGCCGAATCGAGCCACCTGCACAACCTCGCGCAACGCCCCGGCGTCTCCCGCCTGGTGCGCCCCGCGCCGGAAACGCTGGACCCGCGGGTCGCGACCCTGCTGCACGCACTGAGCGACAGCGTCCCCGCGATCATCCTCGGCCGCCGCGGCGACGTACTCGGCTGGAACCGGACCGGCCACCTGCTGCTGGCCGAACACGTCGACTACGCCGCCCCGGACTCCCCCGAAACCCGCCCGTCGATCCCGCGGATGTTCTTCCTCGACCCGCTGCACCGCGACCTCTACCGCAACTGGTCCGACCTCGCCCGCATCCACATCGGCTACCTCCGCCTGACCTCCGGCCGGCACCCGACCGACGCCCGGCTCGCGGAACTGATCGGCGAACTCGCCATGGGGAGCCCGGAATTCGCCGAACTGTGGGCGACCGGCGACGTCGCGGACTGCACGAGCGGGCCGATGAACCTGCGCCATCCGACACTGGGTCACGTGGACGTCGACTATCAGGTCTGGCTCCAGCCCGACAGCCCTGACCATCGGCTGGAGGCCTACACCCCGCGCGACGCCGCATCCCGGGACGCACTGCGACTACTCGCTTCGCGCTAACCGTCACCGAAAACGCCCTGCCCGCAGCACGGCATATGGCATCATCCGCCAGTGACCGGCGAGCGGAGCGACCCCCATTCCCTCGAAGAGGAAGACTTCGAGGATTTCGATTCCTGGACCGCGCAAGCCGCGCTGGCCTCCCTGATCGACGAGACGCTCGGCTCGCCCGAAGTCACCCGGCTGCTCGCCCGCGAATCGCTGCGGACCGAAGTCGTGCGCGAGGAACTGTTCGCGAACGAGACTCTGCTCGCCAAGATTCGGACGCTGCAGGACCAGGTCATGGCCGAAGGCGACCAAGGGTTCCGGCCGCGGAACCGGGCGGTGTCGCCGCGCGAGGTGGTCTGGCTGGTCGTCGCGGTGCTGCTCGGGCTCGGCTACCTCAGTTTGATGAGCGCCGCGTGGAGCCAGCTTCCCCTGTTCTTCCGGGTTTTCGCCGGAATCATGATGCCGTGCGTCCTGTTCGCCACCGGCGCGCTCGCGGTCCGCAAAGTCACCGCGTTGCGCGAGTGGATGAATCCGGACGCCATGCAGTTCCACGAGGAGCAATTCGGTCTCGGGCCGCGACGTTCGTTCGCCGCGCGCGAGATCGTGCTGCCCGAGGTCCGCGACGTCATTTCCGCGCACCGGCGGCTGCATTTCGGCACGACGCTGGTTTTCGACCAGCAACACGACCTCGGCGAGGAGGACAGCAGCCGGATCGTGCCGACCGCCGCGGCGAAACGGATCCGGCGCGTCCTCGAACGCGCGGGTTCCGGCGCGGTCGCGCTCGGCGGGCAACGCGGGTCCGGCAAAACCACCGCGATCCGTTCCATGCAGCGAGGACTGCTGCACGGCAGCGAAAACCCCGCGCCACTGGTCGTGGTCGCCTCCGCCCCGGCCACCTACGACGCCCGCGATTTCGTGCTGCACCTGCACAAACTGCTGTGCCAGGCTGTCCTCGCCCGGATCCGTCAGACGCTGGGTCCGGAACTCCGCTGGCGCTGGTGGGCCCGCCGGTTCTGGCGCGGATCGGCCGACCTCGTCCTCTCGGCCGCGCTCGGCTGGGCGATCGGCGGCCTGCTGTGGAACGGGAAATTCACCCGGTTCCCCGCCGACCTGTGGCAGACCGTCAGCACAGTGCGGTTCCCGAATCTGCTCGGTCCACTGTGGACTAACCAGCCAGTGAACAACCGGATCGCCCTGGCCGTGGTCGCGGTCCTCGCGCTCCGCTGGGTGTGGAAACTTCTCGCGACCGCAATCGGCGCGGTAATCCTCTTCCTGCGCCGGAAATCGTCCGCCGGGCCGCGCGCCCTCGAAGCCGAAGCACGGCGGCAGCTGCTCCGGATCCAGTACCTCCTGACCTACACCACCGGCTGGTCCGGCAAGCTCGCCGTCCCGGCCGGCGGCGAACTGGGCCGCACCCGCACCACGCAACGGGCCGAACAGCAGCTGACGCATCCGGAGGTCGTCGACGAGTTCCGCGCGTTCGCCCAGCTGACCGCCGAGTCCTTGCGCGAGGAGGGAATCACCGACCGGGTCGTGGTCGCCATCGACGAACTCGACAAGATCGGCGAGCAGGACAAGGCCCAGCAGCTGGTGAACGACATCAAGGGCATCTTCGGCGTGCCCGGCTGCCTGTACTTCGTGGCGGTGTCCGACGACGCGGTGCTCAGCTTCGAGCAACGCGGACTGGCCGTGCGCGACGCGTTCGACAGCGCGTTTTCCGAGGTGGTGCGCCTGGAATCGTTCACGCTGGACGAAAGCAGGCTGTGGATCGCGCAACGGCTGCCCGGCGTCCCGGAGCAGTTCTGCTACCTCGGCCACTGCCTCTCCGGCGGCCTTCCCCGCGACCTGCGCCGCACCACGATCGACATGGTGGACGTGACGATCGAGCACTACGAACCGTCGCTGTCGACGGTCACCGGCATCCTGGTCCGCGCCGACCTGACCGCCAAAGCGAGCGGTTTCACCGGACAAGCTCGCGGCCTCACGCAAACGCCGGAGCTGACCGAACTGTGGCCGAAACTCCTCCGCATCCCCGACACCCGCGAAGCCGTGGAACTCGCCGAACTCGCCGCCGAACTGCACGAAGGCGCGACCCCTGACCTCGCCGACGCGGTCAACCGATTGCGGTTGCACAGCAGCGCGTTCGTCCTCTTCTGCGCCACCGTCCTGGACGTGTTCACCGACGCGCTCACCCAGTCCCGCCTCACGCCGAGCCTGCACGAACTGGCCGTCGCCCGACGACGTCTCGCGCTGGACCCGCACCTCGCATGGGCCGCGCTGAACGACTTCCGCAAAGCACACGACCTTCCGTTGCCCGGTCGCGAATAACGGACGGTCAGCGGAAGAGACGGAAGAACCCCCGCACCTGCTCAACCAACGATTCCGGCTGCTCCAGCGCGGCGAAGTGACCGCCACGCGGCAGTTCCTCGAACCAGCGCAGGTCGGTGAACCGCAGTTCGGCCTCGCGCCGCGACGGACGCGTTATGTCGCGCGGATAGACCGACAGCCCGGACGGCGCGGTGACCTTGTCCCGGAAGTTGGCGAAGCTCTCCCAGTACAGCCGCGCCGACGACGTGGCCGACGCGGTGAACCAGTAAACCGAGATCTCGTCGAGGATCTTCTGCCGCGGCAACGCGTCCTCGGGGTGGCCGTCGTTGTCCGTCCAGGCCCAGAACTTCTCGGCGATCCAGGCGGCTTGACCCGCCGGGGAGTCGGTGAGGCCGTAGCCGAGGGTCTGCGGCCGGGTCGCCTGGAGCGCCGAGTAACCGCGGCCGGTGCGCTGAAATTCCTTCTCTGCCTCAAGATTCGCCAGCTCCGCGGGTGTCGGGTCAGCGAATGTGCCCGCCGCCACGGACCCCAGGTTCAGGTGGACGCCGGCGACCCGCTCGGGAGCCACCTCGCCCAGCGCGCCGGACACTGCCGAACCCCAGTCGCCGCCCTGCGCGCCGTACCGTTCGTAGCCCAGCGAGATCATCAACGTGTCCCAGGCGCGCGCGATTCGGGTGACGCCCCAACCGGTCCTCGACGGCTTGTCACTCCAGCCGTACCCGGGCAACGACGGCGCGACCACGTGGAACGCGTCCGCCGGATCCCCGCCGTGCGCGCGCGGATCGGTCAGCGGGCCGAGGACGTCCAGGAACTCCAGCACCGAACCCGGCCATCCGTGCGTGAGCACGAGCGGGAACGCGTCCGGCTCCGGCGAGCGGACATGCAGGAAGTGGATGCCCAGCCCGTCGATCGTCTCGCGGTACTGCGGGAAAGCGTTCAGCCGCTCGGCGAACCCGAAGTCGTAGTCCTCGGCCCAGCTGCGGCACAGTTCCTGCGCATAAGCCAGTGGCAACCCCTGCGACCAGTCGTCCACCGGCTCGGCCTCGGGCCATCGCGTTCGGCGCAATCGTTCACGCAGATCCGCGATCTCGGCTTCACTGACACTGACTTTGAATGGCTCGGCGGCCACGGCGGGCTCCTTTCCGGGACTGGCTGAGAACGACTCCGGCCAGCGGGAGGGCCGAGTACCGCGAGGGCCACCGGCATCGGCACGAGGCCGGACAGACCCGCGACCGCGGCCGGGCCGATTCCGCCGCCCAAAGCGGTCATGAAGTTGAACAGGCCCTGTGCGGTATCGCGATCATCCGCGGCGACCAGTTCCGGCGCGAGGCCGACAAGTACGGCCTGGGAACCGGCGAACCCGCACACGGTGAGCGCCGCGCCGATGACCACCGCGACCGGCCCGTCGAAGACCGCGACCACGAGGACCCCGACGACAGTGAGTCCCGCGAGTCCGGCCGCCATCTGCCAACTGGTGAACCGGTCGTGCAGGGTGCCCACTAGTCTCCCGGCCAGCACTGAGCAGGCGGCGGCCGGGACCAAGATCGCGCCAGCTTCAAGGGCACCGCCGCCGGTGGCCTGTTCGATCAGGGACGGGGCGACGAACAGCACCCCGTAGTAACCGGCGAAGACCGTCCCGCCGATCAGACCGGCTGGCAGGAAGCCGTGTGCTGCGATCACCCGCCGAGGCACGAACCCGTCGGGCAAGCGCCGCACGCGCCGCCACAGTCCCGCCGCGGCGAGCACACCGGCGACAGCCACGGCGACGGTGACCGGAGCGGGCAGGCCGACCGAACGCGCTTGCAGCAACGCGATCAAGGAGCCAGCGAGCACCGACAGCACAGCCGCGCCGACAATGTCGAGCCGCCCGTCCCGCTCACCACCGTCGGTCCGCGTGAACGTGCGCCTGCGCGCCACCACAGCCAGCAGCAAGGGCAGCGCGAGGGCCGGGAGCGCGAGCACGGCACGCCACCCCAGCCATGCAGTGACCGCCCCGCCCAGCAGCGTTCCGCACGCCGACGCCGTCGCGCTGGCGGCCGCGATGATTCCCAGCGCGCGAATCCGTTCCCGCCCAGGAAGAGCGGTGGCCGCGGCGAAGACGGCGATCACGGTCGCACCCGCCCCCGCGCCGCCGATCAGCCGACCGGCGATCACGACCGGCAGCGTCGAACCCGCCCCGGCGAGCACCGAGCCCGCGGCGAGCACCACGACTCCGGCGACGAGCACCCGCAGCGGACTCCACCGGGCCATCAACCGGCCCGCGACCGGCATCGCGAGCGCGGAGGTCAGCGACCACGCGGCGAGAATCCAGGCCGTGGCCCCGAACGGCACCGCGAGCGCGCGGCCGATGGCAGGCAGCGCCACCGCCGGCGCGCCCAGCGCCACATACATCGGCAGCACCAGCATCCCCAGCGTCAGCCCCAGCCGCCGCCCGTCCGCGCTCGCAGCTTCCGCCGCAGGTATCCTGTGACACGCGAACGCACCCATGGGTGTCACAGTACGAAGACACGAGGAGACACGTCAAATGCTGGATGCGTATCACGTGCAGACGGCCGTCGACCTCGCCAACACTTTGCGGCCGATCAAGGGAGAGGACGCGCTCGAGACCGTGGAGCAGCTGCGGGACTTCCTCGCCGGCCATCCCGCGGCCGCGCCTTCACGCCGTCTCACCCGCGCCGACCTGGCAGAAGTCCGCGAGTTGCGCGAGACCGTGCGCGCCGTGCTGGAACGAGCGAGCACCGACGCGGTCGAAGCCGCGGCCCTGATCAATGCCGGGCTACGGGACAGCCGAGCCACCCCGGAACTGCGGCACGAGGACGACCGCTGGTGGACCGAGGTGACTTCCGACACCGACCGCTGCTCAGCACATCTGGCGGCGACCACGCTCAGCGCACTGGCCTCCGTGATCGCCACCCACGGTCCGTCGCGCCTCGGCGTCTGCGCAGGACTGAACTGCCGAGCTACTTTCGTCGACCTGTCGCGCAACGGCTCGAAGCGGTACTGCACCCGGAATTGCGCGCACCGGGCCAGCGTCGCGGCCTACCGGAGTCGGCAAAACGCGGACTGACTCGCGGATCTCACGACCCCAGTTCAGGCACCCGCTCCCCCGCCGGCGGCGGCCCGGGCGGCGTCCCGTCGCCGAACGGACGCCCGCCCAGCTCCTCCCGCCCGTGCGGCGTCAGCCATCCCGACAGGTCCGGCCCCAGCGGCACGATCCCGGTCGGGTTCACGTTCCGGTGCACCACGTAGTAATGCTCCTTGATCTGCCCGAAATCGATCGTGTCCCCGAAACCGGGCGTCTGGAACAGATCCCGCGCGTACGCCCACAGCACCGGCATCTCCGCGAGCTTCTGCCGGTTGCACTTGAAATGCCCGTGGTACACCGCGTCGAAGCGGACCAGCGTCGTGAACAGCCGCACGTCCGCCTCGGTGATCGTGTCGCCCACCAGGTATCGCTGGCCGGACAGCCGCTCGGACAGCCAGTCCAGCCGGGAGAACAACGCGCGGTACGCCTCTTCGTACGCCTCCTGCGAAGTGGCGAAACCCGCTTTGTACACGCCGTTGTTCACATCCCGGAAGACCTTCTCCGCGACGTCCTCGATCTCGTCGCGCAGCCGTTCCGGATACAGCTCGGGCGCGCCGTCGCGATGGTAGGCGCCCCATTCCAGCGACAGATCGACGGTGATCTGCTTGAAGTCGTTCGTCACCACCCGTCCACTTGGGACATCCACAATGGACGGAACGGTGATCCCGCGCGGATAGTCCGGATACCGCGCGAAAAAAGCCTCCTGCAGCCGTTCGATGCCGAGCACCGGGTCGCGGCCGCCGGGGTCGAGGTCGAAAGTCCAGCTGCGCTCGTCGTGCGTCGGACCGCACAGGCCCATCGACAGCACCTCTTCGAGGCCGAGCAGCCTGCGCACGATCGACGCGCGGTTCGCCCACGGGCACGCGCGCGCGATCACCAGGCGGTAGCGGCCCGGCTCCACCGGCCAGCCGTCGCGGCCGTCGGCGGTGATGCGGTCGGAGATGTAGTTCGTGTCGCGCTTGAACTCACCCTGGTCGGGCATCGGAACCCTTTCGTCGCGGAGTCAGGTCTGATCGTCCGGGCAGGCGGGACAGTCCGGCGGCTCCAGCGCGGCGGCCAGCCGGGCGAGGATCGGGCCCGCGGCGCGGACCTCCTCGGGCGAGAGGTGGTCGAACAGGTACGAGCGCACGCGCTCGAGATGCCCGGGGTACGCGGCGGCGAGCTTCGCCCGCCCCAGTTCGGTGAGCGTCGCGTGCGCGGCCCGGCGGTCCTGCGGGCATTTCACCTTCTGGACCAGGCCGCGGCGCACCATGGCCTCGACGACCCGGCTGATCCGGCTCAGCGACAGCGCCGCGGACTCCGCCAGATCGGTGAGCCGCAGCCTGCCTTCGGGCGCTTCCGAGAGCGACACGAGCACGGTGTAATCCGTCAGCGAGACGCCGGTGTCGTGCGCGAACTGGTCCTCGAGAGCCCTCGGCAGCACTGTGACGACCCGCATCAACGGACGCCACACTGCCTCTTCTTCGCTGGTCAGCGGGGTTCTGTTCACCACAGACGAGGAGTATATCCGACACTTGCTCGCGCAATCAGTTATTGTGGGCTACAGTGCTAGTTGAACACTCAACCAAGGACCCGAAGGAACGGAACTCATGACCAGCGCGACCACCTACTCCCACCTGACCGGCACCTACACGATCGACGGCTCGCACAGCCGGATCGGCTTCGTCGCCCGCCACGCCATGGTCACCAAGGTCCGCGGCTCCTTCAACGAGTTCGAGGGCTCGTTCACCCTGGACGGCGAGAACCCGGCCAACTCGAGCGCGAACGTCACCATCCAGACGAAGAGCGTCGACACCCGCAACGCCGACCGCGACGGTCACCTGCGCAACAACGACTTCCTGTCCTGCGACCAGTTCCCGACCATCACCTTCACCTCCACCGGGATCGCGCAGACCGGCGAGGACACCTTCGACGTGACCGGCGACCTGACCGTCAAGGACGTCACCAAGCAGGTCACCATCCCGTTCGAGTTCGGCGGCTCGGCGAAGGACCCGTTCGGCAACGACCGCGTCGGCTTCGAGGGCTCGACCTCGATCAACCGCAGCGACTACGGCGTCACCTTCAACGCCGCGCTCGAGACCGGCGGCGTGCTGGTCTCGGACAAGATCACCCTCGAGTTCGAGATCTCCGCGATCAAGAACGCCTGAACCGCCCCAGCTGTCCGTGAAGGGCTCCTTGCCGGAATCCGATTCCCGCAAGGAGCCCTTCACGTACTTCGGCTAAGCGGCGCGCAACCCGGCGATACCGACTTCGAGCGCGGCTTCGAGGTGTTGCGGCTCCCCCGTGGTCAGCAGCATCAGCACCCCGCCTTGCACCCCGGCCAGCAGCGCCGACGCGGCCCGCTTCGGATCCAGCCCTGGCCGGGTCTCCCCCGCCGCCCGCAGGTTCTCGATCCCCGCGGTCAGCTCGCACAGCCAGCGCTCCATCAGCTGCGTCACCACCGCCTGCGCGCCCGGCGTGTTGCGGCCGATCTGCGACATCACCACGTTCAGCGGGCAATGCCTGCCCTGCTCGGTGTAGTGCCCGAGCACCACCTGCTGCCAGGTCCGGAAGTCGTCCCAGGTGCGCAGGGCGCCGAGCGACGGCTGCTGCACCTCCAGCACCCGGTCCGCCTCCCAGCGCGCGACGGCCAGCAGCAGTTCTTCCTTGCCGTCCGGGAAGTAGTGGAACAGCTGGCTTTTGCTGGTCCTGGTCTGCGCGCGGACGTCGTCGAGCGTCGTCGCGAGCACGCCGCGCTCGCGGATCACCTCGGCCGCGCCCTCCACGATCCGCTGTCGCGTGGCCTCGCCCTTGCGCGTGAGCGTCATCGCCTGCCTCCTGATTGGACCTGAGAGTCCACTCTACCCGCGAGTGATCAGAACGCGGCGCCTCCGTCCGACCAGGACGTCTGGCCGAAGTCCTCGTCGTCCACCGGCGCGCGGCGCGGTCGGGGACGCTCGGGCTCCGGAGCTTCCGCGACTTCCTCTTCTTCTACGACCGCCTCGGGCGCGGCCTCGGGAGTGCCCTTCGGCCAGACGCACGGCGACGTCGCGCCGAGGTAAAGCTTCCCGAGTTCGTTTGCCTGCAACGACATGTCGAAGCCGTCCCGCTCGTTGCGCGCGAAGACGTACTGGTCGGTCGGCCGCCGGTCGGTCAGCACCGTGAAGCCGTGCCCCTGCCACCAATCCACGACGGCGTCGAACTGCGCCGTGAAGGTGTCCGGTTCGAGGCCGGTCACCTCGTAGGTGGCGGAGATTTCGTACCGCCCCGCCGGACCGTTGTCGGTCGGGTCGGTGCATTCGGACCGGTTGCGGGAGAACAGTTCCCGCGCGGCCGGCGCGGGCAGCACCGCGAACACGGCGCGCACATAGCCCTCGACCCGGTCGCGGGCTTCGGTTTCGGTGATCGTGGTGGTCATGGCTTCACCTCCTGGGGAGCAGGCTACGAGAGGAAGGGCGGCGAGGCAGGCCAGCGCGGTGCGGCGCGCCGTCACGCCGGCAACCCGGCGATGATCCGGCCGAAGCTGCGCAGCGACGGGTTGTTGTCCTCCCAGTATTGGCTGTGCGCGGCCCCGGACAGACCGCCCTCGTACCACGGGCCCTTGTCGCCCGGCGCGGACTCGAAGACCTGGCCGCCGAATCCGTCGCCGGTCGGGCTCGGGCCGAGCGGGTCATGGCCGCCGACGCCGATGTTGGTGATCTTGATGAGGTCGTGTTCCGCGACCGTCGAGTGCACGTGCTGGGCGACTTGATCCTGCGGGACGCCGTCGAGGTGCAGTTGGTTCGCGTGCTCGACGCCGACACCGGGGCTGCCGGCGAAGATCAGGTCGTCGGCATTGAGGCCGCCGTCGCGAGCCGCGTGGCCGATTACCGTCGTGCCATAGCTGTGGCCCAGCACAGTGTTGTGCGACGGCGCGCCTTCGTGCGATGCCCGCAGTCCGTCCTCGAATTTCGACAACGCCGCTTTGCCGCCGTCGGCGTATTTCTCGCTGGCGGCGTTCACGAGTTCATCCGGCGCGTCGTAGCCGACCCAGGTGATCACCGAGGTCGACGGCGAGCCCGCCATCGTCGCCGACTGCCACATCTTGTCCGACCGGCCGAGGTCGCCGCCGATCTTGGCCAGTTCGCTGCCGGTGCCGGGCACGTAGGTCGCGACATTCGCCGCGGTGTCCGGGTTTCCGGCCGCGACCACCGCGGTGCCGTCGCCGCTGACGTCGAGCGAGATCAGGAAGGCGGGCGGTTTGCCGTCGCCGGTGGCCGCGAGCCGGTCGCGGATCGCGGTGAGGCCGCGGAGTTGCGCGTCGTCGCCCTTGCGCTTGTCGATTTCCTGTTGCAGCACAACGCGATTCGCCGCGTCGCGATCGACCACTGGGATGCCGTCGAGGTTGCGGATCAGATCCGGGTTGTCGCGCAAGATCGAGGACTGCGCGGAGTCGGACAGACTGTCCCACCACGCCCGGTTCTCCGCCGGGGTGCCGTTCGGTTTCGGCTGGCTGCTGGTCGCCATCGCCAGCGCGACGACGCCCGTCCCGCCGCTTTCGCCCTTCGCCGCGCGATCGAGCACGACGGTGAGGTCCGCGTCGACCGCGGTGGCGTCGCGGAGAATCTGGCCGACCCGGTCGGCGACCTCGGCTTGCCGCTCGGGTTCTCCGCTGACCCCGCCGCCGTCGTCGATCCGCATTCCGTTGCGCGAGGCGAAATCGTCGACGTCGCGCACCGCCGAGCTGATCCGCTCGACCGCCAGCTGCGCGTCGTGCACCCCGCGCCGGACCGCCGACACGTCGGTGGTCAACTGCCGCAATTCCGCCGTGAGCGCAGTGCCTTTGGCGGTCGCCGCGTCTGCCGCGTCGCCTTGCCAGGCACCGAACTTCGTCATGGCGTCGGCGTCGTCGTTCGCCGCGGTGAGCCGCGCGGCCCGGGCGCCGAGCGCGTCGACCGCCGCGGCGAGGTCAGCCGGGTTCCAGCGCCGGACGTCTCCCCAGGTGATCATCGGCCCGCCGCCGCGATCTCGCCGGCCGCGTTCTGGTCGCTGTCGCGGTAGCCGGCCGCGGCCTGGTCGAGGTTCTCCGCATAAGCCTCGGTGTCGGCGGTCCACTTCGGAACGACGCGGCCCCAGGTGTCGGACAGCCGATCCGCCGCCGCCGCGCTCGTGCCGCCGGACAGCCCGACCCCGGCGAGCGCGCCCGCGAGGTCGACCGTCCGCACGGTCGCCGCCGCCTGGTGCGCCCGTCCGGCCGCGGTCACGACCTCCCTCGGAGCGACCTCGAAACCCGTTCCCATGCGCATCTCCCCCACCGCGGCGACCGGACGCCCGGTACGACGGACGTCCCCGGCAGCCGGTTCCCCACAGTTCGACGTTCGCGGAAACTCTTGACAAGATCTCCCTGCCACCGCGTTGACCTGCGAAAACGCCCGCCTACCGTGTCCACATATGTGAACGCTAGTCACGTGACTGAATAGTTATCAGCCCGCGTCTTGCCCGCCGGTGACCAGCGTGTGACTGTGTACGGCGAAGTTCGAACGGGAGCGAGCCGGGCAGGCGAACAGCGTGGAAAGGCGCTGTGCGACGGCGGATCCGGCCGTTCCGCAGTGCTGGACCAGTCCGGCAGTCCTTGTCCCCTCGACCCCCATTCGTCCGGCCAGGACGGCGCTGACCTCGCGGGCAGCGGACCAGGACCGGCCGGCCATCCCGGAAAGAGACGGCTCGGCAATGACACAGACAGCCGCGGCGCGGCGGCCCATCGGCAGAACGACGCTGTACTTCTTCGGTGCCCTCGGCGGCATCCTGTTCGGTTACGACCTCGGCGTCATTTCCGGGGTGTTGCCCTTCATCGGGAAACTCTGGGGCCTGTCCGGCTGGGACAAAGGCGTCATCACCGCGAGCATTTCGATCGGTGCGATCGTCGGCGCGAGTTTCTCCTCCCGGCTCAACGAAAGGCTCGGCCGCCGCCGCACGATCATGGTGGCCGCGGTCGTCGTCATCATCGGCACGCTCGCGGCCACGTTTTCGCCGACGTTCGCGTTGCTGATCATTTCCCGGCTGGTGATCGGCGTCGGCATCGGTCTTTCGTCCTCGACGGTCCCGACGTACCTGTCGGAACTCGCCCCGGCCCGGCTGCGCGGGGCGATGGGCGCGCTGAACCAGATCTTCATCGTGCTCGGCATCCTGATCGCGTTCCTGGTCAGCTACGGGCTCGGCAGCTCGGGCAACTGGCGGCTGATGTTCGCCGGCGCGATCGTGCCCGCGGTGATCCTGCTGGCCGGCCTGGTGTTCCTGCCCGAAACGCCGCGCTGGCTCGTCGCGAACGGCCACGAGGAACAGGCCCGCGCGGTCCTGCTCAGCTCGCACGGCGGCGGCGTGAACGTCGACGAGGAGATCGGCACGATCCGCGAGGTGATCCGGCTCGACTCGGAATCGGCGAAGACCCGGCTCCGCGACCTGCTGACGCCGACCGTGCGGCCGATGCTCGTGGTGGCCCTGCTGCTCGCGATCGGCCAGCAGTTCAGCGGCGTGAACGCGGTGAACGCGTACTTCCCGACGATGCTGATCGGCCTCGGTTTCGCGACCCAGGCGGCCCTGCTGTCCGGCGTGCTGCTCGGCGTGACCAAGTTCCTGTTCACCGCGTGGGTCGTGTTCGTGGTCGACCGGTGGGGCCGCAAGCCGCTGCTGCTGATCGGCAATGTGCTGATGGTGATCACCCTGGTCGGGGCCGGATTCATCGTGCTGGAAGTCCACGACACCGCGACCAAGGGCATCCTGATGCTCGTCGCGATGGTGCTCTACCTGGTCGGCTACGAACTCGGCTGGGGCGCGGTCGTGTGGGTCATGATGGCCGAGGTGTTCCCGCTGAAGGTGCGCGCCGCGGGCATGGGCGTGAGCAGCGTCGTGCTGTGGGCCGCGACCGGCATCATCAGCGCCGTGTTCCCGATCATCTCCGACCCGGGCGCACTCGGCCTCGGCGGCTCGATGTTCCTGTTCGCGGGCATCAACGTGGTCCTGTTCTTCCTCACGAAGTGGCTCGTCCCGGAAACCAAGGGGCGGTCGCTGGAGGAAATCGAACTCGACCTGCGCGGACGGACGCACGCGAAGGCACGCGCCTGATTTTTTCCTCTCGGGGTGCAGCCGGGCGGCAGGGGATTCCCCTTGCCGCCCGGCTGTTTTTCACCGCCCGAGCATCCGGTACTGCCGGGTGGCGAGCGGCAGGAAGATCGCCGTCAGCACCGCGGGCCACGCCATCGCGAGCAGCACGGAATGCTCCGCCGCCCAGCCATTCGCCGCCCACGCCGGATTGCCCGCCAGCTCGCGCACCGCGGAAGCCGTTGCGGTGAGCGGGTTCCAGGTCGCAACCGCGCTCAGCCAGGCAGGCATGGTGTCGGGGGAAACGAAAACGCCGGACAGGAATCCGACCGGCCACACCAGCACCTGCACCGAAACCGCCGACTCCGGGGTCTTCAGCAGCAGTCCGAGATAGATCCCGATCCAGACGAAGGCGAACCGCAGCCACAACAGCAGCCCGACCGCGCCCAGCACGGACACCTGGTGCGGCCGCCAGCCCAGCGCCAGCCCCGCTCCCATCATCACGACCAGCCCGGCGACCGCGCTGATCAAGTCGGCGAGACACCGTCCGGTCAGCACGGCGAGCCCGCCGACCGGCATCGCGCGGATCCGCTCGGTGACGCCCTTCGCGGCGTCGGAAGTCACCGCGAGGACAGTGGATTCCAGCCCGAACAGCATGGTCATCGCGAGCATGCCGGGGATGAGGAAGTCGATGTACGCGCCGTCCCGGATGTCCATCGCGCCGCCGAACAGCTGGCCGAACATCACCACGATCAGGACCGGGAACAGCAGCGTGACCGCGATCGAGACCGGACGTTGCTTCCAGTGCACCAGGATCCGCCGGGTCAGGACGGCGGTGTGCGTCGGCCAGGACACGTGTCCGGGTGCGGTGGCAGGGATGGTCATCGCGCCTCCTCAGTCGCGTTGCCGGTCAGGAGCAGGAAAACCTCGTCGAGCGTCGGCTTCCGGACGACCGTCTCGACCCGGTCCGGCCCGACCTTCGCCTTCAGCTCGTCCGGCGTGCCCGCGGCGACGACCCGCCCGGCGTCGAGAACCGCGATCCGGTCGGCGAGCTGATCGGCCTCCTCCAGGTACTGCGTGGTCAGCAGCACCGTGGTGCCGGTGCCGGCCAGCGCGCGGACGTCCGCCCAGACGTCGAGGCGAGCAGCCGGGTCGAGCCCGGTCGTCGGCTCGTCGAGGAACAGCACCGCCGGGTTCAGCAGGAGCCCGGCGGCCAGGTCCAGCTTGCGCCGCATGCCGCCGGAGTAGACGGAGACGGACCGGCCCGCGGCTTCGGCGAGACCGAACCGGTCCAGCAGCTCCGTCGCTCGTGCCCGCGCCGTCCGCGAGGGCAATCCGCCGAGCCTGCCGAACAGCTCGAGGTTCTGCCTGCCGGTCAGAATCTCGTCCACCGAGGCGTTCTGCCCGACCAGCCCGATCCGCCGCCGCACCTCGTCCGGCTCGGCGACCGCGTCGAAACCGGCCACCCGCACCTCCCCCGCGTCCGGCCGCAGCAACGTGGTCAGAATGCGGACCGCCGTCGTCTTGCCCGCACCGTTGGGACCGAGCAGCCCGCACACCGTTCCCGGCTCAACCCGCAGGTCAAACCCGTCCAGCGCGGCCCGTTCGCCATACCGCTTCTGCACCCCGCGGGCCAGGAGGCCATCTACTCCGTATGCCATACGAAGAAGGCTAGCACAACACTCCGTATTGCCTACGGAGTTAAGTTCCTATGCTGGTCACGTGACGACTGACGGCAACCCCGGCGACCCCGCCGCGACGATCGCGCTGCTGTGGGGCACCCGCCAGCTGCCGAAGCGCGGCCCGAAGCACGGACTCACCCCGGCCCGGATCGTCGACGCCGCGGTCGAGGTCGCGGACACCGAACAGGACCTGGCGACACTGTCGATGCGCCGGGTCGCCGAATCGCTGGGCGTCGGGACGATGTCGCTCTACACCTACGTTTCGTCGCGCGCGGAGTTGGTCGAAGCGATGGTCGACGCGGTGTACGGCGAGGCAGTAGCCGAACTGTCCGAAATAGACGCCGACGACTGGCGCGACGGCCTCCGCCGCGTCGCCGCCGTCAACTGGGCGATGCACCTGAGGCATCCGTGGCTGCTGCAAGTCTTCACCGGCCGTCCGACGCTCGGCCCCAACGCGATCGCGAAGTACGACCTGGAACTTGCGGTCGTCGACGGCATTGGCCTGTCGGACCTCGAAATGGATTCGACGATCACCCTGGTGACCACCCATGTGGAAGGCTTGGCGCGCCGCAAGGTCGAAGCCGCGCGCGTGGTGCGGCAAACCGGGATGACCGATCAGCAATGGTGGGCCGCGACCGCCCCCGCACTGGCGGAGGTCTACGAACCGCGCCGCTTCCCGGTCGCGGACCGGGTCGGCGCCGCCGCCGGGCAAACGCACCAGGCCCCGTACAGCCTCGACCACGAGTACGCGTTCGGCTTGGACCGCCTGATCGAAGGCATTGCCGCGCTGGTCAACCGACCCGCTGAGTAGCGTCCTTCCGCCCCAGCACCGCCCCTGCGCTCGCGAGCCCCACACAGGCGAGCGCCACCCACTGCACCGCGCGCAAGTGTTCGTCGAGAACCAGCACCCCGGCCAGCCCCGCACTCGCCGGCTCAAGGCTGGCCAGCACCCCGACCGTACGGGCAGGCAGCCGTCGCAAAGCAGCCAGCTCCAACGAATACGGCACCACCGCCGATAACGCGGCCACCACGACGCCGACCAGCAACACCCGAGGCGTCACCAGCCGGGCGCCTTGGTCGATCACCCCCAACGGCACCGAAAGCACGGCAGCCCACGCCAACGCCAGCGCAAGCGGACCCCCTCCCACGCTGCTTGCGCCCGCGCGTTTGCTGAGCAGGAAGTAAGCAGCCATGCACGCGCCAGAAGCCAACGCGAGAACCACGCCGGCGAGCGGAAAACTGACGTCGCGCGGAGCGTAGAACAACCACACCCCGACTCCGGCCACGACCGCACAAGCCACGTCGCGGAGACGTCGCGAAGTGCACAATGCCAAGGAAATCGGCCCCAACAACTGCAGCGCGCTCGCCAACCCCAACGGCAAGATGGTCAGCGCCGGATAGATCAAATTCATCCCCGCGATGGCCGTACCGAAGCCGAGGATCACCCTCCTTTCCGCCCAACTGCGCGGCACCGCGGGCCGGTACAGGATCAGCAGAACCGCCGCAGCCAGCCCAAGCCGCAACGCCACCACACCGGACGCACCGACGTCCTCGGACAGCTGCTTCCCGAACGCCTGCCCGAACTGGACACTCAGCACGCTCCCCACCATCAGCGCAGGCGCATTCCTCATCCCTCCAGGCTTGACTCTGGAAGCGTGCACGTCCAACGAATCTTTCCGCACGAAACCGTTTAGCCTGGACTACATGATTGACCACCGGTTGCACGTCCTGCGAACCCTCGCCGAGTACGAAACCGTGACCGCGACCGCCGCCGCACTGCACCTGACCCCGTCTGCCGTCTCGCAGCAATTACGTTTGCTGGCCCGGGATCTGGAAGTGGAACTCCTGGTGCCGCAAGGCCGTCGAGTGCAGCTGACGCCCGCCGCACACATCGTGCTCCGACACGCCGACGCCCTACGCCTGCAATGGGAAGCAGCCCGCGCGGAACTCGCCGCGGAGGCCACTGAACTCCGCGGCACACTGCGCCTGTGCGGCGTCTCCTCCGCGCTGGCGACGCTCGCCGCCCCCGCCGTCGCCAGCCTGCGCCGGACGCATCCGTTGGTAGAAACGCAAACCACCGAAGAGGAAAGCGCCGACTGCTACCGCCTCCTCCTCGCCGACGAAGCCGACATCGCCTTAGTCCTGCCCGGGCCGGAAGCACCGCCGGTCACCGATTCCCGCTTCGAACAGACCCCGTTGACGACCGACCGCCAAGACCTGCTCGTCGCCGCCACCCACCCCCTGGCGCGCCGCAAGGGAATCCAACTCGCGGAGGCGGCTGATCAGCCGTGGATCGTCAAGAAACACAACAACGACACTTATCCCTTGGTGACCGCAGCCTGCGCCGCCGCCGGTTTCACGCCTCGGATCGTGCATGAAGTCAAGGAGTGGTACGCAGTTTCCGCCCTCGTCGCGGAAGGGCTCGGCGTGTGCCTGATGCCGAGGATCGTGCCATTGCCGGAGCACGCGGTTAAGCGGATTCCATTGCTGGGCACGTCTATTCCTACCCGCCAATTGCTGACCGCGGTACGACGTGGCAGCAGTGGACATCCTCTGGTCAGCGCAGGCCTTGTTTCACTGCGCGCCATTGCCTCAGCCGGGGAGGCTCTCCCAGTACCAGTATCCCGGCTCTGAACTGCTACGCTTCGCTCCGAAGCTACGCAGGGGAGGCGTACAACGTGGTTGAAGTCTGCCGTCTCGACGGCCTCAACCTACTGGCAGAAATCGCGAACCGTTTCATGGAAACACTCGGCCGCATTCGAGACCTGAACAGCTGGATGAACGACAAGGCGCTTCCCGCATCTCGGTGGCCGCAAGCCGTCCACTCGGCTGGAGCGTGATTGTGCGACCGAACCGCCCGCCGACCGCACCGACGCCACAGCCTCCGGCGCGGCAAAAAATGAAGACGAGCCACCGGGTCGCGTTGTGGTCCGGGATATGCGTAGCCGTCGTGGCGACCGCACTAGCAGTTTTCTGGGCGGCAGGCCTCGGCTCATTCCTCTGGGGCGCCGACCACAAAACCTCAGACGCTACGCCGGACAAGTACCGCGACACCGATTTCGCCGCCTGCACCGACTTCACGGCCCGGAGCCAGGAAATTCCGCGGGACGCTTCCGAAGTGGCCCGCACTTGGTATCCCGAAATCAGCAAGGACGGCACCCTTCTCTGCAGCTTCACCCCCAAGGATCAACAACGACCACTCGTGGAACTGCAAGCAAGCTGGTTCGCGACAACTGCCGCACAGTCCGGCAGCGAACGCGCCAGCACCAATTTCACCGGTGCCTCCGCCGTGAGCAACGACGACAGCCCTGTCGGCCTGCCCTTCGGCGAGAAGGCGCATTGGCTCCCCAAGAAAAGCCAGGCCGAGTGCGGACTGATCTTCCTCGACCGCAACGCCGTTTTTCAGATCCATTACACAGCGGCCACCCCGGGCGGAAGTCCCGAGTCCTGCGGCGCACTGCTCCGCAAGATGGCCCAGGCGCTGTACACCGCTGCGCAACCGCGGTGACGATCCCCTAACCGGTCGCCGACTCCAGGCTCAGCGATGGAGCCAAGCTCCCGCACCGCGGAACCACGCTCAACCCAGCAAGCGGCGCCCTCGCCGGAATTGGCGGGTCAGCGGGGAAAGCTCGCGTTCGATCAATCCATCGCCATCTCGTGGCTCAGCCCTGCAGTAGGCATCCTTCGATGTTGCCTCGGCACCCGGTTGGCCAGGCGCATCAAGGAATCTGAGCCTCAATCTGGGCCAAGTGACCGTCGACGATTTCTTCAAACGCCGCGCGGCGATCCGCCCCGAGGGGACGGACTTCGCGGGCGAAGAACGCCAACGCGGGGAAGCGTTCGGGATCAGCGCCGAGCACTGCGACGCGGAACTGCTCCAGACCCTGTTCGTACTCCTCAGCGGTGATGCTGCTGACGCCAGCCTCGGCGGCGATCAGGGCGGCGATGAGGACCACGAGGCGGTGGTACAGCACCGGGATCTGCTCGTCAGGAACCTCGGCCGCGCGCAGGGCCTGCAGCAATTCCTCCATGACCAACCGGGATCCGGTGCCGCCGGACGCGTAGCGGCCCCACACGGTGGCGAGTTGAGGCTGCTCCCCGAAAGCCTCGCGCAGGCACAGCGCCAGTGCGGTGATGCGCTGCTTCCAAGTGCCTTCCGGACGGTAGCCGTCCATCGCGGCCAGCAGGATCCGGTCCGCGACGGCGCGCAGCAGTTCGGTCTTGTTGCGGAAGTGCCGGTAAAGGCTGGAGGGATCGGTCCCGAGCGCGGCGGCGAGTTTTCGCACGCTGAACGACTCCGCGTCGCTCGTGCGCAGCAGGTCTTCCGCGGTGTCCAGGATTTCGTCGGTCGACCATCGCCTGCGACCGGTCATCTCGGCCCCTCTCGTCCGGCCCAGCATAACCTATGCACTTGGCAATGCACACGGTGTGTGCATAATGAGGACAAGTCACTGGGGACACCACGACGCACCCGGCTTTCCGCCGGGAGGAAAGAAGGAACCATGGGAGAACCCGCTGCCCCGACGAGACCGCCGGAGCCGGACTACTCGGTGATCACGCCCGAGGAACTGCACGTCTACCGCGAGGCGGAGAACCGCTTCCGGGCTTCCAGCGCGGCATACCCGATCATCGGAGAGCCGAGCCCCGACGCCGAGATCGAGTGGCGCGAGATCGCGCTGCCCGGCCGCGACCTGCCGGTCCGGGTCTACCGGCCGAGGCTGGAAGCCACGCTGCCGTTGGTGGTCCATGTCCACGGAGGCGGCTTCGTGGGCACGGCGGCGCAGTGCGACTGGACCAACAGCCGTCTCGCCGCGCGGCTTCCCGCCGTCGTCGTCTCGGTAGAACACCGCCTGCTCGCACCCGACACCCCGCTCGCGAACGCCGCGGACGACGGCTGGAACGTGCTCTGGCACCTGGTCCAGCACCCCGCGGAGTGGGGCATCGACCCCGCGCGCGTGGCGGTCTTCGGCGAGAGCTGCGGTGCCCTTATCAGCGCACTGGCTGCCGTCCGCGCCAGGGAAGCCGGTCTCGAACTTAAGGCGCAGGTGCTGGTCAACCCGGTCGCCGACGTGACCGGCACGATGTTCGACTACCCCTCCGTCGCCGAGTACGCGTACCGCCCGAGCCCAGCCCTGTCGCTGTTGAAGCTCTTCCAGCGACTCGCCATCCCGCCCGGCACCGACGCCGCTGCCGTCTCCCCGTTGCACACCAACGATCTGAGCGGGCTGGCTCCAGCACTCGTGGTGGTGCCCACCCAGGACGCGGTCGCCGACCACGGCCGCCGTTACGCCGAGCGGCTGCGCGAGGCCGGAAGCTCTGTGCAGCTTTCCGAATACCCGGGCGCGAAACACGCGTTCCTCACCTTGCCCGGGGTGGAACCGCAGGCCGAAGCCGCACAGGCGGAAATCCTCGCGTTCCTCGGCGCGGCTTTGGCGAAGTGATGGAGGGACAGGTGCACAACAACGCCCGGCTCGGTCTGGACTGCATGAGCGTTGCCTGGCCCCAAAAACCGGTGTCCGGCGCACTGCCACGACCTGGTGCCCGCCGGTTCGCCCGACGATCTGCGGCTTGCCTGCGAAGCGTCATTGCACCGACAGCACAACGATCACCTCTCGGCCGTCTCGCAGTCGGCTCGCCGTGGAGCGCCAGGCGACCGACATGACCCAGCATTCCCTGGAGGACAACAACATGCGGAAAATCGGCATCGTCGGCGTCGGCGAGATCGGCAAGGCCCTCGTCGAAGGCATCCGGCACGAAAACGGTGCGACCGCGGACATCTTCCTCTCCCCGCGAGGAGCCCGCACCGCCGCCGAACTGTCCGAACGTTTCGAGGGCGTCCAGGTGTGCGCCGACAACCAGGAGGTCGTGGACCGCGCGGACCTGGTGATCATCGCCGTGCGCCGCCAAGACCGCCACGAAGCGCTAGGCGGGCTCAAGGTGGCCGACGAGAAGATCGTGGTCACCCTGATGGCAGGGGTCGGCATCGACGCTCTGCGCCAAACCCTCGGCACCGCCGCCCCGATCGTCCGCGCCATCCCGCTGCCCGCCGTGCGCGTTCGCCGGTCCGTCACCGTGACCACACCTCCGCATCCAGCGGTGGACGCTCTCTTCGACCAGTTGGGCGGGTCGTTGCCCGTCGCGGACGAGGACGCCTTCAACGTCTTCTCCGCCCTGACCGGGACTCTCACCGCCCACTACGCCTACCTCGCCACGCTCACCGCCTGGGCCGGCGAGCATGGCATCGCGACCGAGGTCGCCGAACGGTACGTGCGCGGTCTCTTCCAGAACGTCGGCCGCGCACTGGAGGACAAGAGCCGCTCGCTGGATCAGCTTGCCGCCGACCACGAGACACCTCAGGGAAACAACGAACGAATCCGCACGACGTGGTTCGGGCCAGCCAACGCCGAGGCCCTCGCCACAGCCCTGGACGGTCTGCTCGCTGACCTGAAATAGCGGCTTCCGGGCGAAGACCTGTTTCCGTGCCCTGGAACGGCCTGTCGCTCGCATGGATCTTGCCGGGCGGGGGATTGTGCCTCGGCACTCCCCCGTCCGCGCGTGCGATGACCGGAACGGACCACGGACGCCCGCGGGTGACGACTGCGGTCAACGACGTTGAGCCTGAACAAGATCAGCTCACCGGAACCGCACCGGCCCAGCAGCCGCAGCTCCGGGTTTCGTGAGGCACGCCGCACCTGCTCGTGTTTCTGGGGCACGCCGCACCTGTTCGTCCAGTCGTCGCCCCACTCGCTGCCCGCAGCAACAGGATTCCCCGGTGGTACTCGGCACCTGGTTTTCCAGGAGCCGCTGACCGAGCACCCGCAGCACCGGATCCCCGGAGCCACACAGGACCTCGCCCTCCGGCAGCCGCCCCGCCCAGCACCCACAACACCGGACTCCCAAGGCCGCACAGCACCTCCTCCAGGTGCCGCGTCACCTTGGCCCGGCGGCTGCAGAGCGGCGGCTGGACTCGGCACCGGTTTCGGTGGCGCCGCCGAAACCGAGCCAGTCCATACCGGATCCGAAGAACGGCCGCCCGGAGCGCGGTCTCCGACTACGGCCAAGTGCAGCCATATCGGGTCGGCGCAAGCCACCGCACTCAGATCCCGGCCAGCCAAAATTCCGCCCAGCATCCAGCTGTCCCGGGATTACCCGCCCGGTTCGGGTACCAGCCCTCGCGGAATCACCACGCTCACTAGATCCGGCAGCACAGGCATCCATTCCGGATGCCGGGCAACGACCTCCCGCACTCTCACACGCGGAGCGTGCTGTCGCGCAAAGTCGTCCGGACCCACGGCGAAGTACCCGCGGGACCACCGCGTTCGATTAGTCCGGCAGCATAGGCATCTCCATCCCCGCCTCATGGCTCAGCAGCGCCGCTCGGGTCAGCGCGGCCGCGCCGAAGCGGTCTCGTAGCGCGTCCACTGCTGAGTCCAGCGCAGTCGCCTCCGCGGACAGCGCTGGGCTGGACGGTTGATCCAGCGGCAGCGCCAACTGCACCGCGCCGTGGCTGTCGAGGTTCGAGAACGACAGGCCCAGCAACGTCAAACCCCGGTCGTACACCAGCGGTTGCGCCGCGGACAGCAGGCCGCGGGCGGCGCAGAGCAGGGTTTCCGTGTGGTCGGTGCTGTCGGCGAGCGTGTGCGACCTCGTGGCGCGGGTGAAGTCCGCGAAGCGCATTCGCAGCACCACCGTCCGGCATACCCGCGACGCGCCGCGCAGCCGACGGGCCAATCGGTCCACAATAGACACCACGATCTCGTCCAGTTCGGCCGGAGAGCGGGAGCGGCGGCCCAGCGCGCGTTGCGAGCCGATCGAGCGGCGACGTTTTCCTGGTTGAACCGCGCGCGGGTCGCGGCCGTGTGCCAAGGCGTGCAGGTGACGGCCCGAACCTGGGCCCAGCATGGAGACCAGCGCGGCCTCGGGCAGTTCGGCGACCTGGCGCACGGTGCGGACGCCGCGTTCCCGCAGCTTCGCCGACGTCACCTTTCCCACTCCCCACAACCGCTCCACCGGCAGCGGGTGCAGGAATTCCAGCTCCTGATCTGGCGGCACCACCAGCAAACCGTCCGGTTTCGCGACGCCGCTCGCCACCTTCGCCAGGAATTTCGTGCGCGCCACCCCTACCGTGATCGGCAGCCCGACCTGCGCCAGCACCTCCGCGCGCAGGCGTACCGCGATCTCCGACGGACGTCCGGCAATCCGCCGCAGACCGCCGACGTCCAAGAAAGCTTCGTCGATCGACACTCCTTCCACCGCCGGCGTCGTCTGCCGGAACACCTCGAACACCGCCTTGCTCGCCGCGCTGTAGACCGGCATCCGCGGCGGCACCACCACGGCATGCGGGCACAACCGCCTGGCCTGCGCCCCGCCCATCGCGGTGCGCACGCCCAACGCCTTGGCCTCGTAGCTCGCGGCCAGCACCACGCCACCGCCCACGATCACCGGCCTGCCGCGCAGCCGGGGATCGTCGCGCTGCTCGACCGAGGCGTAGAACGCGTCGAGATCGGCGTGGAGGATCGGTCCTTCGCTCGTCACGAACATATGTTCGCATCGAACACCGACAAAAACCGCGATCCGTTCACTCGAACGGAGTAGGAAAATCTCCCGAAGCCCGGACGGAACGCGCTAACCTCTCCCCCGTGCGGCTCGTCCTGTTCGACCTCGACACCACGCTCGTCGATCGCGCGGAGGGATTCCGCCGCTGGGCGTGGGAGTTCTGCGCGGAACACCGGCTCGCCGACGCGGACGCCGCGTGGCTCATCACCGCCGACGACCGCGGGCGCGCCGACCGGGCGACGTTCTTCAAAAACCTTCGCGAGCGCTTCGACCTGCAAGAACCCGATCTCGAAGACGCCTACCGCGAACGCCATCCCGCCCTCGTCCCGGCCGCGCCAGGCGTGCTGGCCGGATTGCCCCGGCTGCGCGCGGCGGGCTGGCGGATCGGCGTCCTCGGCGAGGGCGAACCGCAGCTGTCCACGCTGCTGTGCACCGGAATCGCCGGACTCGTGGACGGCTGGGCGCTCGCCGGGCCGGACGGACTGTCCACATCGGACCCGAAGCTGTTCAGGCTCGTCGCCGAACGCTGCGAGACCACGCTGGACGACGCCTGGTTCGTCGGCGCGGACGTCGGACCCGCCCGGTCCGCCGGATTGCGCACCGTGCGAGTCGGCCCGGACCGCGAACCCGCCGCCGCGATCGCGCTGCTGCTCGAGAGCTAGTTCTCCACGTCGATCTGCCAGGTGCCGTTGCGCTGCGACATCGTGTAGCGGTGCGTCTCGGTCGTCGGGCCGCCGCCGGCGCGGTGATAGGTGATCACCGCGGTGAGCGTGTTCTCACCGGTGACCTTCACGTCGTTCGCGGTCACCGAACTGAACCGGCTCCACCACGCCTTGTACTCGTCGAAAGTCTGATTTTTGTGCGCGGCACGGAACTTGTCGCTGATCATCGCCCAGCCGGCTTCCAGATTGCTCGGCAGGTACGAGAAGTAGGCACGCAGCGCGGTAGCCATCGCCTCGGGCGAGTTCGCCGCGGAACTGGACGACGGAGGGCTGCTCGACGAGGACGGCGCCGACGGCTGCGTCGACGGTGACGGCTGCGACGCGGACGAGGTCGCCGGAGCGTTGGAAGCCGCGGAGCTCTCGGCGGCGGGCGGCGGGTTCGCGGAGGGGTTTTCGCCCCCGTGGTTGCGGGTGAGGACGACAGTGACGATCACGGCGATCACGACAAGCAGCGCGCCCGCCCCGGCGAAGATCATCCCGCGGCGTCTTCGGTCCGAACCCGCGGGCGGCGCGGCGGCGGCGCCCGCGGCCGGAACCGCGACCGTGGTGGGCACGACCGGCGGCTTAGCGTCCGGAAGGGTCGGCGGTTCCGGGACCGCCACGACCGGGGTGACGCCGCCGTCGAGTTTGCGCAGTTCCGTGACGACCTCGGCCATCGACGGCCGGTCCTCCGGCTTGAGCTCCAGCAGCTTCAGCAGCAGCGGCTCCAGCTTCCCGGCCTGTTTCGGCGGGTTGATCGAACCGCTGGAAACCCGGTACAGCAAGGCGATCGCGTTGTCCGCGGTGCCGAACGGCGGGTCGCCCTCCACCGCCATGTACAGCGTCGCGCCGAGGGCGAACACGTCGGAGGCGAACGTCGCTTCCTCGCCGCGGGCGACCTCGGGCGCGAGGAACGCGGGCGTGCCGGAGATTTCGCCGGTCGCGGTGAGCGTGACGTCGCCGACCGCGCGGGAAATGCCGAAGTCGGTCACCTTGACCGTGCTGCCGTCGTCGCCGAGCAGGACGTTGCCCGGTTTGACGTCGCGGTGCACGATGCCCGCCCGGTGCGCGGCGGCGAGCACGCCCGCCAGCTGCACCGCGAACGGGATCGCCTCGTCGACGGTCAGCGGGCCGTCCTCGCGCAGTTTCACCGCGAGGCTGCGCGACGGCAGGTACTCCATGATCAGCCACGGACGGTCCTCGTGCTCGACCACGTTGAAGACCGAAATGGCGTTCGGATGCTGCAGCCGGGCGGCGATGCGGGCCTCGCGCATGGCGCGGTTGCGGGCTTCCTCGACCTTGTCCTCGCCCTGGTTCACGGGCATGAGGAGTTCCTTCACCGCGACGACGCGGCCGAGGATCTTGTCCTCCCCGCGCCAGACCATCCCCATCGCGCCGCTGCCGATCAGTTCGACGAGCTCGTAGCGACCGGCGACCTGCCGGCTCTCCTCGGTCAACGGAAAACCCTTCGGTGCGACATCATCCACGGACGGCGATCACCCAGTTTTCCACGGACGGCCGGAGCCGGATCCGCGACCCACCCGCGCCAGGCCGGGGTTGCTCCGGGTGGCCGAGTCACGACAGGGTGAGCACATGACCACGACAGCGCCGTCTTTCCGGAGTGTGTTCCGGATGGGCGAATTTCGTGCGCTCTGGCTCGCGCACGTATTGTCGGTGGCAGGTGATCAACTAGCACGAGTCGCGCTGACTGTGTTGGTGTTCAACCGAACGGCGTCCGCGGGTTGGGCCGCCGGGACGTACGCGCTCACCTATTTGCCGGACCTCCTCGGCGGTGCGCTCGGCGGGCTCGCCGACCGGTTCCCGCGCCGGACCGTGCTCGTGGTCGCGGATGTCGTGCGCGCATTGCTGGTCGCGTTGATGGCGATCCCCGGCATGCCTTGGCCGGTCGCCGCGGGACTGCTCGTGATCGTGCAACTCGCGGCCGGACCGTTTCAGGCGGCTCGGCAAGCGGTCCTGCCGGACATGCTCGGCGAGGAGAAACTGGCGACCGGTCAAGCGATTCTCTCCTCGACGTACCAGGCCGCGCTGGTGATCGGCTTCGGCGCGGGCGCCGCGGTGGTCGCGTGGCTCGGGGTTTCGGGCGCGCTGTGGGCCGACGCCGTGACGTTCGCGGTCTCGGCAGCCGCGCTGCGCTGGGGATTGCGGCTGTACCCGGTTTCGAAGGTGACCGCGCACGTGCCGCAATGGGCGTCGCTGAAGGCTGGTTGCCGGCTGGTCGCGCGGGACCGGAAACTGCGGTCGCTGCTGGCGATCGCGTGCTGCTGCGGGTTTTACGTGGTGCCGGAGGGCTTGGCGGTGCCCGTGGCCGCGCAACTCGGCGGCACGGGCGTGCTCGGCTGGCTGCTGGTCGCGAACCCGGTCGGGACGCTGCTCGGCGCGCTGCTGATCAGCCGGTTGCCGCGGGCACGGCAGGTGCGGTGGCTGGGCCCGCTCGCGGTGGCGAGCAGTCTTGTCCTGCTGCCGACCGGCTGGACGCCCGCGTTGCCGGTGGTCGTCGCGGTCTGGACGGTGTCCGGGATGTTCTCCGCGCACGACTTGATCACCCAGGTGCAGTACAGCCTCGCCGCGCCGCCGGAACAGCGCGGCCAGGTGATCGGGGTCGCGATCGCGGCGTTGCGGGCGGCGCAAGGCCTGACGATCGCGGCCGCGGGCGCGCTGGCACTGGCCTTCGCGCCGACGACGGTGGTCGCGATCGCCGCCGTCGCCGGGGCGGGATGCGCCGCTCTGGCCGGGATCGCCTGGACGCGGGCGGTGCGAGCGGACCGCGCGGTGCGGCCCCGCCGAACTCCCCTCGACGGGGCCACCCCACCTCCCGCGCCGTAATCCGCGGGACGGGTGCGCCGCGGGACTGGCTTCGGTCACGTCCAGTTGTTGTCACGCATGCCCTCTCACCTCCTCGTAGGGCGGGCTGGGGGCGGTTCAGCGGGTCCAGTTGTTGTCGCGCACGGCGGGGCTCCTTTCTTGGCTTGATGGGCGGTGGTTACGGGCTCAGCTGGACCAGTTGTTGTCGCGCATGGGGCGGTTCCTTTCGCGATTGGGCGGTCGGTGTCGCGGGATTCAGCGGATCCAGTTGTTGTCACGCACGGCGGGGCTCCTTTCTCGGCTCGACGGGCGGTGGTCGCGGGGGTCAGCGGGACCAGTTGTTGTCACGCACGGCGGCGGCTCCTTTCGCGATTGGGCGGTCGGTGTCGCGGGATTCAGCGGATCCAGTTGTTGTCACGCATCGCGGCGGCTCCCTTCGCGAGTTGGCGGGCGGGGGTTGTGGGGGTTCAGCGAGACCAGTTGTTGTCACGCATCGCGGGCGGCTCCCTTCACGGCTCGACGGGCGATGGTCGGCGGAACTCAACGAGTCCAGTTGTTGTCACGCACAGCAGCGGCTCCTTTCGCGAGTTGACGGCAGTGGTTGCTGGGATTCAGCGGGTCCAGTTGTTGTCGCGCACGACGGCAGCTCCCTTCCGGATCGACGGTCAGCACTCAGCACGTTCAGCGAGTCCAGTTGTTGTCGCGCATGGCAGTTGTTCACCTCCTCCGCGCACATTTCGTGCAGTGGTTTCAGCCGTCTCAGCGAGTCCAGTTGTTGTCGCGCATCGCGAGCCTCCTTTCCGCATCCCGGATTCCCTCCTCCGCCCCATTCACCAGTTGTTGTCCCGCACTGTGGGCACCTCCTCTCATCTGCGAAGGCCGAAGTCTCGACCTCGAGTCGAGACCGCGAGGGAGACCGAGGTCACCGAAGAGCCGTCCAGTTGTTGTCGCGCACTGTTGTCACCTCCGTTTCAGAGTCGCGCCTTCGGCGGTTTTCGCACGTCATCGCCGGTCGGCTGGTCACCGAATGTGGCCATGGGGGGGCCAAATGGGACCCTCGTGGATCCCCTGGTCCGGCCCGGATTCGGAGCAGCTGGTCACTACTCACAGTGGCCACCTCCCCTCGCCGGCCGTCTGGCGCTGGGCTGACCGGGCGAAATCGCCCCGGGGCTTCCCAGAGTCCGGACGACAGGCAGCACACAACGCGCCTCGTCGTTTACCGTAGAAGCCAATCGGGTGAGGTGAAGAGTGCGCGGACGAGTTGCCGGGTGGTTCACAGGCTGGCGCCTATGGCGGCTGCCCTCTCACGTCCGCATGTATGTGCTGCTGGTGAACGTCGTGGCGGTGGGCACCACCCTCGCCACCGCGTGGCTCGCGCCGGTGCGTCAGATCGACCTGGTCCGCTTCGGGGTTCTCGCCGTATGCGCGGCGCTCGCGATCGAGGCGACCCGGCACATTGAACGGCAGCGCGAGTACAGCCGAGCACCCACAGTCGCGTACGTCGACACCAAGGCCGTGTGGAGCATCGCCGCCGTAGTGGCACTGCCGGCGATCCTCGCGTCGGCGATGGTCGTGCTCACCTACGCCGTCGCCTGGTGGCGGATCTGGCCGCGCGAACGGCCGGTCCTGCCGCACCGCTGGATTTTCTCCTGCGCGTCCGTCCTGTGCGGGACGCAAGCCGCCGTCGCGGTGCTCGCGCTCGGGATGCACGAGTACCCCGGGGTGCTCGCCCACGGCTTCGGGCCCGGCCTGGTCGATCTGATCGTCTTCGTGCTCGCCGCCGGGCTGCGCTGGGCGATCAACACCGCGCTCGTCATGGTCGCGATCGCGCTGTCGAGCCCGCCGCGGTCGTTCGCCGACCTGTTCTCCGGTTTCGGCGACCAGCTCCTCGAAGCCGGCGCGATCGGCCTCGGCCTGGTCACCGCTGCGCTCCTGCTGCTGGCCAACCCGCTGATCCTGGCGGGCGTCGTGATCGCGCTCGTGGCGTTGCACCGCGGGCTGCTGCTCACTCAGTTCCAGCGCGACGCGCGCACCGACGTCACCACCGGGCTCGCCACCAAACGCTGGTGGCGCACAGTCGCCGAGCGCTACCTCGAGCGCGCGCGGGCGAACCAGGACAGCGTCGGCGTGCTGCTGCTGGACCTCGACCACTTCAAGGCGATCAACGACACCTACGGCCACCCCACCGGCGACCTGGTGCTGCGGGAGATCGCGCTGTCGCTGCGCGACGAGGTCCGCGAGCAGGACGTGTGCGGCCGCTGGGGCGGCGAGGAGTTCGCGATCGCGCTGCCGGACATCCCGAGCGCCGAACACCTCGGCCACATCGCCGATCGCATCCGGCGGCGGATCCCGCAGGTGGTCGTCGCGCTGCCGGACCAGGATTCGGTGATCAGCGACCTGACCGTCTCGATCGGCTGCGCGCTGTACCCGGCGAAGCACCTCTCCAGCGTCGACGACGTGCTGGTGGCCGCCGACGCCGCGCTGTACCGCGCCAAGCAGGCGGGCCGGAACCGCGTCGAGCTGGCCAGCGCTTGACCGCCTGCTCAGGCCACCGCTAAAACTCGTCTCATGGACTGGACTCTCGAGGTCGTCGTCGTTCCAGTAACCGATGTGGACCGGGCGAAAGCGTTCTACGTCGACCAGGTCGGCTTCCGCCTCGACCACGACATCAACCCCGGACCGGGCCAGCGCCTGGTGCAGCTGACGCCGCCCGGATCCGGCTGTTCGATCGTGCTGGGCAAGGGCATGGTCCCGGACATGCCGCCGGGTTCGCTGAAGGGTCTGCAGCTCGTCGTCGCCGACGTCCGGAAGGCTCGCGAGGAGCTGGTCGCACGCGGCGTCGACGTCGGCGAACTCCAGGTCTACGGCTCAGACCCGGGCACCGGCGCGCTCGAAGACCTCGACAACATCGGGTTCATCCACTTCGCCGACCCCGACGGCAACAGCTGGGCCGTCCAGCAGATCTCCGCGCGCGCCAAGAGTTGACCCTCGACCACGGCAACCGCCCGTGTCCAACCGGCCTAATCCACCAGCGCGCCGCAGCTGACATTCACCGTCGCGGCCGTTATCGCCCGCGCGCGATCAGACGCCGCCACCGCACCGAGATCGGCCAGCATCGCGGTACGCCCACTTCGCCGACCCCGACAGCACCAGCTGGGCCGTCCAACAGATCTCCGCCCGCGCCAAGAACTCACCCTCAACCACAGCAACCACCGGTGTCCAACCGGCCTAGTCCACCAGCGCACCGCAGCTGACGTTCACCGTCGCGGCCGTCATCGTCCGGGCGCGATCGGACGCGACAAACGCCGCCACCGCACCGACATCGGCCAGCGTTGCGGTGCGGCCGAGCATGGTCGGCTCGGCGAGTTCCGCACTCAGTTCCTCGGCACCGGGGAAGTCCGCGGGGATCGTTTCCGGGACGCCGCCGGTCCGAAGGGTCACCGTGCGGACGCCGTACCGGCCGAGTTCGGCGGCGAGTTGTCGACGCATCGCTTCCAGCGCGGAGAAGCCGACTTGCAGACCGCCGACCGCGTGGTTGCGCACCGGGTCGCCGTCGCCGCCGAAGAGGAGGACTACGCCGTTGCCTTGGCGTTTCATGTGCCGACCCGCTGCACGCATGGTGAGGAAGGTGGTGCGCACGCCGTTGACTACCGGTTGTTCGTAGTCGGCCAACGACATCTCGACCATCGGAGTCCCCTGGACGTCGCCGTGGCTGATCACGTTCACCGAGATGTCGAGACTGCCCGCGGCCTCGACTACCGCGTCCGCATGCGCATCGACAGATTTCTCGTCGAGCGCGTCGACCACGGCGACGTCGGCGGTACCGCCAGCAGCGCGGATCTCCCCGGCGACTCGGTCCAGCTTCTCGCGAGTACGTCCGGCCAGGAAGACCCGTGCGCCTTCCTCCGCGAACGCTCGCGCGAACGCACCGCCGATTCCTCCGCCAGCGCCGTACACGACCGCGTTTTTGCCTTCGAGCAGCATCTTCCGGGCTCCCTTCTCGTGCCTGTCACCAGTGCGTCGAGCGGGGAACCGGGAAATCGACACCGTTCTCAGGGACGTTCCGCACCCATCGGATTTGGAATAGGCACACCTCCGTTGTCGATGATCCGCCGGCTTAACGGGATCGCCAGGTCCAGCAGCCGGTCGGCGCCTTCCGGGCCCAAGGCTTCGAGCGGGGCGGCGGCCAGGCGGTCGGTGGTTTCCTCGATGGTCCGGCGGACTTCCGCACCCGCTGGGGTCAACCCGCCAGCGTCGAGCAGACCGCGATCGACCAGGTTTGCCGTTGCCTCGGACCATTCCTCGTCGGTCCACCCTCGGGCGCGCTGGACTTGCTCGCGGCTGGTGGCTCCGGTGGCGATGTGGGTGAGGGTGGTTTCCAGCCCGGTCAGCCCGGACGCGACTGCGGCCAGGACGTGGCCGTCACCGCGATGTTCGCGCAGGACGGCAGTAGCGAGCCACAACCGGGCCAGCGGCCGGTCCGGGCGAGGCACCGCGGACCAGGCCGCGGCGAGTGGGCGGGCGTCGAATTGGCAGGCGGCGACCGCTTGTTCCAGCAGCGTGACCAGTTCGTCCACAGTGGACGGACCCAGCAGCCGCGTCAACGCCGCTTCGACCGCTTCCACCCGCGTGCGCACAACATCGGCGGGAGAAGCGAACGTCCACGCGTCCGGCAGCGCTCGCTCGACCATCCGCGGCGCGAACCCGAAGAACATCGACGTGACCGGTTCCGGGCCGATGGGACCGAGTGGCGCCGCCCGGCCCGCGAAGTAGCCCATCCACCAGCCGCGCAAGCCGACATTCTTCGCCGCCGCGGCGGGTTCCGGGGCGAAGTAGACGACTGCGTGGAGGGGTTCGATGGCGGTCCAGAGGTTTCGGGCCGGGTTCGGCTTCATGCGGAAAACTCTAGGCCCCGGGTACGACAAAAACCGCCGCGCAGGAAGAAGCCCGCCGCCCCGGAAGGGGGACGGCGGGCCGTGGAACCGAAAAACCTCAGGCGAGCTCGAGGCCGTAGGACTGCAGTTCCAGAGTCAGCGGGTAGAAGTAGCTGGTCTGGGTGTCGCCGCCGGAGAGGGTGCCGAGGCCCTTCTCGCCGTCGTACGCCGGGCCGCCCGAGTCGCCGTGGTCGGTGTGGGCAGTGGTGCCGAACTCGTGGTTCAGGACGCCGACGTCGAAGTTGACCGACTCGTCCACCGAGGTGACCTCGCCGCTGCCGCCGCCGGTCGTCTGGCCCATCTTCTGGATCTGCTCGCCGACGGTCGGCGTGCCGGCGCTGGTGATCTGCTGGCCGGTGTTGATCGCGCCGGGGCCGGAGCCGTTCGGGCGAGTCAGCAGGCCGGAGTCGGCTCCGGGGCAGTCGCTTTCGACGACCTGCGCGCCGGAAACGTCGCCGCCGGACCAGGTGCCGCCCTCGTTGGTGCAGTGGCCCGCGGTCAGCATGTACGGCTGGCCGCCCTTGGTCACGTTGAAGCCGAGGGAGCAGGTGAACTGGCCGTTGTTGATCGAGTCGCCGTCCGCGATGTAGGTGGCCAGCTTGCCCGAGCGGTGCTCGACGCGCGCCGCGTCGCCCAGTTTCGCCGCGGCCGCCGCGACCTTGTCCTTCGTGGCCTGGGACGCCGAGTCGTAGATCTTCACCACGACCTGGTTGGTCTTGGTGTCGATGCCCCACGACGTCTGCGGCACGTTCTTGACGGTGTCCATCTGGTTCTTCGCGCCGGTGAGGGCGGTGAAGCTGTGCTTGACGAGCTTGGTCGCGAAGCCCGCGGCCTCTGCCTTCTCCTGCGCCGCGGCGTCGGTGACGTTCAGGACCGCCTTGCCGCGTTCGAGGTAGATGCCGCCGTTTCCGGCGCCGAGCGTGTCGGCGACCTGCGTCGCCTGGGTGATCGCCTGTGCCTGCATCTGGGCGAACGCCATCGGGCTTGCCGAGGCGGCGTTCACGCACATGCCCGCGGTCAAGGCCGCGGCCGACAGTGCGGTGAATCCCGCGACGAGCGTCTTCCGGGAAGTCATGGATCTTCCTCCAGGTGGGCTGAACCGACCGGTGGGACGCCCCACACTTTTGTTGCCCGGCAACCAACGCGAAACCGACGAAGGTTGGTTAATAACCAAAAAATGCGGACCAATCGGACACCGTTGCGCCGTTCGGGCCACCTGGAATACCCCGAACGGCACCGCTGACCTGCGTCGCGACCTGGATCAATGCTGTCCGGGCCACCGGACGTGCTCGGCGTAGCCCTCGTTCTTGCGCAGGTACCCGGCGATGAACGGGCACACCGGCACGATCACGCCGCCCCGCGCGACGACGTCATCCAGCGCCGCCTTCGCCAGCACCTTGCCGAGCCCGCGGCCGCCGAACTCGTCACCGATCTCCGTGTGCGTGAAGACGGTTTCGGTGTCCTTCGAGGTGAACTCGGCGAAGCCGGCGAGCTTGCCGTCCGCATACACTTCGTAGCGGTTTTCGCTGTCGTTGCGGGAAACGCTGGTCTCTTCGCTCATTCCCGCATCTTCACACACCACCGCCGGCGGGACCCGATTCCGTGCTCTCCCTGGCAAGCACCGTGTGCGGCGCGACGAACTCCTCGGCAGGCAGCTCCGGGTTCTCGATCCGGGCGGCGAGACGGGACACCGCGGTCCGGGCGATGAACGGAGTGTCCAGCGAGACGGTGCTCAACGACGGGCGGGAATAGCGGCCTTCCTCGATGTCGTCGATGCCGATGATCGCGACGTCCTCCGGGACCCGCAGACCCGCGTCGAAAACCGCTCGGATCGCACCCATCGCGAGCAGGTCGGAATAGCAGAAAATCGCGTCCGGGCAAGGGGATTCGCGAAGCAGCGACGCCGTCGCCGCGTATCCGTCGGCCCGCCCGTAATGGGCCGCGGTGGCCTGCAACGCGTTCACCGGCTCGAGCCCGTGCTCGTCGAGCGCTTTGCGGAATCCCTCGGTGCGCTGCAACGGCGTCGAGTACGTCTCCTTCGGCTGGGCGCCGATCGCCGCGATGCGTGTACGGCCGCGGTCGAGCAGATGCGTGGTCGCGTCGTGCGCCGCGACGACGTTGTCGATCGCCACGTGGTCGAAGCGGCTGTCGAAGACGTGCTCGCCGAGAAGGATCAGCGGCGACGAGCGGGCCGGGTCCACGTCGCGCAGTTCCTCGCTGGTCGCGAGCGGCGCGAACAGCATGCCGTCGAACAGGTTCCGCCTGCCCCCGCCGCGCAGCAGCTGGCGTTCCCGCTCGTGGTCGTGCCCGGTCTGGTCGATCATCACCTGGAAACCGAGGCTCGCGGCGGCGTCGATGACCTCGCGGGCGAGCTGGCTGAAGTACGGCACGTCGATCTCGGGCACCACCAGCGAGAGCAAGCCGGTCTTGCCGGTGCGCAGCGTGCGGGCGACCGGATTCGGGATGTAGCCGAGTTCGTCGATGGCACTCAGCACGCGCTGGCGCATCTTCTCGCTGACGTGCTCGTACCCGCTGACGACGTTCGACACCGTCCGCACGGAAACCCGCGCCCGGTCCGCCACGTCCCGCAACGTCGCCGCCATGAAACTCCTTCCGCCCGGAAAGTCATCCTACCTTTTGCAACGTGTGCAAGCATGTCGTACAGTTTGCCTACGTTGGCAAATCCGCGGCGCGCCTCGCCGCGTTGCCACCGTCCCGCACAAAGGAGTGCCATGAACCCCACTCTCCGACGGAGCGGACGGACAGCCCGCCTCCTCGCCCGCCGGGCCGGTGCCGTCGCCGCCGCGGCCCTGCTCACCGCCGGGCTGACCGGCTGCGGCCCGGACATCAGCTCCGGCGGTTCGGCGGCGGACAACGCCGTGCTGCAGGCGCCGTCCGAAGACGCGCCGAAAGGCGAAATCACGATCTGGGACCGCTCGGGCGACCTGTACAAGGTCTTCGACGCCGCGATCAAGAAGTTCACCGCGAAATACCCCGGCGTCACGGTCAAGCACGAGGCCGTCGACATCGACGGCAAGCTCCAGAACACGCTGATCACCGGCACCGACGTGCCTGACGGAGTGTTCCTCGACGACGCCAAGGTCGGCGGCTACGTCAGCCACCTGTGGAATCTCAAGGACGTGCTCGCGCCCTACACCAAGGACATCGCCAAGCAGAAGGTCGACGTCAACACCGTCAACGGCGGCATCTACGGCGTTCCTTTCGACCTCGACCCCGGGCTGCTGTTCTACAACGCGAAAGCGCTGAGCGCCGCCGGGATCGACCCGAACGGCATCAAGACCTACGCCGATCTGGTCGCCGCGGCGAAGAAGTACCAGCAGTTCAAGCCGGGCGCGAAGCCGATCCACCTGGAACAGAACGCCTTCAACAGCCAGCTCCAGCTGGAGATGTTCGCCAGCCAGCTGGGCACCGGCCTCGCCGGCCCGGACGGCAAGCTGCGGCTGAATTCCCCGCCGTACCACCAGATCCTGACCTGGCTCGACACCGTGCGCAAGGAAGGGCTCGGCACCCGCGCGGAGTACCTCAAGCCCAGCGACGTGAGCGCGCTGGACTCCGGCGACGAGGTCTTCTACCCGTGGGCGATCTGGTTCGACTTCGCCCCGCAGCAGCAATTGACCACGACGAAGGGCGACTGGCGGGCGATGCCGCTGCCCGCGTGGAACGCCGGCGGCGCACGCAGCGGTGCGATGGGCGGTTCGTCGTTCGTCATCCCCAAGGACGCCAAGAACCCGAAGCTGTCCTGGCTGTTCTACCGCTTCCTGATGTTCGACCAGGCGGGCTACACCGCGGTCTACGGTCCGAACGCGGTCTATCCGGGCGGGCTGAACACGTCGGTCCCCGCCTACCTGCCCGCGGCCGATCCGGCGAAGCCGCTGTTCCGGCCGATCGACGCGATGGGCGGCCAGGACGTCTGGAAGACCGCCGTCGAAGCGGGCCGGGAAATCCCCGGCGGAGCGCCGATCCCTGCCTGGTGGTCGGGCGCGGTCGACTACCTCGGCACTGATCTGCAGAAGATGCTGGACGGCGCGCTGACTCCGCAGCAGGTGATCGACAAGGCGAGCAAAGACATCCAGACCAACCTGATCGACCGCAAATGACCACTCGTTCCGTTACCGCCGAGGCGAAGGTTTTCCGGGAGCCGTCTCCGTCCGTCGGACCGCGGGCCGGAAAACCGCGGCGGCGCGCCTTCGCGTGGCGCCGCCGCCTCGCCCCCTACCTGTTCGTGCTGCCGTTCGTGCTGGTGTTCCTGGCTTTCAGCGTCTACCCGTTGTTTTTCACGCTGCGCCTGAGCTTCACTGACTGGCACGGCTCCGGCGCCGCGCACTGGATCGGTTTCGACAACTACCGGTATCTGCTGACCAGCAACGGTTTCTGGTCGTCGCTGGGCAACTCCGGGGTGCTGTGGCTGCTGATCGTCCCGGCGCAGATCGTGCTGGCCGTGCTCGTGGCCGTGCTGCTCAACGCGATCAAGCGGCTGCGCGGGTTCTACCGAGTGGCGTTCGTGGTGCCGTTCGTGACCCCGCTGGTCGCGGTCGCGCAGATCTGGATCGTGCTGTTCGACCAGAACAACGGCGCGGTGAACGCGGTGCTCGGCGCGGTCGGGCTGCCGCCGGTCGGCTGGCTCGTCACGAGCGGATGGGCGAAGCCGACGCTGGCGTTGCTGTTTCTCTGGAAGACCACCGGGTTCGTCGTGCTGATCGTCCTTTCCGGACTCCAGCAGATCGACCGCGGACTGTACGAAGCGGCCTCGCTCGACGGGGCGGGCCGGATGCGGCAACTCTGGTCGATCACCGTTCCGCTGCTGCGCCGGTCGCTGATGTTCAGCGTCGTGCTGCAGACCCTGGCGGTGTTCCAGATGTTCGCCGAGCCGTACGTGGTGACGCAGGGCGGGCCGTACACGTCGACCACCACGGCCGGGCTCTACCTCTACAACCACATCACCCACGCGGATCTCGGCACCGGGGCGGCGAACTCGTTCCTCCTGGTGATCATCGTGATGGCGGTGTCGCTGCTTTTCGTGCGGCTGCTGCGAGCGGAGGACTGACATGACCACCCTCGACGTCCGGGAGCGGTGGAAGTCCGCCCGCCCGCTGCTCGGCTCGCACGCGTTCCTGCTCGTGCTCACCGTCGCGCTGCTCGCGCCGGTGGTGTGGGCGATCCTGTCCTCGTTCAAACCGGCGGGCGAGATCATCCGGAATCCGCTCGGGTTCGACCCGGCGACGTTCACCCTCGCCAATTTCCGCGGGATGTTCCAGGACGTCCCGATCGGCAGCGGCTTTCTCAACACCGCCGTCGTGCTCGCGGCGAAGGGCGCGATCACGATGTTCTGCGCGCCGCTGGCGGCCTACGCGTTCGCGAAGTACCGCTTCGCGGGCCGGAACCTGATCTTCGGCGCCGTGCTGCTCACCTTGATGCTGCCGACGATCGTGCTCGTCATCCCGCTGCTGCTGGAGATGAAGGAACTCGGCTGGGTCAACACCTACCAGGCGCTGATCCTGCCCGGTTCGGTCGACGCGTTCGCGATTTTCTGGATGCGCCAGGTGATCGCGGCGGTGCCGGACGAACTGCTCGACGCGGCCAGGGTGGACGGCTGCGGCGAGTTCGGCATCTTCTGGCGGGTGGTCGTCCCGGCGATCCGGCCGGGGCTGGCCGGACTGGGCGTGCTGACGATCATGAACATCTACAACGATTTCGTCTGGCCGGTGGTGGCGGCCAGCTCCAGCCGGATGGCCACCCTCCAGGTCGTTCTCTCGACGCTCGCCCAGAACATCTCGGGCAACCGCGTGGGCTCGGATTACGCGACCGTCACCGGCGAACTGCTCGCCGCCGCGTCGATCGCGCTCGTTCCGCTCCTGATCCTGTTCATCGTGCTGCAGAAGCATTTCATCAACGGCATCCTCGCCGGAAGCGTAAAGGGCTGACACACATGACGATTGCCGAGAACGCCGCCGACCCGCGCAGCGAAGAGGCGGTTCCCCGGCCCGGATACCCGCGCCCCGACCGGGACCGATCCGCGCGGTGGCTGAGCCTCAACGGCCGCTGGCGGTTCATCGCCGACGACGGGGCTCCCGAGTCGATCATCGTTCCGTTCGCCTGGGAGACCGCTGCTTCCGGCGTGCAGCGGACCTGGCTGCCGCGCGCGGTCTATGCCCGTACGGTCACGGTTCCGCCGGAGTGGAGCGGACGCCGCGTGGTGCTGTGTTTCGGCGCCGTGCATCACCGGGCGACCGTCTCGATCGACGGCGTGCCCATTGGCTCGCACGTCGGCGGGTACAGCTCGTTCGAGTTCGACGTCACCGAGGTGCTCGAACCTGGCCGTCCCGCCGAGCTGGCCGTGGAAGTCGAGGCACCGGCGGACAAACGCGAAATCCCGCACGGCAAACAGCGTTCGATCCCGCGGGACGACTACGACGGCGTTTCGTTCACGCCGACGTCCGGGATCTGGCAGAGCGTCTGGCTGGAGGCCCGCGGGCGCACGTACGCCGCCGAAGTTTCCGTGCGCGGCGATTCGCTGACCGGCTTCGACATCACCGGTGACCTCGCTGGCGACGCTCCGGACACCGCGGTCGTGGTCGCTCAACTCGAAGGCCGCGAGACCGTCCTCCCGGTGCGCGACGCGCGGTTCTCCGGACGGCTGGACATTCCCGACCCTCAGCTGTGGAGCCCGGAATCACCGCATCTGTACTCCATCGCGCTGACCGTCGGCGAGGGCGACGACGCCGACCGGCTGACCGTGACCGGCGGGCTGCGCCGGATCGAAACCCGCGGCGAAGCGTTGTATCTCAACGGGGAACGGCTGTACGTGCGCGGGGTGCTGGACCAGGGATACTGGCCGGAGAGCGGGCTCACCGCACCGGACGACGAAGCGCTGGTCCGCGACCTCGAACTGGCCCGGGAACTCGGTTTTTCCCTGGTGCGCAAGCATCTCAAGCCCGAGGAACCGCGCTGGCTGCACCACGCGGACCGGATGGGGATGCTGGTGTGGGCTGAACCGCCTGCCCCCAGCCGGTTCAGCCCGGCCGCGGCCGCCGCTTTCGAGGCACAACTGCCGGGCCTCGTGCGCCGCGACGGCAACCATCCCTCGATCGTCATCTGGGGGCTGTACAACGAAGAATGGGGCCTGGACTGGGACATCCCGGGCAGCCCCGAGCGCGCCGCCGCGGCAACGCACGCTTACGACCTCCTGCGCTCGCTCGACGACACCCGCCCGATCGTGGAGAACTCCGGCTGGGCGCACGTGAAGACGGATCTGGTCGACTGGCACTACTACGACGAAGACCCGCGCCGCTGGGCCGACAACCTCGCCGCGCTCGCGTCCGGCGAACGGGAGTCCTTCGAGGTCAAGCTCCGGGCGGACTTCCTTGTCGACAAATCGTTCTACGGCTCGGCCAGCTTCCCGCGCTCCGGAGTGCCGGTGCTGAACAGCGAATACGGCGCGGGGTTCACCAGCCTGGAACGAGCGTGGCACGTGCGCTGGCAGACGCAGGAAATCCGCAGGCACGACCGGTTTTCCGGGTACATCTACACCGAACTGACCGATGTGGAACACGAAATGGCGGGCCTGCTGGACGCACACCGGCGGCCCAAGGACTGGGGCGGGCTCGACCCGGCCGACGCGTTCGCGCCGACGACGCTGGTAGTCGACCTGGTCCCGGCGCACGCGGGCGCGGACCTGCCGGTTCCCGCGGAGCCGCTGACCTTGGACGTGCACGTGTCGCACACCGGGACGGAACCGATCGCGGGAACACTGCACGCGGGGTGGGGAGCCGCTGGCTCGCGCACTCTCCCGGAGTCGATGGATTCCGTTGCCGCGCAAGCGAAACCGTTCCGGCTCAGCGACGCGTTCCCGCTGACCGTCCCCGCACCGGGCGGCCCGGCGCGGCTGCATCTCTGGCTGGAGACTGAAAGCGGGACAGCAGCGCGGACCTTCGTGGACGCGGCCGTGGTGGAGGAATTGAACCGGCGCGGCGCGCGGGAGTGACCGTTCGCGGGAAAGGGCGGCCAGCTTGAGCTGACCGCCCTTTCCGCTCAAGCAGGAACGTGCCAGGACTGAGTGAACAGCCCATTGCAGTCATAGATCTGCAGCTGCGTGCCGTCCGCCGTCTGGGCCTGCGGATCGTCCAGGCAGCGGCCCGATGGCGGGTTGTAGATCGATCCGTCGGCCCGTGCCTGCCACTGCTGTGCAGGCGTGCCAAGGCAGTCGCGCAGCTCTACCTTGGCGAAGTTGGCAGTGCTGCCGCCGACGATGTTGAGGCATTTGTCGAAGGCGCGGATCGTGCCGTCGGTTTCCAGAGACCACTGCTGACCGGTCGCGATGCCGCAGGTGTAGAGCTGCACCGCGTTGCCGTTGACGGACGTGTTGGTGTTCACGTCAACGCATTTGCCCGCGGGGCCGGTGATCTGGCCCTGCGCGTTCGGCAGCGTCGCCGTGCCGAAGGCGGTTTCGCATTTGCCGGTGGACAGGTGTGTGCCCGCGAGCATCAGGAAGGTGTTGCCGGACGACGCGCCGAGCAACGGGGAGCTGTACCCGGCGCACGCTGTCTCGCCCGCGTCGTAGCCGCCGGTCGGAGCGGTGGTCACCGGCGTGGTGATCTCCTGCCAGGCACCGGATCCGAGGTTCCGGTTCACGAACAGCACGTGCCCGTCTTCCGGCTGCACGGCCAGCGATCCGTCGGTGCCCGCGACGACCCGCTGTCCGGACGCGACGAGGGTCCCGTTCGCGCCGCCGGCGGGCGACCACGTCAGATACGGCGTGTGCAGCAGGAAGCGGTGGTCAGCGGTTTCGATCCGGGTGCCGAGGCTGCCGGGGTTCCACGATTCGGCGTCCGCCGAGGTCTTGATGTAGACGTCGCAGGCCTGATCCGGGTCGGCGCCGGCTTTGCAGTCCTCGTAGGTCATCGCGTAGGAGCCGTTGGGCAGCGGGACGACGGTGGCCATCCCCGGCCGGTCGACACCGTTTTGCACCGCGACGTCGTAGACCTCGCTCCCCCAGGTCAGGCCGCCGTCGGCGGAGACGGTGTGCGCGAGCACCTGGGCGTACCCGTTCGAGGACGGGCGTTCGTCGGAGAAGTAGCAGACGAGACCGTGGCTGGTGGTCTCGAACTCCGGCTCCCAGATGCCGTGCCCGATCGTGTTGGCCATGCCGGACTCGGCCGCGCACGAACTGCGGTAGGTCCAGCTCGCTCCCTGATCGGTGGACGCGAACACCTCCACCGCCTGCTGCGTGTAGTCGCCGTGGTTCCAGGCGGTGCCCGCGGCGAGCAGCGTGCCAGCCGGCAGCGACCCTTCGGCGCGCGGCAGTTCGTAGAGCGTCGGGCCGTCGAGATCCCAGCCGTGCTGGGTGTCGGTGACCGTGCTGATCGGCGAGGAAGTCCACGTCACACCGTTGTCGGTCGAGCGGTAGATCGGGAAGTTCGCCTTTCCGACGCCGGTGCCGGAATGAGAGAACGTCGCGAGCAGCGTGCCGTTGGCGCCGCCGTTGTGTTCGAGACGGATGACCCGCGGATAGCTCGCGTCTTCGGTGGAACCACTCGCGGTGCTGGGCCGGTAAAGCACTCCGCCAGACGTCGTCGCCGCGACGGCGACGCCTTGCGGGAGCGCGGCCGCGACGAGCACTACCGCCGCGACCAGCGCACCGCGCCGTCGTGGACCAGAACGAGAAGCCAGGGGACCAGGCGACATGAGCGTCACTCCTAGGACGGGACAGCGCCGCGGCCCCTGGGCACGACGGCCCACGCGTGCGGCCTTCTCTCGCCGCCGTGCCGAGTCGTCTCGAAGAGGGCCGCCACGGGGATCCGGGCCGCTTTGCCATCGTGTGAAAAACTGAGAATACTCCAGTTTGCACACGTTGCAATAAGCTGTTCGGGCCGCCCGTGCAATCGTTCGCACCGGTTACCGCGTCCCTACCCGGATGTCGGCGCGCCCCGCACCGACGAGCGACGCGACAGCACACAGGGGCGATCCCGCGCCGGCCTCCGCTAGGCCGCCCGGGCGACCGCCCGGTTCGCCGGAGTGGCGGGCCTTCCGCCGCGCCGGTGCGGTCTGTTTGCCTCGTGGTGTCGGTACCCGCGACCGCGAGGGGAGCCCGCGTGCAGCCGTTCGTCCTGCCCGAGTTCTATCTGTCGTACCCGGCCCGGCTGAACCCGCACCTGGACGGCGCGCGGAAGCACAGCAAGGCATGGGCGTACACGATGGACATGATCGACGTGCCCCAGCACGGCACCGTCATCTGGAACGAGCACGACCTCGACTCCCACGACTACGCGCTCTTGTGTTCCTACACCCATCCCGACGCCGCCCCGCAGGAACTCGACCTCGTCACGGACTGGTACGTCTGGGTATTCTATTTCGACGACCATTTCCTGGAACTGTTCAAACGCACCGGCGACATCGAACACGCCCGCGGTTATCTGGACCGGATCGCTCGTTTCATGCCCGCCGAGGGCGAAATCACCGATACCCCGGAAAACCCCGTCGAACGCGGCCTGACCGATCTGTGGAACCGCACTGTCCCGCACCGGTCCGCGGCCTGGCGGCGACGCTTCCGCGAAAGCACGCGCAACCTCCTCGACGAATCTCTCTGGGAACTGGCCAACATCAACGAAAGCCGGGTCGCGAACCCGATCGAATACGTCGCCATGCGCCGCAAAGTCGGCGGTGCCCCCTGGTCGGCGAACCTGATCGAACACTCCCTGAACGCCGAGGTCCCGGACGAAATCGCGGCGAAACGCCCGATGGAAGTCCTGCGCGACTGCTTCGCCGACGCCGTCCACCTCCGCAACGACCTCTTCTCCTACCAGCGCGAAGTCGAGGACGAAGGCGAACTTTCCAACAGCGTCCTGGTCTTCGAAAAGTTCCTGGGCTGCACCACCCAAGAGGCCGCGGACGCGGTAAACGACTTGCTAACCTCGCGCTTGCACCAATTCGAGCACACCGCCCTCACCGAAGTCCCCGCCCTCTTCGACGAACACGGCGTACAACCAGCCGGGCGAGCCGAAACCTTCGCGTACGTCAAAGGCCTGCAAGACTGGCAATCCGGCGGACACGAATGGCATCTGCGCTCGAGCCGCTACATGAACGAAGGCGCCCTAGAAGCCCGAGGCGGCCCAGAGTTGCTAGGCGGCCCTTCCGGACTGGGCACCTCCGCCGCCCGCATCTTCCGCTCCGTCGCCACCACCGCCCCGCAACGCACACGATCTTTCACCCACCACCCTCACGAACAACTAGGCCCAGTCCCTCTGCCCGCCCTGCCCCTGCCCTTCCCCCTGCGACTCAGCCCGCACCTCTCCGCGGAACGCACGAAAATCGCCGATTGGCCACGCCGCATAGGTCTCCTGTCCGAGGGAGTCTGGGACACCGCCCGCCTGCGCGCGTCCGACGTGCCACTGGCCACCGCAGGCATCTGCCCCGACGCTCCCCCGGAACAGGTCTCCCTCACCAACGACTGGCTCACCTGGGGCACCTACGCCGACGACTACTACACAGAAGTCCTCTCGTCTGACCTGTCCGCCACCAGACTGACCACCGAACGCCTCAAACTCTTCATGCCCACCATCGGCGAGCCCCCTCCCTCACCGCAAACCGCGCTGGAAACCGGTCTAGCGGACCTCTGGCAACGCACCACCGGCCCCCTGAGCCCCGCCGAACGCGAAACCTTCCGCGCCACAGTCGAGTCGATGATCGACGCCTGGGTATGGGAAGCGGCCACCCAAGCCCAAAACCGCATCCCCGACCCCATCGACTACGTCGAGATGCGCCGCCGCGCCTTCGGTTCCGACCTGGTGGCGAGTATCAGCAGGCTGACCAACAGCCGCACCGTCCCCGAGGAAATCCACCGGAGCCGAGTCATCGAAGCACTGGAAGACTCCGCCGCCGACTACGCCTGGCTGATCAACGATTTGTTCTCCTACCGCAAGGAAATCGAGTACGAAGGCACCCTGCACAACGCGGTGCTGGTAGTACGGTCCTTCCTGGACGTCGAGCAGGACCGAGCCATCCGCATCGTCGCTGATCTAGCGGAAGCAAGACTCGCCGAGTTCCGCCACGCAGCAGACGTAGGCCTGCCAGGCCTCTTCGCCGACTACGGCCTGGACACAAAAGCACGAGACACGCTCACCGCTTACGCGGACCTGCTGAAAAACCTGATGACCGGCATCGCGAACTGGCACCACGAATCCGCCCGGTACACAGACGAAGAACTGGACCGAGTCCGCGCCGCACAGCTCACCGCCGAACCGACCCCACCCGCTGCTAACCCCATGCAACACCCAGGCTGCACCGGCACCCCCCACGTCCCGCTCGGCGCAACCCCCCGCTTCCACCTGAACGCAACGGGCTTAGGCACCAAATCCCTGCACATCCCCGCCCCATCCAGCCCAACCCCACACTGACGAAGTACGTGAGGGGAACCCTGAGGAACTCTGATTCCGTGAGGGTTCCCCTCACGACCCACGACTAGCCCACCGCCCGCCGGGATGCGCCCCAATGCGGCATTGGGTGCATCCCACGCACCGAACGCCACATTGGGTGCATCTGACGCACCCAATGCCACATTGGGGCGCTAGCCCCACCCCCACCCAAACCGCACCCGGCGCACCCAACGATCAAGGCACCCCGCCGCAGCCGATGCACCCAACGAGCGAGGCACCCAGCCCCTCCCCCGCACCCCGATACGAAGCCTCCCTGCGGGCGGTGGGTGCTTGTCAAGGCATCTTTCCCGCCTTGACAAGCACCCACCGCCCGTCAGCACAATCAAGCTTCGGGGTGCCCCACGCAACCACCAAGCGATGTCGCCGCCAGGCGACGAGCCGCCAAGCAAACCAACAGCCCCAAAGGGTGCCCCCCACCACTCCACCGAGCATCCAGCCGCACATCCAGCAATACTCGAACCCGTGACCAGCCCGAACCTCCACTTCCTAGGCCACGCGTCCACCCGCGTGGAGCTAGCCGGCCAGGTCGCCCTCACCGACCCAGTCCTCACCCGCTGGGTAGGCCCGCTAACCCGAGTAGCCCCCAAACCCGACGTCTCCTCATGGACCGCGGTAGACGTCGTCCTCATCTCCCACCTCCACGGCGACCACCTCCACCTCCCCTCCCTGAAACTCCTCGGCAAGCACACGAGAATCGTCGTCCCCCGAGGCGCGGGCTCCTGGCTGGCCAAACGAGGCTTCACCGAGGTGGAAGAAATCTCCCCGGGCCAAACCATCACCAGCGGCCCGATGAACATCACCGCCACCGAAGCGGTCCACTCCGGCCACCGCTGGGGTCCTCGCCTCACCCACGGCCCGCAAAGCCCCGCCCTCGGCCACCTCCTCGAGGCCGACAACCAGCGGATCTACTCCGCAGGCGACACCGACCTCTTCCCCGGCATGGCCGACCTGGGCCCGGTGGACGTAGCTCTCCTCCCCGTCTGGGGCTGGGGCCCGAACCTCGGCCCAGGCCACCTCACCCCGGAACGAGCCGCCGAAGCCGCCGCTCTCCTCCAGGCCCGCACGGCGGTCCCAGTCCACTGGGGAACGCTCGCCGTCCCCGGCATCCACCGCACCGCCAAGATGCGCCAGCTCCTCGTGGAACCCCCGCGCACGTTCGCGCACCACGTCCGCTGTCTAGGCCTGGACACCGAGGTCCTGCACACCCGCCCCGGCTCCGACGTCCTGCTCCCGACTCGCGAGGAGCGCGGGTGAATTGGACAGACCCGTCAGCGATCGGCTACCCGGCGCTGTTCGGCGGAGTACTGCTCGGCTCCGTGATCCCCATCGTCCCGACCGGCGCGCTCGTCGGCGCGGCGGCCGCGGTCGCGATGACCACCGACCACCTCTCGCTCCCGCTGGTGATCCTGCTGGCGGTCGCGGGCGCGTACCTGGGCGACGTGATCACTTTCGCCGTCCCGAGGTTCGGCAGTGAACCCCTCCTGCGTTTCGTCGAACGACGACAACAAGCCGAACGCCTCGCTAAAGGCCGCGAGCAGTTCGCGAGACGCGGCTGGCAGCTCGTGGTGATCGGCCGCCTGGTGCCCGCCGGACGCATCCCGGTGCTGCTCGCCGCGGGCACGCTCGGCTATCCCTGGCGCAAGTTCCTCCCGTCCGGCCTGCTGGCCTGCGTGCTGTGGGCGGTGGCGTACTCGCTGCTGGGCATCCTCAGCGGCGGCATCTTCGACTCGCCGCTGATCGCGACGCTGCTCGCCACCGTCCTGGTGCTGCTGGTGACCGTGCTGACCACGCTGATCTCCAAGAAACGGGCGGCCCATCAGACGGGAGGACATCGATGACGACACCTGCTCCGGCGAAGGGCCGGTTGCTGCGCGGCGGCCGGGTCGTCGCGCGGGTCCTGCTGGTCTGGGTGGCGGTCACCGGCGCGTTGCGGCTGCTCGACGCGTGGCTCGACCGCTTCACGATGCAGTCGTGGTGGCAGCCGACGGTCTGCGCGCTGATCCTCGGCCTGCTCATCTCGGTGGTGTGGCCGCTCGTGGTGCGGGTGGCGTGGCCGATCGCGTACTTCACCCTCGGCGTCGGCACCTACATCCTGCTCAGCGCCGCGGCACTGGCGATCCTCCAGGCCGTACCCGGCGTTGAGCTGCACGGTTTCTCGACAGCCGTCGTCATCACCGTCGCCATGTCCGCGGTGGGCGCGGTGATCTCCAGCGTGCTGGCCGTCGACGAGGACGAGATCTTCTTCCGGCGCGCCGCTCGCCGCCGGCGGAAAGCGAAGCACCGCACCGATTTCGCCGATCAACCGCCCGGCGTGGTCTTCCTGCAGATCGACGGGCTCGGTTACGACACCGTCCGCCGCGCCGTGCGGGACGGGGACATGCCGACCTTCGCCAAGTGGCTGTCCGAGGGCACGCATTCGCTCACCCGCTGGCACACCGACTGGAGTTCGCAGACCGGCGCGAGCGTCTGCGGGATCCTGCACGGTTCCAACCACGACATCCTCGGTTTCCGCTGGTACGAAAAGGACCGCGACCACGTCATGGCGTGCGCGCATCCGTCCGACGCGGCGGAGATCGAGCGGCGGCACAGCGACGGGCGCGGCCTGCTGTCGATCGGCGGCGCGAGCCACGGCAACCTCTTCTCCGGCGACGCCCCGCACGTCAGCCTGACCATGAGTTCGGTGCCGGTGCTCACGCCGCGCAAGCGTCGCCGGGACCGGGTCGGCGCTGGGTACCGTGCCTACTTCGCCAATCCGGTCAACGTGTTGCGCACCTTCGGGGTCGCGCTCGCCGACGTCGTCCGCGAACTGTCCGCGGCGGCCAAACAGCGGCGCGCGGGAGTGCTGCCGCGGATTCCGCGCGGCGGCGTCTACCCGCTCGCCCGGCCGGGCACGACGGTGATCGCGCGCGACGTCGTGGTGTCCGCGATCATCGGCGACATGCTCGCCGGACGGCCGGTGGTGTACGCCGATTTCCTCGGCTACGACGAGGTCGCGCACCATTCCGGCATCGAACGGTTCGACACGCTGGAGGTGCTGCGGTCGATCGACCAGCAGTTCGCGCGGCTGCTGCGGGCCGGTCGGCTCTCGCCGCGGAAGTACCACATCGTCGGGCTGTCCGACCATGGGCAAACGCAAGGTCAGGCGTTCGTCGACCGGTTCGGCGAAACCATTGAGGCGCTCGTCGGACGGCTTTGCGGCGGCGAACCCGTTGCCGAGCAAGGAAAGCGGCGACAGGCGGAAAGCTGGCAGGTCAACGCGGCACTCGCCGAAGCGACCGCGACCGGCGGCCTGATCGCGCGACGGTTGCGGGCCAGGGTCGAAGGCGCGGAAGGATCCGACAACCGGCCGCGCACCGCGACTGGCTCGCCGGGGCAGGTCACGCGGGTGGCTCCCGGGGTCGTCGCGGTCGTGTCCGGGCATCTGGCGATGGTGTCGTTCACCGAGCACGAGGGCCGGGTCGAGCTGGAGACGATCGAACGCGAGTACCCGGACCTGCTGCCGACGCTGGTCGACCACGACGGCGTCGGGTTCCTGCTGGTCCGCAGCCGCGAATTCGGCCCGGTGGTGCTCGGTCGCGACGGACTGAAGCGGCTGGCCACCGGGGTCGTGATCGGCGAAGACCCACTGGCCGGCTACGGTCCGTACGCCGCCGAGCTGGTCCAGCGCGTCGACAGTTTCCCCCATTGCGCGGACATCATGATCAACAGCCGGTACGACGCGGACTCCGACCAGTCCTCGCCGTTCGAACGGCATGTCGGCTCGCACGGCGGACTCGGCGGACCGCAGCAGCGCGGCTTCCTGCTGCATCCGCGAGAATTCCCGGCACCCGGCGAACCCGTCGGCGCGGAAGCCGTGCACCGCGTGTTCCGCGACTGGCTCACCTTCCTCGGCCACCCGGAACCCGGTGCGGCCGAAGACAAACCCGCTGTCGTCCCCTCGGAGGTAGTGTCATGAGCAACCCGATCGTCTACGGCGCGAGCTGGTGCCCGGACGTCAAGCGCAGCCGCGCGCTGCTCGACGCGAAGGGCGTCGAGTACGACTACGTGGACGTCGAGGCCGACCCCGCCGCCGAAGCCCGCGTACGCGAACTGCAGGACGGCGCTCGCCGCATCCCGACCATCGTCTTCGCGGACGGCAGCCACCTCGTCGAGCCGAGCGACGACGAGCTGAACGCGCACCTCGCGCAGTGACTCCACTGACGGAACTCCCGCTGGGCACGCGGGTTGTCGTGCGATACCGGATCGAGGGCGGGTTCACCGACGCCCTCGGTCCGTTGCGCGCCCGCGACGCCGACACCTGCACCGTCGAGACCAAACGCGGCCTGGTCGTCGTTCCGCTGGCCGCGGTGGTCGCCGCCAAACCCGTGCCGCCAGCTCCGCAGCGGAGGTAGACCGCCGCGTTCTGGTAAAGTCGTTTCGTGTCGCAACGAAACGACTCTGCGGACCTGGCCCGCGCGGTCATGGAACTCATCGACCGGGGGCACCGCCAGCTCTCCCGGCGCCTGGACCTGACCCGGATCCAGGTGCTCGGGACCGTCGCCGCCCGGGGACCCGTCCGGCCCGCCGCGATCGCCGCCGAACTCGGGCTCACCGCCTCGGCGACCAGCCGCCACCTCGCCGCGCTGGAACGGGCGGGACAGGTCGTCGCGGAGCCCGATCCCAGCGATTCCCGCACGTTCCTCGTCCGGCAGACCGACGAGGGACGCGCGGAGATCGCCACCACGATTGAGGCGGGCGCCGCCGTCTTCTCGGAGGTCATCGCCGACTGGCCGGACCGGGACGTGACCACCGCGCTGGAGCTGGTCACCCGGCTCAACCAGGCGTGGGCGGAACGCGGCGGCACGGTCACGAGCCCGCCCGGAACCGGTCCTCGCTGGCGCCGCGCGCGGCACGTGCGGGAAAGCGAGGAGGAGCAGTGATCCGGGAGCGACCAGTGCCGACGCCAGTGCAATGGGCGCGGGTGCTGCTCGCCGTCGTGGCGATCAGTCATCTGGTGGTGCCCGTGGTGATGTGGTCGAGCCGGGACACCTTGCGCACACAGATCGCGTCCCAGCACCCCGAGTTCGCCGCGGCCGAGATCGACCGGTCCGTCGATCTCGCGGTGGTTTCCGGCGCGGTGTTCCACGGCGTCCTGCTGGTGCTGTGCGCGCTGCTGGTCTGGAAGCTGGCCACCGCGCGACGGTGGACCCGCCGTCTCACGACGGTCTCCCAGCTGTTGTCCGTGGTGTTCAGCGCCGTCTCTTGGTCGTCCTCGCCGATGTTCCACGCGGTCGTCCCGGTCGTCGGCGCGGTGCAGCTCGTCATCGTTGCCCTGCTGTGGGCGCCCCCGTCCGCGCGGGAGTTCTTCAGCGGGCAGCGGCAGAAATCGAGTGGCTCGCCCGCGCCGAATTTGTGACGATCACCGGATGCGTACCTTCGACGAACTGGTGGACGAGGCCGCGTCGGTGTCGGTGGACGGCTGGGATTTCTCCTGGCTCGACGGCCGGGCCAGCGAGCAGCGGCCGTCCTGGGGGTATCAACGGCTGCTCGGCGAACGACTGCGGGACGTCCAGTCCGTTGTGGACATCCAGACCGGCGGCGGCGAAGTGCTGGCCGGCGTGCCGGTCCTGCCCCCGCTCACGGTCGCCACCGAATCGTGGCCGCCGAATCTCGAGAAGGCGGCCGCGTTGCTGGAACCCCGCGGCGCGACCGTCGTCGCGGACACGGACGAGCCGCCGCTTCCATTTCAGGACAACACGTTCGAAATGGTCGTCAGCAGGCATCCGGTCACGGTGTGGTGGGACGAGATCAAGCGCGTCCTCAAACCCGGCGGCCGCTATCTGTCGCAACAGGTCGGGCCGTGGAGCGTGTTCGAGCTGGTCGAGTACTTCCTCGGACCGCAACCGCCGGAGGTACGCAACGGCCGCCATCCAGACCACGCCAAAGCCGCAGCGGAGCGGGCCGGGCTCGAGGTAGTGGACCTGCGCTTCGAGGAACTCCGCACTGAATTCCACGACATCGGCGCGGTGATTTACTTCCTGCGCAAGGTGATCTGGATGGTGCCGGGGTTCACGGTGGCCGAATACCTGCCGCGCCTGCGCGAGCTGCACGAGGAACTTCAGAACGGCCCGTTCGTCGCGACGACTACTCGGTACCTGATCGAGGCGCGCAAGCGATAGCCGCCTCGATCCCGTCCGCCAGCACCGCCACGCCGGCGTCGAAGCTCAACCGGGCTTCGTGCTCCAAATAGGACACTCCGGCGGGCGGTGGCGGCGCCCCTTCCTCGCCCAGTCGCGCGACGTTCGGGTACCGCTCCGCCAGATCCGGGGCCAGCTCGCCGAGCGCGGACGTCCGCGCACGCCACCAGTCCTCATCGGACAGTCCGGTTTCCTTCAGCGCCAACCGGGATTCGGCGGCGATCTGCACCGCGCCGCGCACGACGTTGAGCAGCGCGCCCACCAGCCGCCGTACCTGGCCGGCGGGCAGACCGGTCGCGAACAGCACCCGCAGCACCGTTTCCTGCATCCGGAACTCCCCCGGACCCAGCACCGGCCGCGCGTAGGACACCTGCAGCAGCCACGGGTGACGCAGATGGAAGTCCCACAGGTCGCCGGCCAGTTCGAGCAACGCGGGCCGCCAGCCGCCGGACAGCTCGTGGTCATCGCGCAGATCGCCGAACGCCTGGTCGCACATCAAGTCGATCAGCTCGGTCTTGCTCGGCACGTACGTGTACAGCGCCATCGCCGTGCGCCCGAGCCGCTCCCCGACCGCGCGCATCGACAACGCCGCCATGCCCTCGGCATCGGCGAGCTCGATCGCCGCGCTCACGATGAGGTCCACGCTCAGCGCGGGTTTCGGCCCCGGCGCGCTGCGCGGTTCGCTGCCCGCGCGCCACAGCAACTCCATCGAACGGCGGGCGTCGCCCTGCCCCGCGAACACGACCACCGGCGACCCCTTTCCCCTTACAGGATAAAGGACCGCCGGGGTCGCTGGCTCAGCCGTCCACCTCGATCGCGAGCGCCGGGCAGAGCTGTGCCGCTTCCTTGGCCTGCGCCTGCAGTTCCGCGGGCGGGTTTTCCTGCAGCAGCACCACGATCCCGTCCTCGTCGCGCTGGTCGAACACCTCGGGCGCGACGAGCACGCACTGCCCGGCCCCGACACAGCGGGACTGGTCCACGACCACCTTCATTTCGCGGCTCCTTTCACCAGGTCACGGGGAGTTCGTGCACCCCGTAGACGACCATGTCGTGCTTGAACTTCAGCTCCTCCAGCGGCTTCGCCAGCCGGAGCGACGGAATCCGCCGGTAAAGCGTCCGGTAGGCCACCTGCAGTTCGACCCGCGCGAGCGGCTGGCCGAGGCATTGGTGCACGCCGTAGCCGAACGCGACGTGGTGGCGTGCCTTGCGGGTGACGTCGAGCTTGTCCGGCTCGGGGAACTGCGTCGCGTCGCGGTTGGCGATGTCGGTGGCCGCGACCATGCCCTCGCCCTCCCGCACGGTCTGCCCGCCGATCTCCAGGTCTTCGAGCGCGACGCGGCGGCGTCCGGAGTGGACGATCGTCAGGTAGCGCAGCAGCTCCTCGACCGCGTTGGCCAGCAAGGCGTCGTCGCCGTCTCGGACCGCGGCGAGCTGGTCCGGGTTCTCCAGCAGCGCGACCGTGCCGAGCGCGATCATGTTCGCCGTGGTCTCGTGCCCGGCGACCAGCAGCAGCTGCCCCATCGAAGCCGCTTCCCGGACGGTCATCGCGCCGGTGGCGACCTGACCGGTCGCGAGGCGGCTGAACACGTCGTCGGCCGGGTCGTCGATCTTCTTCTCCACCAGCCTCCCGAGGTAGTCGAGCAGTTCCTCGGCCGTGGCGAGCGACTGTTCCGCGGTCGCTTCCCGCGAGACCAGGATCTTGCTGCAGCGGTGGAAGAAATCGCGGTCCTCGTACGGCACGCCGAGCAGCTCGCAGATCACCAGCGAAGGCACCGGAAGCGCGAACGCCTGCACGAGGTCGGCGGGCTTCGGACCGGCCAGCATCTCGTCGAGCAGCTCGTCGACGATCTGCTGGATCCGCGGCCGCATCCGCTGGACCTTCTTCACCATGAAATCGCCGGTGAGCAGCCGTCGCTGGGCGGCGTGCTCCGGATCGTCCATGCCGATGAACGACTTGAACCGGCTGCGCCGCACCTTGAGCCCGGGCGTCTGCGACGGATAGCCGGCGCGGCCGGGATCGGCGCTCACCCGCGGGTCGGTGAGCATCGCGCGGACGTCTTCGTAGCGGGTGAACAGCCACGGTTCGCTGCCGTCCCAGATCCGCACGCGCGACACCGGTTCGTCGCGCAGCTTGCGGTCGAGGTCGGGCGGCGGGTCGAACGGGCAGCGCCCGCGCGACATCGGGAACTGCTCTACGGGCCGGGCGTCGGCCATCACAGCCTCCTGGAAAAGTCACCAAACGAGTGTTCGGATACTTACCGAACAGATGTTAGGCGATTTGGTGAACGATTGCCCAGACCCGGGGCTCAAGATCACCGGGATGGCCGTGGACGAGGATGGCAAACGGGAGAAACCGCCCGCGCCTCAAGCGAAAATGAGCGCCAGCAGCTCGTCGGCGAAGCTCACCACGGCGTCCTCGCCCGGCTGCCTCCCGGACGAATGGAACAGCGCGACGCGGCCGTGCGCGCCGACGAACGCGATCACCCCGGCCCGGTCGGCGGGCACCCGGAGCGCGGCCCCGGCCTCGGCGCAGCGGGCGAACGCGGCGCTGATCCGGTCGACGAAATCGATCGTCGGACCGTGCGGCCGGACGTCCGGCGAGGTGCGGCTCGACCCGTTGGCGGTCATCAGCCGGTAATGGCCGGGGTTGTCCATTGCGAACCGGCAGTACGCGTGCAGCAGAGCACGCAGCCTGCCCACCGCGTCGTCGGCGGGCACCTGGGATTCGGCGGCTTCCATCGCGAGCCGCAACCGGCCGAACTCGTGCTCGGCGAGTCCGGTGACGAGCGCGGCCCGGTCGCTGAAGTGCTGGTAGATGCTGGCCGGGGCGATGCCGACGGCGCGGGCGACGCCGCGGATGGTGAGCGCGTCCTCGCCGTCGAGTTCCGACAGGAGCCTGCTGGCCGCGGCGAGGATTTCCCCGCGCAGCCGCTCGCCCTCGCCCCAGCGGTTGCGCGTGCGGGCCTGGACTTCTTCGGACACTTGCCCATTGTTACCGCTCGCGCTGCCCCGCACCGCTCCGGCCCGCCGCGGATGTCGGTCGTTTCGTAGCCCGTCAGCCATCCGAGGTTCACCGGCTGGGCGCGGGCGGCCGATAGCGTTCGCCGGTGGACGATCAGGGGTGGCTGGACGACTTCCAGCGGCGGATTGACGAGATGCAGGCGAAAAGCGTTGCCCTGCAGGAAACCTTGAGCACCGCGGAGGGCCGCGCCAAGTCGGGCGACGGGCTGGTGTCGGTCGCGGTGACCCCGAACGGCGCGCTCAAGAACCTCGAGATCGACGACCGCGCCCTGCGGCACGGCGGCGCCCGGCTGACCGCGGCGATCATGGACGCCTACGGGAAGGCGCAACGCCAGGTGTCGCGCGACGTCATCGACGCGTTCGAGCCGATCGCCGGCGACAGCGAGATGATGAACGTGGTCAAGTCGTATCTGCCGGAGCCCGAGGAAGAGCCGGAACCTCCGGCCGAGCCGCCGCGGCCCGAACCGCCCGCCCGTTACGCGGGACCTCCGCCGGGCAGCACCACCCCGCCGGGCAGCGCGGCCTACGGACGCCCGATGCCGCCACCGGTCGGCGCGACGCACAGCCGTCCGCCGATGCCGCCTCCCGGCACCACCCCGCCGCCGCCCCCAGCCGCACCCGAACCGCCCCGGCCGACGTCCGGTCCGCACCGCAGGCGCGCCGCCGGCGAGGACGACGACGAGATGCAGCCGTGGTGACCGGATTGTCAACCCGTCGTTAGTGTTGGGAAATCACCAGTTGCCGGACCGTACGAATGGGGGGTCACAGACCGGGAGCTTCTGCCTACTTTGGGTTGAGCGCGCGCAAACCCGGCAAAACTCCCCGATCCCCCCAGGAGCTTTCTTATGTCCAGGAAGTTCGTGCTGTCCGGCGCGGTGGCGCTCGCGCTGGCCGCCGCCCCGCTTTCGGGTGCCGTGGCGGTCGCCGCTCCGGCTCCTTCCGCCGTCGCGTCCGCCACGGTCTACTACTCGACGTCCGGCGCACCGTCGTTCCGGGCCGCGATCAACGCGGGCGCGGCGAACTGGAACCGCGCGGTCACCAACGTGAAGCTGGTCGAGCGTTCGTCCGGGGCCACGCTGCGGTACGTCGAGGGCAACGACCCGCGCGGCTCGTACGCGCAGACCGACGGGCACGGCCACGGCACCATCTTCATCGACTACACCCAGGCCCGCCAATACGACAACACGAGGATCACCGCGCACGAGACCGGCCACGCGCTCGGCCTGCCGGACCACTACTCGGGCCCGTGCTCCGAACTGATGTCGGGCGGCGGCCCCGGCCCGTCCTGCCACAACGCCAACCCGAATTCCCAGGAAGCCTCCCGCGTGCAGCGGTTGTGGGCCAACGGGCTCAGCGCGGTCTCCGGACCGCAGCAGCGGATTTACGACCACTCGCCGGTCGGCTGACGCACAGCTGAGCGAGCGGCGGCCGGGCACGTCCCGGCCGCCGCTTCGCTGTCAAGGGCTCCGAGTCGGATAGCGCCGTTCGGGCCCGGGTTGAGGTCGGAATCCTCCTCTTTCCGCCGGGACCGGGAATCCCCGGACCCCGCCCGTGGTTGGCTTGCCTTCAGACGAAGGGGAGGCATTCATGGCGGAAATCGTTCTGGTTCACGGCGCTTGGAGCGACGGGTCGGCGTGGCTGGAGGTGATCCCCGCGCTGCACCGGCAAGGACACCGGGTCCGTGCCGCGCACCTGCCGATGACCTCACTCGCGGACGACATCGCCGAGGTTCGCCGGGAAGCCGCCGCCTTCGACGGGCCGGTCGTGCTGGCCGGCCATTCCTACGGCGGCGCGGTGATCTCCGGTGCGGCGAAGGACAATCCGCAGGTCAACGCCCTGGCTTACTTCGCGGCGTATGTCCCGGACGAAGCCGAGAACGTGCCCTCGCTGAACGGCAAGTTCCCGGACTCGCCCGGCAACGACGCGATGGTGTTCACCGAGGACGGCTGGTCCTTGCCCGACCCGGACCGCTTCCACTACGCCTTCGCCGCCGACGTGGCTCCCGAACGAGCCACCGCACTGGCCGCGGTGCAACGCCGTGCGCGTGCCGAGTGCTTCGCCGTGCCCGCGGGTCCTGGCGCCTGGCACGACCTGCCGACCGCTTACGCAGTGTCCACAGAGGACCGAATCCTCAACCCGGATCTGCAACGCTGGCTCGCTGAGCGGGCTGGGGCGGACTGTGTCGAGTTGGCGGCCAGTCACTATTCGCTGTGGTCCCAACCGGACGCGGTGGCGACGGTGATCGACAAGGTGGCGGCGCGCGGCAAGTAGCGGCTACTCGCCCGCCGCGGCCGCGAGCACCGCGAAATCGGCTGCCCGCATCGGTCGCGCGTGCGCGGGACGCGGAGTGCTCGGCTCCCTGACCACGGTGACCGGCACCGTGGTCAGGCCGAGCCGCAGTGCGACGGCGATCCGGTGATTGCCGTCGAGCGTGCCGAAGTCTTCGCAAAATCCGAGCCGCAACGGCGTCCGGATTCCGTTCCGCGCGATGTCCTCGGCGAGCGCATCGAGGTGGCTCGGAGTGTCCACCAGTGCGGATCCCACCGTTTCGCGATCCACCGCGCGGTACCGGACCACAAGCGGGACAGGCAGTTCAACCGGCATCCGCCCATCCTGGCACGGCGGAAAATCAGTTGCCCAGTCCCGGCCGGACAGCCGAGTATTCCGGTCATGACCACCGAACCCGCCCGTCGTTGCCCGTCCCGCTGTCTCGCCGCGCGCGGCAAGCAGCAGACGGCGCAGGAAGGGACCCGCCAGGCAGTGCGATGAGCGCCGCGCTCGTCGCGGGGCTCGTCGCCGGGTACGGGATCGCCATGCCGGTCGGCGCGATCGGCGTCTACCTGGTCGAACTCACCGCGCGCACGTCGTGGCGGGTCGGGGCGGCCGCGGCGATGGGCGTGGCTACCGCGGACGGCGTCTACGCCGTTCTCGCCACCACCGGCGGAGCCGCGCTGGCCCCGCTGCTCGCCCCGATCACCACTCCCCTGCGCCTGACCTCCGCCGTCGCGTTGTTCCTGCTCGCCGCGTGGACCGCGGTCCGGGCGATCCGGCGTTATCGATCCCCGGAAACTCCTTTGCTGGCACCGGAACCGCATCCGCTGCGGGCGTACGCGACGCTGCTCGGCCTGACCCTGCTGAACCCGTCCACCATCATCTACTTCACCGCGCTCGTCCTCGGCGACCGACCGGCCAACGGCACCGTGTTCGCGGCCGCCGCGTTCGCCGCTTCGGCCAGCTGGCAACTGGTGCTGGCCGTCGGCGGAGCGTTGCTCGGACGCGGCCTCACCGGTCCGCGCGGACGGCTCGGCACCGCTTTGCTGTCCAGCGCGGTAATCCTCGTGCTGGCGGTGCGGCTCCTCTAGGAAACGACCGTGCTTTCCCTTACCTCCAGGGAAAACGGGGGCTGCACCGAGCGCGGCGCGGCGCTCTCCGTACCGGCGAGGCGGCTGTCGATCAGGTCGATCGCGGCCTCGGCGATAGCCGCCTTGTCCGGCGAGATCGTGGTGAGCGCGGGCAGACTGAACGCGCTCTCCTCGGTGTTGTCGAAGCCGACGATCGCGATGTCCTCGGGGACCCGAAGCCCGTGTTCCGCCGCCGAGCGCAAGGCGCCGACGGCCAGCAGGTCGTTGAAGCAGAACACCGCGTCCGGCGGTTCTTCCTGTGCCAGCAACCGTTTCATCGCCGCCGCTCCCTCGGCGCGGTGGTACTTCGCCACCGGTTCCACCAGGGAATCCGCCGACCGCAACCCAGCGTCCGCCAACGCGGCCCGGTAGCCGGCGAGCCGCAGCGACGACGTCCCGCGCTGGGGGTTCGCGCCGATCGCCGCGATCCGTCGGCGGCCGAGCGACACCAGGTGCGACACCGCGACGTGCGCGGCCCGCACGTTGTCGATCGCCACCCGGTCCAGCGCGACGTCCACCGCGTGCTCGCCCAGCAGCACCAGCGGGATTTTCCCTTCCGAGTCAGGGAAATCGTCCGCTTCGAGCGCTTCGGGATGCACCAGTGCGCCGTCGACCAGATGCGGGCCCAATGAGTCCACAGTGGCCCGTTCCCGGTCGCGCGTCCCTTGCGTCTGCTCGATCAGCACGCTCCACCCGCGGCGCTGCGCGGCGGTGATCACCAGGCCGGCCATTTCGCCGAAGTACGGGATGCTCAGCTCCGGCACCATCAACGCCAGGAACCCGGTCCGCCCGCGGCGCAGGTTGCGCGCGCCGACGTTCGGCCGGTACCCGGTCGCGGCCAGTGCCTCTTCGACGCGCCGCCGGTTCTCGGGCTTCACGAACGCGTAGCCGTTCACCACGTTCGACACGGTTTTCACCGAAACGCCCGCCAGCGTCGCGACGTCCTTCAGGGTCACGGCCACGCTGACTCCTCATCTCGTTCGCCCAGAGCCCATCACGAGCCCGCGAAGCTCTCCGCACCAGCCCCGACGACCACGTAGTGTAGCGACGTTTTGCCTGTTTACAACGTTGTTCCAACGATGTAAAAATAGCCGGAGCTCAGCGGGGTGACGGTCGTCACTCCGCCGAGCGGGTTGCCCCAGTCGTCGGCTGCGAGGAGTCCGCCGTGTCCCCGTCCGTCCCTGCCCGCTTCGCCCTCGTCGCCGGGGCCGCCACGGCACTCGTGCTCGCCGGCTGCACCAGCCGCGAGGAAACCCCGGCCGCGCAAAGCAATGGCTCCGGCCCCGCCGCCTCGGCCGCGTCCGCCGCGCCGACCGCCGACGGCTGCACCCTCGACAAGACCGGCTACCCGAAACTCGACCCGAAGACCGCGATCGTCGGCTTCTCCCAGTCGGAGAAGGAGGCGAACCCGTTCCGGATCGCCGAGACGCAGTCCATCCGCACCGAGGCGGGCAAGCTCGGCATCCCGGCCGACCACCTGCTCACCACGAACGCGCAGAGTGACCTCAACAAGCAGATCTCGGACATCAAATCGCTGCTGGACCGGGGCGCGCAGCTGCTCATCGTGGCCCCGCTGAACTCCGACGGCCTGCAGCCCGCGCTCGACGCGGCGAAGGCGAAGAAGGTCCCGGTCGTCACCATCGACCGGCAGGTCACGTCGAAGCCGTGCACCGACTACCTCACCTTCATCGGCTCCAACTTCATCGAACAGGGCCACCGCGCGGCCGCCGCGCTGGCGAAGTCCACCGGCGGCAACGGCAAGGTCGCGATCCTGCTCGGCTCCTCGGGCAACAACGTGACCACCGACCGCACCAAGGGCTTCAAGGACGAGCTGGCGAAGACGCCCGGCCTCACCGTGGTCGCGGAGCAGACCGGCGAGTTCGACCGGTCCAAGGGCCAGTCGGTGATGGAACAGCTGATCCAGAGCCATCCGGACCTCACCGCGGTGTACGCGGAGAACGACGAGATGGGCATCGGCGCGGTCAACGCGCTCAAGACCGCGGGCAAGAACCCCGGCAAGGACGTGAAGGTCGTGTCCGTGGACGGCACCCGCAACGCGGTGCAGCTGATCGTCGACGGCAGCTACAACGCGGTCATCGAATCGAACCCGCGCTTCGGGCAGCTGGCGTTCCAGACGCTGCAGCAGTTCGAGGACGGCAAGCCGATCCCGCCGAGCATCGTCATCACCGACGACTCCTACGACGAATCGAACGCGGCCCAGAAGGTCGGGAACGCGTACTGATGACGAGCACGGCCGACACCCAGGTGGCGACCATGACCGCACCGGTGCTCGAGGTGACCGGGGTGACCAAACGGTTCCCCGGCACCGTGGCCCTCGACAACGTCTCCTTCAGCCTGCGCCGCGGCGAAGTCCACGCGCTGGTCGGGGAAAACGGCGCGGGCAAGTCCACTTTGATCAAGGTCCTCACCGGCGTGTACCGGCCGGACGAGGGACAGGTGCGCCACCTCGGCGAACCGGTCGAGTTCCGCAGGCCGATCGACGCGCAGCGCGCCGGGATCTCCACCATCTACCAGGAGGTGAACCTCGTCCCGCTGATGAGCGTGGCGAGCAACGTCTTCCTCGGCCGGGAACCGCGCACCCGCACCGGATTGATCGACTGGTCCGCGATGAACGAGCAGGCCCGCGAACTGCTCAGCGGGTACGGAATCGACACCGACGTACGACGTCCGCTGCACACGCTCGCCGTCGGAGCGCAGCAGATGGTCGCGCTGGCTCGTGCGGTGTCCACAAAGGCCGGTGTGATCGTAATGGACGAGCCGACGTCGTCGCTCGAACCGCGCGAAGTGGACACCCTGTTCGAGGTGCTGGCGAGGTTGCACGCAGACGACATCTCGGTGCTTTATGTGAGCCACCGGATGGACGAGCTGTACCGGGTTTGCGACAGCGTCACGGTGTTGCGCGACGGCCGCGTTGTCCACAGTGGACCACTTAAGCCGTTGCCGCGCATCGAACTGGTGTCGATGATGCTCGGCCGGGAGATCCGGCAGATCCGTGCTGAGGGCGTCACCGCGTTCGGCGAGGAGCATCATGCGGAGAAGGAACCGTTGCTGCAGGCCTCGAATCTGTCCGGCGGCAACAAACTGCACGACGTTTCGGTGAGCGTGCGGCCGGGCGAGGTCGTCGGCCTGGCCGGGCTGCTCGGGTCCGGTCGGAGCGAGACCGCGCGGGCTGTCGTCGGGGCGTTCCCGCTCGACGGCGGTACTGTGCTGCTGGCCGGGAAACCGTTGAAACGCGGGAAGATCTCCGCGGCGATGCGGGCCGGGATCGCGCTGCTGGCGGAGGACCGCAAGGCGGACGGGATCATTCCGAACCTGTCCGTGCGAGAGAACATCGTGCTCGCCGCGTTGCCGCGACTGTCCACTTTCGGCTTTGTCAGCCGGTCCAAACAGGACCGGGTGGTGAAGACGTTCATGGAACGGTTGCGGATCAAGGCATCCAGTCCGGAGCAGAAGGTGTCCGAGCTGTCCGGCGGAAACCAGCAGAAGGTCTTGCTGGCGCGCTGGCTCGCCACCGGACCGAAAGTGCTGCTGCTGGACGAGCCCACGCGCGGCATCGATGTCGGAGCGAAGGCCGAGGTGCAGGCGCTCATCGACGAACTGGCGCAGGACGGGCTCGGTGTGCTGCTGATTTCGTCCGAACTGGAAGAGATTCTCGACGGCGCGGACCGGGTGGTCGTCCTGCGCGACGGCAGCGTCGCCACCGAACTGGCCGGCGACGCGGTCACCGAAGACAACGTGCTGGCGGCGATAGCTGCAGGGGGTGACAACGATGTCGACCGCGACACTGACGAGACCTGACCGCGCCCGCGTCACAAGCTGGCTGCAGAACTACGGCGTGTACCTGGCCGTGGTCGTGCTGCTGCTGTTCAACATCGCGTTCACGCAGAACTTCCTCTCCGCGGCCAACTTCCGCACGCAGTTGGTGCAGGCCGCGCCGGTGTGCATCGTCGCGCTCGGCATGGCGCTGGTGATCGGCACCGAGGGCATCGACCTGTCGGTGGGCTCGGTGATGTCGGTCGCCGCGGCGCTCGTCCCGCTGTATCTCGGGGCCGGGCCGGTGATGGTGATCGTGGTCGCGCTGATCGCCGGGGTCGCCTCGGGGCTGTTCAGCGGATTCCTGGTGGCCCAGTTGGGCATTCAGCCGATCATCGCGACCCTGGCCTTGCTCGTCGGCGGTCGAGGGCTGGCGCTCGTGATCGCGCACGGACAGCTGGTGCAGCTGCACAACCCGGACTTCCTCGCGCTCGGCACCGGCGACGTGCTCGGCGTGCCGATCATGGTCCTGGTGGCCGCTGTCCTCTCAGTACTGGCCGGATTGCTGTTGCGGCGCACCACTTTCGGCCGACACCTAGTCGCGGTCGGCGGGAACCGTCCCGCTGCGACACTCGCCGGACTGCCGGTGAAACGCGTCCTGATCGGCGTGTACGCCATGTCCGGCGCACTGGCGGCGATCGCGGGCGTGTTGTCCACCGCACGGCTCGCCGCGAGCGATCCCAACGACCTCGGACTGTTGATGGAACTGTCCGCGATCACCGCGGTGGTGGTCGGCGGAACTCCGCTCACCGGCGGCCGCGTACGCGTGCTCGGCACGGTGTTCGGCGCGCTGCTCATGCAACTGGTGCACGCGACGCTGATCAAGCACAACCTGCCCGATTCCGCCGCGCAAATGGTGCAGGCCGCCATCATCGTCGCCGCGGTGTACGTCGCCCGGGAACGGAGCACGCGATGATCGCGACCACCGCCGCCCCGCCGTCGGAACGCGGCGCGGCGTTCGCGGCAGTCCTGCAACGCCAAGGCGCGGCCGTAGTGCTGGTGCTCGGCGTGGCTGCCGCGTGGTTTGCCTTCCCGCGCTTCGGATCCGCCGACAACCTGCGCGACCTCGCGTTGCAAAGTTCTTTCCTGGCAGTGATCGCGCTGGGCATGACGTTCGTGATCATTTCCGGCGGGATCGATCTGTCCGTCGGCTCGGTGTACGCGCTCGGCGGCGTGCTGGCCGCCTACGGTTCCCAATACGGCCTGGTCGTGGCGATCCTGCTGCCATTAGTCGTTTGCGGACTGATCGGGTTCGTCAACGGGCTTCTCATCGCTCGCACGAAGATGGCGCCGTTCATCGTCACGCTCGCCTCGCTGTTGTTCGCTCGCGGACTCCTGCTGGCATTGACCAACGAGGGCGCGACGACGTACAAAGTAGAGCCAGGTTCGGCGTTGCTCTGGCTGGGACAGGGCAAGATCTTCGGCATCGGCGTACCGGTGTATCTCGCTCTCGTCCTTTTCGGACTCGGCGGCCTGCTGCTGCGCCGGACCCGGTTCGGCCAGTCGATTTTCGCACTCGGCGGCTCGGAACAGTCCGCGCTGCTGATGGGTCTTCCGGTGGCCCGCACCAAAATCACCCTCTACACGCTCAGCGGCACACTCGCCGGATTCGCCGGCGTGCTCACCGCGGCGTACCTGCAATCAGGCGTCACCGTGCTCGGCGTCGGCACGGAACTGGACGCGATTTCCGTCGTGGTCATCGGCGGAACGCTGCTCACCGGCGGCGCGGGAACCGTCATCGGCACGCTCGTCGGCGTGCTGCTGAAGACGCTGATCCAGAACGTCATCAACCAGGTCGGCACCCTCGATTCCAACTACCAGACGGTGGTCAGCGGCGCGTTCCTGCTGGTCGTCGTCGTGATCCAGCGACTGCTGGCCCGCTCCCGCCGATCCTGATCCGCGCAGTCCCCCTTCGCAGGAGATCCACCTGTTAGTAGGAGGTTCGACGATGGTCCGTCCTGCCCGCAGACCCGGCCGTTTGGCCACGGCGGCCGCCGCGCTCGCCGTGGCCGTGTCCGGGTTGTCGAGTGTCCCCGCCGCCGCGGCCGATCCGCCGCAGTGGCACCGCCTCACCCCTCCCCTGACCACCCCGTGGACCGGCCAGGTCTCGCCGGACAACGCCCTTCCCGAATACCCGCGGCCGCAAATGACCCGCGACAACTGGCAAAACCTCAACGGCGTCTGGGAATTCTCCGCCGCCAAACCGGGCGATTCCCCGCCGATCAAACGCAGTCTCGACGAACGCATCCTCGTGCCGTATCCGGTCGAATCGGCGTTGTCGGGAATCATGCGGCACGAAACGTCGATGTGGTACCGGCGGACGTTCCAGGTGCCGAAGAACTGGCACGTCGGCGGCCGGGGCGAGCGCCTGATCCTGCACTTCCAGGCGGTCGACTACGACACCACAGTGTGGGTCAACGGCCATCAGGTCGCCCGCCACACCGGCGGGTACGACGCGTTTTCCGCGGACGTCACCAACGCGTTGACCACCGGGAAAGACCAGGAAGTCGTCGTCGGCGTGACAGACCCCAACGACGCGGGCGGACAACCGCTCGGCAAACAGCGCAAACCCGGCGACGGAATCTTCTACACCCCGACGTCCGGCATCTGGCAGACCGTCTGGATGGAACCGGTGACCCCGGCCTACATCTCGCGAGTGGACACCACGCCGGACGTCGCCAGCGGCTCGGTCACCGTCAACGCCGTGGTGGGCGGACCGACGAAGCAACGCGTGCAAGCCATCGCCTACGACCACGGCCGCGTCGTCGGCTTCGCGTCCGGACCTGCGAATACCCCGTTGAAGCTCAAGGTGAACAAACCACATCTGTGGACGCCGGACGACCCGTTCCTGTACGACCTGCGAGTCTCGCTGACCTCCGGGGACAGTGTCGGCTCGTACTTCGGTCTCCGGTCGGTTTCCATCGGGAAGACCGCCGACGGCAAGCAACGGATGTTGCTCAACGGCAAGTTCGTGATGCAACTCGGCCCGCTGGACCAGGGTTTCTGGCCGGACGGCATCTACACCGCGCCCACCGACGCGGCGCTGAAGTTCGACCTGGAGCAGGAAAAGGCGCTCGGCTTCAACATGGTGCGCAAGCACATCAAGGTCGAGCCTGATCGCTGGTACTACTACGCGGACAAGCTCGGGCTCCTCGTGTGGCAGGACATGCCCGCGATGAAGGACGACATCGAGCCGACGCCCGCATCGCAGGCGAACTTCGAATCCGAGCTGCACCGGATGATCGACCAGCACCGCAGTTTCCCGTCGATCGTCACGTGGGTCCCGTTCAACGAAGGCTGGGGCGACTACGCCGTCGGCCGGATCGCCGACCAGGTCAAGGCCTGGGACCCGACGCGGCTCGTGGACGCGGAGTCCGGCGTCAACTGCTGCCGTTCCGAACCGGACAGCGGCCGCGGCGACATCTACGACGACCACACCTACACCGGTCCCGGAACCCCCGTGCCAGACGCCACCCGCGCCGCGGTCGACGGCGAATACGGCGGCCTGGGCCTGAAGGTCGACGGACACCAGTTCGACCCGGCCGGCAGTTTCGCGTACGAGATGGAACCGGACAGCGCCACGCTCACGCGCCGCTACGCCGAACTCCAGCAACGCTTGCTGCTCGCCGGACGGCAATGCGGCGTGTCGGCAGGCGTGTACACGCAGACCACCGACGTGGAGAAGGAGGTCAACGGCTTCTTCACCTACGACCGTCAGGTGAAGAAGATGGACTTCGCCGCCGTCCGGGCCGCGAACCTGTCGGTGATCAACGGCGTCGACGGCTCACCGCAACAAGGTCCGGTGATCCCGCCAGGCACCCCAGGCATCGACGGAATCGCCGCGTATCCGTTCGACGAGAACAGCGGCACCACGGCAGCGGACACCGTGGGCCAGCACGACGCCACGCTCGTCGGCGGCGCTTCCTGGACCGCGGGACACAGCGGTTCGGCACTGGCGGTGAACGGCTCCGGCCAGTACGCGGACACCGGGGCACCGCTGGTGAAGACCGACCTGAGCTACAGCGTCGCCGCGTGGGTCAAGTTCAATGCGGTCGGCGACGGTTTCCAGACCGTGGTGAGCCAGGACGGGAACGACCACAGTGCGTTCTTCCTGCAGTACTCCGGCGCGGACCACAAGCTGGCGTTCAGCTTCGTGGGCACGCGGGCACTCGCCCCGCTCACCCCGGAAGCCGGCCGCTGGTACCACCTGGTCGGGGTTCGGGATGCCGCTACCGGACAGCTCGCGCTGTACGTGGACGGGCAGCTGGCGGCGTCGAAGAGCGTCTGCCTAGGCGAGGCGTCGACCGGCCACACCGTGATCGGCCGCGGCAAGTACGGCGGCAACCCGGTCGACTTCCTCAACGGGGCGGTGGACCAGGTGCATCTGTACGACCGGGCGTTGTCGGCTGCGGAGGTGGCGAAGCTGTACGCGTCCTGATGTCCGTGAAGGACTCCTTGAGGGAATCTGATTCCCTCAAGGAGTCCTTCACGGCTCTCCCCGCTTCGCCCGCACCCGCCGGTAACTCCAGATCAGCAACGCGAACAAGATCAAGCTGGACAGAATCAAACTCGTCCCCGTGCTCCACCCGCTCAGCGGCAGCGACCGCACCGTCCCCCACACGATTCCCGCGGCCAGCAGCGCCAGACCGGCCAGCACCGAGCCGGCGATGCGCAGCGGCGAGGACACGCTCTCCTCCGCGGCTTGCATCGCCCGCGTCCGCACCGGGTCGACAAATCGCTGCAGCGCCGGGAACTCCGACGCCAGCACCAGCAGTCCGGCGAGCACCAGCAGCAATCCCGGCCCCGGCAGCACGAGCAGCACGACCCCGACGATCACCAGCGCCCCGCCGACGACCGAGAGGAGCACCCGGCGCACTGGCTTGCCCAATCCCATCGGGCCAGTGTGCCGCCGAGCTCGCGGTACTGCCAGCCGGACTGTCCATACTGGACCCGGCACCGCGCTGGCCGGTTTTTGTCGGTGCCGGGTGGTTAGCTGCTCAGCGTGGTCGAATCACTACCTGACCTCATCCGCCGCTGGCAGGCGGGATGGGGTGCGTCCCGAGGATTCCGGCCCGCCGAGGAAAGCCGCGGCGGGCTGCACGTCCTGCTCGAACAACCGGATCGGCATCGCGAGGTCGTCGCGTTGTCCGCCGAAACCGACGTCCTGCGCGGCCTCGCCGAAGAAGTCGCCGCGGCAGAACGCCCGACCTGGCTGACCGTGCCGACAAATCGGCCGGAGGAAGTCGGAGCGATCGTGCGCGAGGCTGGGCTGAAGCTCCGCGACGCACGCGAAGCGCTCATGACCATTCCCCTGCGCCGACATCCAGCGCGTCCAACTCCGCCGCCCTACACCAGTGCGACCACCGTGCACGGGCCGGTGTGCGAAACCGTGCTGCGACATCCCGATTCGGGTGTCGCGGCGCGAGGAACCGTGGCCGTGGTCGGCACGGACGCGATCGCGGACCGGATCGAAACCGTCCCGGAGCATCGCCGCCGCGGTCTCGGCAGCGTGGTGATGAGTTCGCTCGCGGAAAACGCCATGGCACACGGCGCGACCACCGGAATCCTCGTCGCCACCGCGGACGGGCAACAGCTGTACTCGGCGCTGGGCTGGACCACGCGTGCCACCGTCCTCATCGCCCAGAGTCCGGCAGGCTGACATGGAATGGCTCGCCGACACCCGAACGTCCTACGACACCGTGGCGGAGGACTACGCCACGTTCGTCCGCGACGCACTGGGCAAACAGCCGTATCTGCTTGCCGCGCTGCGGTTATTCGCCGAACAAGTCGACGACGGCCCAGTCGCCGACATCGGTTGCGGCCCCGGCCAGGTCACCGCCCACCTCAACGGGCTCGGCGTGGCCGCCTACGGCTTCGACCTCTCCCCCGGCATGATCGAGGTGGCCCGGCGCGACTATCCGGAGCTGCCGTTCGAGGTCGGTTCGATGACCGATCCGCTGCCGGCCGCGTCGCTGGCCGGGATCGTGGCGTGGCAGTCGGTCATCCACCTGCCCGACGAGCTGCTCCCGGCCGTCCTCGCGAACTTCCAGCAAGCGCTGCGTCCCGGCGGATTGCTTCAACTGCTCTTCCACGTCGGCGACGAGACGCGGCTGAAAACCGAGGGCTACGGCGGCCACCCGATGAACGTCCAGGTGCACCGCCGCCCACGAGAACGCATGACGACGTGGCTGCGCGACGCCGGGTTCACCGTCGAGGCCGAACTGGTCCTCAACCCGGAAACCCCGGTGCCGCAGGCACTTTTGACCGCCAGGAGCCGTTAGTGACCAGCCAGCAATTGCTCGAACGACACCGACGCGTACTCGTCGTCCGGCTTCGCCTCAGGCGCCGCTGCCACCAGCTGCGCCAGCTCGCGGCCAGCCCGCTCCACGCGCTGTTGCAACGCACCCGTCGCCTCGACGCTGCCCCAGTCCGACGACGCGGCGTACACGCCTGTCGCAACCACGGTCGCGCGAAGGTAGGCGAAGAGCGGCCGCAGCGCGAAGTCGAGCGCGAGCGAATGCCGTTCGGTACCGCCCGTCGCGGCGAGCAGCACCGGCTTGCCGTCGAGCGCTTCCTTGTCCAGCACGTCGAAGAACGATTTGAACAGCCCGCTGTAGGAAGCGGTGAACACCGGCGTCACGGCGATCAAGCCGTCCGCGCGAGTCACGGTGTCGATCACTTCCCGCAGCTGGGGGCTGGGAAACCCGGTGAGCATGTTGTTGGTGATGTCCACCGCGATGTCGCGGAGTTCGAACACCTTCACCGTCACGTCGTCGTCGACGAGGGCGGCGCGGGCGGCCTCGGCCAGCCGGTCGGCCAGCAGCCGCGTCGACGACGGCTGGCTCAACCCCGCGGTGACCACGGCGATAGTGCGTGCAGTCATGACCTCTCCACTCGATCCGGGGTACCTGGGTCAGGCGTTGACAGCCTGGGCTGCCTTGAGCGATTCGTGCGTGGGCGCGTCCGGCACGTGCGCCGGGCGCTTCGCGTCCAGTTCCTTGCGCAGCACCGGCACGACCTCCTCGCCGAGCAGGTCGAGCTGCTCCAGCACGGTCTTCAGCGGCAGGCCGGCGTGGTCCATCAGGAACAGCTGGCGCTGGTAGTCGCCGAAGTGCTCGCGGAAGGTCAGCGTCTTGTCGATGACCTCCTGCGGGCTGCCGACGGTCAGCGGCGTCTGCTCGGTGAAGTCCTCCAGCGACGGGCCGTGCCCGTACACCGGCGCGTTGTCGAAGTACGGCCGGAACTCGTTCCACGCGTCCTGCGACTTCGGCCGGATGAACGCCTGCCCGCCGAGCCCGACGATGGCCTGGTCGGCCTTGCCGTGCCCGTAGTGCTCGAAGCGCTGCCGGTAGAACGCGATCAGCTGCTGGAAGTGCGAGGTCGGCCAGAAGATGTGGTTCGCGAAGAACCCGTCGCCGTAGTAGGCGGCCTGTTCGGCGATCTCCGGGCTGCGGATCGAACCGTGCCACACGAACGGCGGCACGCCGTCGAGCGGGCGCGGCGTCGAGGTGAAGCCCTGCAGCGGGGTGCGGAACTTGCCCTGCCAGTCGACGACCTCCTCGCGCCAGAGCTGGTGCAGCAGCGCGTAGTTCTCGACGGCCAGCGGGATGCCCTCGCGGATGTCCTTGCCGAACCACGGGTAGACCGGGCCGGTGTTGCCGCGGCCCATCATGAGGTCGAGCCGCCCGTCGGCGAGGTGCTGCAGCATGGCGTAGTCCTCGGCCAGCCGCACCGGGTCGTTGGTGGTGATGAGGGTGGTCGACGTCGAGAGGACGATCTTCTCCGTCTGCGCCGCGATGTTCGAAAGCAGCACCGTGGGGTTCGCCGGCGCGGCGAACGGCGGGTTGTGGTGCTCTCCGACGGCGAAGACGTCGAGACCGACTTCTTCGGCCTTGAGCGCGATCTTGACCATCGCCTTGATGCGCTCGTGCTCCGAGGGCGTGACGCCCGTGGTGGGGTCGGTCGTGACGTCGCCCACCGAGAAGATTCCGAACTGCATGACCGCTCCCTAGCCGGTTGCTTCGTACCTTGCTTGTCGGCACAACTACTCGCGTGGAAGATGTATTCCTACAGGACTATACCGGTGACCTGGGACACGCTTCCGGACGCCGTCGGAGGCGCAGCGGCCAGTTCCTGTCAGGGGGTGCGGATATCCTGCAGTACGGTGACGGCCCGGGGCCCCTGCTCCGGCCACCTGTTTGCCCACCGAACAGCACGCCTCGATCCGGGAGAACGACCTCGTGACCGCTGAGACTCTGTACGGGGCCGACGACCTGACCCACCTCGAGGGACTCGAGGCGGTCCGCAAGCGCCCCGGGATGTACATCGGCTCCACCGACAGCCGAGGCATCAACCACCTCTTCTCCGAGGTCGTCGACAACTCCACCGACGAGGGCGTGGCCGGCCACGCCTCGCGCATCGTCGTCACGCTGCACGCCGACGGCAGCGTCCAGGTGGACGACGACGGCCGCGGCATCCCCACCGGCGTCCACGCCAAATCGGGCCTTTCCGGCGTCGAACTGGTGCTGACCCGGCTGCACGCGGGCGGCAAGTTCGGCGGCTCCGGGTACAAGACGTCCGGCGGCCTGCACGGCGTCGGCGCTTCGGCGGTCAACGCGCTGTCGCACCGCTTCGACGTCACGGTGAAGCAGGACGGCAAGGTGCACCAGATGTCGTTCGCGCACGGCGTGCCCGGCGTGTTCGACGGCCCCGGCCCGAAGGCGAAGTTCACCCGCCGCTCCGGCCTCAACCTCGTCGGCAAGATGAAGCGCGGCGAACGCAGCGGCACGTCGATCCGCTACTGGTACGACGCGCGGTACTTCGAAACCGGCGCGGCGCTGGACGTCGAGGGCGTGCGCACGAAGCTGCGCAACACCGCGTTCCTCGTGCCGGGCGTCACGTACGTGCTGCGCACCACGTTCGAGGACACCATCAACGAGGAGACCTTCCACTTCCCGAACGGGCTGGCGGACATGGTCGACTTCCTCGCCCCGGACAGCGAAAAACCCGTCTGCGGCACGCTGATGATCACCGGCGAGGGCACGTACAAGGAAAACGCGGCGGACGCCAACGGCGTCATGCAGTCCAATGTGGAGCGACACGCCGAGGTCGAGGTCGCGCTGCGCTGGGGCACCGGCTACGAGCGCACCGTGGAGTGCTTCACCAATACGATCCGCAACGTGCACGGCGGCACGCACCGCCGGGGCTTCGACCGCGCGGTCACCCGTGCGCTGCAGGACGTGATCGGCAAGACGCGCGGGCTGCTCAAGGCGAAGGAGGACCCGCCGACCACCGAGGACGTGCTGGAGGGCATGACCGCGGTGATCCACGTCCGGCTGCCGGAGCCGCAGTTCACCTCGCAGACCAAGGACGAACTGTCCACGGCGGGCATCACGCGCGTCCTCCAGGGCATCGTCGACAAGCAGGTGCGCGCCTGGACCGAGGACCGGAAAACCAAGTCCGAGGCCAAGATCGTGCTGCAGAAGGTGGTCGACGCGGCACGCGTGCGGCTCACCCAGAAACAGCAGAAGGACGCCGCCCGGCGCAAAACCGCGCTCGAGGGCGCGGCGATGCCGCCGAAGCTGGTCGACTGCCGCACCACCGGCGTCTCGCGCAGCGAACTGTTCCTGGTCGAGGGCGACAGCGCGCTCGGCTCGGCGCGGATGGCGCGGGTGTCGGAGTACCAGGCGCTGCTGCCGTTGCGCGGCAAGATCCTCAACGTGCAGAAGGCGTCGCTGGGCGACACGCTGAAGAACGCCGAGATCGCGTCGATCGTGCAGGTGCTCGGCGCGGGCACCGGCCGCACGTTCGACCTGTCGACGATGCGCTACGGCCGCGTGATCCTGATGGCGGACGCGGACGTCGACGGTTCGCACATCCGCACGCTGCTGATCACGCTGTTCGCGAAGTACATGCGCCCGGTGATCGAGGACGGCAGGCTGTACGCGGCCATGCCGCCGCTGCACAAGATCACCACCAAGGGCCGCGGTTCGGAGACCGTCTTCACCTTCACCCAGCGCGAGATGGAGCAGAAGGTCGCCGAACTCGAAGCGGCGGGCAAGACGGTCGTCACCCCGGTGCCGCGGTTCAAGGGCCTCGGCGAGATGGACGCCGACGAGCTGTGGGAAACCACGATGAACCCGGCGACGCGCTCGGTCCGGCGGATCACGCTCCAGGACGTCGAGGCCGCGGAGCTGGCGCTGGAACTGCTGATGGGCGAGAAGGTCGAGCCGCGGCGCAACTGGCTGGTCGAATCGTCCGACCGCGTCGACCGCGAAGCCATCGACGTCTGAGTTTTCCGTTCGTTCCCAAGGAGTTGTGAGCCATGGCTCGCCGTAGCAAGACCCCGGTGACCCGGGTCGACCCGAGCGCGTTCGACTCGCCGGGCGCACAGGTCTTCGACAACCCGCTGAAGACGGAGATCGAAGACTCGTACCTGGAGTACGCGTACTCGGTGATCCACTCGCGCGCCCTCCCGGACGCACGGGACGGCCTGAAGCCGGTGCACCGCCGAATCCTGTTCTCGATGAACGAGAACGGCTACCGCCCGACACACGCGTACGTGAAGTCGTCACGCGTGGTCGGCGACGTCATGGGCAAGTACCATCCACACGGCGACACGGCGATTTACGACGCGATGGTCCGGCTGGCGCAGGACTTCTCGATGAACGCCCCGCTGATCGACGGGCACGGAAACTTCGGGTCCCCAGACGACGGACCGGCCGCGAGCCGGTACTGCCTGACCGGCGACACCCGGATCCGCCTGGCGGACGGCTCCAGCCCGCGCATCGCCGACGTGGTGAACCTGCCCGCCGATTCCGAAGCCGACGCCGACTTCGAGGTGCTCGACAAGGACGGCAAGGCAGTCCAGGTCGACAAGGTCTTCAACTCGGGCGTGCACCCGACCGTCCAGATCCGCACCAAGTCCGGCTTTTCCCTCCGGGGCAGCGAAAACCACCCGGTGCTGTGCTTGGAAGCGCCGATGGGCGTGCCGATGTTCCAGTGGCGGCAGCTCGACGAGGTCAAACCGGGAACCGTCGTTTGTCTCGCCCGCAACGCGTGGACGCAGGTGGTCCCGACCTCGCGCGAGTACAACCTCGGCATCCTCGCCGGGGCTTGGGTGTCCGAAGGTTTCGCGAGCGAGAACCGCGCCGGCTTCAACAACACCGACGAACATTTCTTCGGCGAGGTCCTGCACGCTTACGACCAGGTGGTCGGAGGCAAGCGCTACGTGTCGGAACGCACGACGCGACGAGACCGCAAGCGGATCCGCGAACTTGACATCCAGGACTACTCCGGAGCGATGGACGCCTTCCGGGCCAGCCCGCTGGCCGAGTTCATCGGTCATCAGGCCCGGGACAAGGTCGTCCCCGAATTCGTCTGGAACGCTGGCCCCGGCGTGAAACGCGCGTTCCTGATGGCCGCGTTCGAGGGAGACGGCGGTTGCCGGGTCGCCGCCGACGGCTTCACTGTCCAGTACTCGAGCTACAGCCCGCGGCTCGCCGCTCAGCTTCAGGAAATGCTCGCCGAATTCGGTGTCATCGCCACGCACCGGCAGTACACCCGGCCCAACGGTTCGATCGAGCACCGCCTTGTGGTGTCCGGCCTGCGCAACGTCCGCGCGTTCGCTGAGCGTGTCGGCTTCCTCAAGTCGAAGCAGGCGAGGCTGCGGCAGCTCCTGCAGCGGTCCGTATTGCGCACGCACCGGCTCAGTTCGGACAAGGTGCCCTTCGTCGCCGATTACGTGCGCGGCGCGCTCGACTTCGACCGTCGTGGCAGCGGCCGGAAATGGCTCACCCAGCACAACTTCGACCGCATCGAACGGTGGGAAACCGAGCGGCTCCGGATCATCGATCGCATCAAGGACACCGAGGTCCTCGCGACGATCCTGCCGATCATGGACTCTGGCTACCGGTTCGAAGAGGTCGTAGACGCGACCGCGGCCGAACCCGCCGAGGTCTATTCGGTGCGGGTGACCACCGAGGACCACTCGTTCCTGGCCGGTGGTTTCGTCAACCACAACACCGAAGCCCGGATGTCGAACGAAGCGATGCTGCTCGTCGGCGAACTCGGCGAGGACACCGTCGACTTCCGGCCGAACTACGACGGTTCGCTCGAGGAACCGTCGATGTTGCCTGCGGCGTATCCGAACCTGCTGGTCAACGGCACGTCCGGGATCGCGGTCGGCATGGCGACCAACATGATCCCGCACAACCTCGGCGAGGTGATCGGCGCCGCGCGGTGGCTGATCAACCATCCGAACGCCACGCTCGACAAGCTGATGGAGTACGTCCCCGGCCCCGACCTGCCCACCGGCGGCAGTCTGCTGGGCCTGGACGAGGTCCGCAAGGCCTACGAAACCGGCCGCGGCGTGGTCCGGATGCGCGCGAACGTCGAGACCGGCCCGCTGGAAGGCAGCCGCGGCCGGCAGGCGATCACGGTCACCGAACTGCCGTACGGCGTCGGTCCGGAGAAGGTGATCGAGAAGATCACCGACGAGGTCAACAAGTCCAAGCGGCTCACCGGAATCGCGGACGTCAAGGACCTCACCGACCGCGAGAACGGCACGCGGCTCGTCATCGAGTGCAAGGTGGGCGTCAACCCGCAGGCGCTGCTGGCGGATCTCTACCGCCTCACGCCGCTGGAGCAGTCGTTCGGCATCAACAACCTGGTGCTCGTCGACGGGCAGCCGCAGACGCTCGGGCTGAAGGCGCTGCTGGAAGTCTTCCTGAAGCACCGCTACGAGGTCGTCACGCGGCGCACGCGTTACCGCCGCCGCAAGCGCGAAGAGCGCCTGCACCTGGTGGACGGTCTGCTGATCGCGCTGCTGAACATCGACAAGGTCATCCGGCTGATCCGCGAAAGCGAAAACGCGGCCGCCGCGAAGGACGGCTTGATGACGAAGTTCAAGCTGTCCGAGATCCAGGCGACCTACATCCTGGACACCCCGCTGCGCCGCCTCACGAAGTACGACCGCCTGGAACTGGAAAACGAGCAGGACAAGCTGCGCGCGGAAATCGCCGAGCTGACCACGATCCTCGAGGACGAGTCGGTCCTGAAGAAGCTCGTGTCGACGGAACTGGCGAAGATCGCCAAGGACTTCCCCACCGACCGCCGCACCCGCCTGATCGACGGCGACCTGAAGGAAGTCCTGGCCGCGTCGAAGCCGTCCGGCCCGCTCGAGGTGGCGGACGACCCGTGCCAGGTGATCCTGTCGGCGACCGGCCTGGTCGCCCGCACCGCAGCGGAATCCGAAGAGGCGTCGGAAGTCCGCCGCCGAAACGGCCGCGTAAAACACGATGCCGTGTCAGCCGTCGTGCACACCACCGCACGCGGCCAGGTGCTGCTGGTGACCAGCCGAGGCCGCGCGTTCAAGACGGACGTGCTGCCCCTGCCAGTGCTCCCAGAACAAGCAGGCACAGTCTCGTTGCGCGGCGGCATGGCAGCGAAAGAGCTGGTACCGCTGGAAAAGGGCGAACGCGTCGTAGGAATCGCCCCGCTGGGCGAACAAGCAGGCGATTCGCCAGGCCTGGCCATCGGCACGCGCGGCGGCGTAGTGAAGGTGTGCGCCCCGGATTGGCCCGTGCGCTCGGACGAATTCGAAGTCATCAGCCTCAAGGATGGTGACGAAATCGTAGGCGCGACCTGGCTGACCGACGGAAACGAAACCCTGGCGTTCATCTCGTCGGATTCCTCCCTGCTGCGCTTCGCCGCGAGCCTGATCCGCCCGCAAGGCACCAAGAGCGGCGGCATGGCAGGCGTGAAACTGTCCGCCAACGCCACCGCGATCTTCTTCGGCGCCATCCGCACCGACGACGAAGAACACGGCGAACCCATGGTCGTGACGGCAACGGGCCAGAGCGTCAAGGTGACACCCTTCAGCGAATACCCAGCGAAGGGCCGAGCCACCGGCGGCGTGCGAACCCACCGTTTCCTCAAGGGAGAAACCGAAGTCCAGGTCGCCTGGGTAGGCCCCCGCCCAGCAGGCGCGAGCCGCACCGGAGACCCAGTAGAACTCCCAGAAATCGACCTCCGCCGAGACGGCTCGGGCCACGCCCACCCAGGCCCAGAAGTAGTAGGCCACCTCATCGAACGCGGCTAACACCAGTACGTGAGGGGCACCCTGAGGGAATCAGAGTTCCTCAGGGTGCCCCTCACTCACCCAGCCCACCCCCAACTCGGCGAGGCAGGGGCAGGGGCAGGGGCAGGGGCATTAATTTCTCCCAGCAGTTCGACAAGCAACGAATCCGCCGCGCCAGCATTCACCACAACAACGCAAAGCCCTAAACAGGCAGCGATGCACCCAACGAGCGAGGCACCCACCCCACCCCCAACCCCGATACGAAGCCAAAAACACGGCGCGGGGGTGCTTGTCAAGGCATCTTTCCCGCCTTGACAAGCACCCCCGCGCCGTAGTGACAATCAAACTTCGGGGTGCCCCACGCAACCACCACCCCCGAAGGGGGCGTCAGCCCCCGCCACTAAACGGACCTACCCGTCAAAAGCAGAAGCCCACAGCTTCGCAACTCACCAAATACCGAAGCCGCAACCACTCACCGATCCGACCGCAACGAAGCCGGATCAAAGTCCTCCCACCCATCCTCAACAGACTCAGCAGCAGCGGAAGCAGAAGCAGCGGCAGGAGCAGGAAACCGCCTCTCCCCAACCCTCTCCGCCCTCAACCGCTGAAACTCCTCCACTGTCATCCCAGGATCATCATCCGAAGACCGAGCCGGAGCCGCCCTCCCGGACAACGCCTCGACAAGCAACCCAGCCTCCTCCCCCAACAACAACCCCACCCGGTTGTAGCAATCCTGCTCAGCCTCAGCCATCGCAACCCGCACAACCTCAAGCACCAACGCCGAAACCCGAGAAGGATCCGCCGACGCCAAGGAAGGCGCAAGCCACAACCGCTTCAACGCCCCCAACGCATCCACAGTCACCTCAACCGACCCATCCAACGCATGAGCCGACCCCCGAGCCTCCCCCATCAACGAAGCGACCTGCCCCAACGCCTCCTCACGAGACCGAGCCAGGTCGATAAGCTCCCGAGTGTTCACAACACCACCGGCTCTTCGTCATAAAAATCGGGATCATCCTCAGCCAACGCCGCGTACCCCAACGCCGCCACAGCATCCGCCCCCAAAACCGGCGACAGCACCTGATACATCCGATCCCCGGCCCGCCGCTCGGCCCGCCGCGACAACTCCAGGATCTGCGCGGCAACAGCCTCCGACCCGCCCCGCAACGCAGCCCGGGAAACCGTCAGCCCAGTCAGCAACCCGCCAGGCGCGACCTCGACGGAAACCCCGCCCGCAGCAGCCTTCCCGACCACCGGCCCAGCCCGCTCGAACCGAGCCGCAGCCGCCTCCCCGGTCCGGGAAGCCTCCTCCATCACCCGCGCCACCGCGCGATCCATGTCGAATTCAGCCACCACTCACCCCGTCGGCCGGTAAAACCCGATGAACTGCTGCCCGGCATTAGTCGTCCGGATCTTGCTGATCTGCACCGGATCCCCGGCCTCGACCATCTGCCCGTCGCCGATCACCATCGCGACGTGCCCGGACCACACCACCAAATCCCCGGGCAGCAACTGGTCAATAGAAGGCACCTCGGCCCCGACAGTCTGCTGCTTCGCCGTCCGCGGCAACTGCAACCCAGCGTCCTGATAGGACGTCATGGTCAACCCGCTGCAGTCGAGCCCTTGCCCGCGCGCGGTCCCGCCCCAGACATACGGCACGCCCAGCTGAGACAACGCCGCCCGCACGGCTTTGGCCGCGGTTTCGTTCGGTGCCATCACGGTTTTCCCGCCCGGCAGGTTGATCCCGACCCCGCTGCCCGGCTGCGGCGGAACGGCCACCGGCAACCGCGGCTTCCCGGCATACCCGCCGCCGCCTCCTCCACCGCCGCCGCTGTCGCCGCCTCCGTGGCTGACGTGCGCGCCGTTGTTGTTGAACGCCTGCGGCACTGACGTCGTCGCGCTGCTCGCGGACGTCGACTCCGAGCCGCCGAGCTGCTGCCCCAGTCCGGTCAGCTTTCCGAGCGTCTCCTCGGTGAACGTGGCCGCCTGCCCGGTCAGCTGGCCGATCTTCGTCTGCAGCTGCAGGAGAATCTGCCGAGCCGCGGCCGCCCGGCTCTCCGGCGGCTGAATCCCGTTGACCGCCGCCAGCGCCTTCATCGAAGACGCGATCTCCCGCAGGATCTGGTCTCGCACCTGATCGTTGCGGATCTCGCCGACGTGCAGCGTCTCCGCCGCCTCCGCGACCGCCCGCTCGATTTCCGCGCTCTCGTCGAGAAGGTCCTGGACTTCCTTCTCCAGGTCCTTCGACGTCTGGACCGCGCGCTCCGAGGTCGCCCCGGAACTGGCGTGCGCCAGATTCACCCGCTGCGCGCCGGCGTGCTGATTGGCCTGGCCGACGGACGTCTGCAGCGCGACATGCCCGTCGCGCGCGCCGTGGATCGCCGACGGGTCGTGCTTCAGCTTCGCGGCGAACTGATTCGTGGTGTCCAGCCCGTTGCGGACCAGATGATCGACGGGAGCGTTCACGAAAGCCTGCGCATCGCGTCGCCGTGTTCCTGCTCGACCGCGGCGTAGTTGCCCTGCGTGCGCCGAGCGGCCTCGCCGACGTTGTGCCAGCCGCCCCCGAGCGCGTGCATCCGTTCCTGCAATGCCCGCATCCGCGCGCCGTACGCGCCGGCGAACCCGGATTCGTCCCCGATCGCGGAGAATCCGTCGCCGGACAGCGTCACGTGCGGACCGATGTGCGCCTTCGCCGCGGAACGCACCTCGTCGCCGAGTGGGTCGACCTGCTTCGCGTAGTTCTCGTACGCGCAGTCGTCGACATGAAAACCGGACACAACCCGCCCCTCCCCTGAACCCTGCGGCCCAGGTTAGCGGACGAGTTGTGCCCGGACAGGCGAATTGACCGGATCAGGTCAGCCGTTGAGAATCTTCGTCAGCCAGTCGCCCTGAGCCGGAACGGCCTTGCCGTCGACCGCGACGGTCGGCGTGCCGAAGCCGATCTGGCCGTTGCCGAAGTCCTGCTGCAGTTTCGGGTCGTTCTGGATCTGTTGGAACGCCGCCTGCAGCTGCTGGTCGTAGGCGCCGGAGTTGACCGCCTGCGCGAACTTCGGGTCGCTGATCCCGAGGTCCTGGCCGAGCTTGATCAGCTGGGCCTTGTCGTACCCGCGCCCGCCTTCCTGCGGCTGGTTCTTGAACAGCGCGTCGTGGAAGGCGGTGAACTTCTGCTGGTCGGCGGCGGCGAGCGCGGCGTTCGCCGAGTCGAGCGAGTAGCCCGGCGGGTCCGAGTTCTTGTTGAGCAGGATCACCATGTGGTAGCGCACGGTGAGCTGGCCGTCGTTGATCGCCTTCTCCATCCGCGGCCCGAAGTCCTGCTGCAGCTTCGCGCAGTACGGGCACAGGAAGTCCGCGTAGAGGTCCATGGTCTTCGGCGCGCCCGGCTTGCCGACCGTCACCACGGCCCCGTCGCGCTTCTCGACCACGCCCGGTCCGAGCGCCGAGGTCGTGCCCGGCTGGATCGCGCTGTCCTGCGTCGCGTTCTTGCTCGAGTTGATCCAGAGCACGCCGCCGATCACGAGCGCGGCGACCACCACGACGGCCACGGCGATCGCGATGATCTTGTTCCGGTCGCTCTTCGAGCCCCGCGCCTGGGCGACCGACCTCGCGGCCGCCGCCTGCTGACGGCTTTTCCGCGCGTTGCGCGCAGCTCCACCCACTGTTCCTAATTCCCTTCCGCGATGCCCTTGGGGTAGTCGTCCGAGGCCTCGCCCGAGTTCCCGGCGTTCCTGCCTTTGCCCCAGCCGAGCCAGCCGTCGACCGAAAGCCACGTGCGCGGCCGGGCGAGCAGCCACACCGCGAGCAGGGCGAAACCGGTGTCGCGCAGGATCTCCTGCGGGTATTCGGTCTGCCCGGCGTCCACGCGCCCGCCGCCGCCGAAGCAGCCGCAGTCGATGCTCAGCCCGCGCGCCCACGACTGCGCGATGCCCGCGACGAGCACGGCCAGCAGCAGCAGCGACGCTCCCGCGACCCAGCGCGTGGCCAGCCCGGCGAGCAGCAGCAGCCCGAGCACCAGTTCCAGCAGCGGCAACCCGGTCGCGACCGGGCGCACCAGCGCGTGCGGGAGCACGTCGTAGGCCTGCACGGCGATGTACGTCTGTCCCGGATCGGCGATCTTCAGGCCGCCGGACACGAGCCACACGGCAGCCAGCCCGAGCCGGGCGAGGGTGCCGATGGTGTCGAGTACAGGTTGGGGCAGTCGGCGCACGCGCTTAGGCTAGCCGTCTGACCTGAGAACCATGTGAGCAGCCAACCGGCGAAGCGGAGGCACCGATGCGGTTACGCGCAGCGTTCGCCGCCGTGTTTCTGCTGGTCAGCTGCGTCTCGTGCGGGTCGTCGGAGGTATCGAAGGACGATCCGCTTCCCACCCGGGCGCGTGACGGCAACCACCTGACCATCGGAATCCGGTTCGACGCGCCCGGGCTTTCGCAGCGGACCGTCGACGGCAGGCTCGCCGGTTTCGACGTCGATGTCGCTACTTTCGTCGCACGCGAACTGGGGGTCGAACCGGACCACATCACCTGGCACGAGACCACCCCGGCGCGCCGCGAAACGGACCTCACCTCGGGCGCGGTCGACCTGGTCGTGGCCACCTATTCGATCACCGACAATCGGAAACAGCAGGTGGGCTTCGCCGGCCCGTACTTCGTCACCGGCCAGGACCTGCTGGTGCGGCTCACCTCGCCGGACATCACCGGCCCGGAAAGCCTCAACGGCAAGCGGCTCTGCTCGGTCACCGGCTCGACTCCCGCGCAGACGGTGAAGGACAAGTTCGCGCAGATGGTGAAGCTGGTCGAGTACCCGCGCTATCCGGACTGCGTGACCGCGCTGCTGGCGAACCAGGTCGACGCGGTCACCACGGACGCGGTGATCCTCGCCGGGTACGCCGCGCAGAACCCGGAGCTGCTGAAGGTGGTCGGCCGTCCATTCTCCACTGAGCGGTACGGCATCGGCCTGCGCAAGGGCGACACCGAGGGCCAGCACGCGGTCGACGACGCCATCCGGAAGATGGTGTCGACCGGGGCCTGGCGGAAGTCGCTGGAGACGAACATCGGGCCGTCGAACTACCCGTTGCCGAATCCACCGGAGATCACCGAGCAGTGACCGACCTAGCCTCGCTGCCGGACCTGCCCGTCCGCGCGGTGCTGCCGTCCGTGCTGAGCGCGCTCGACGACCACGGCGCCGCGGTGCTCGTCGCCCCGCCCGGCACCGGCAAGACCACTCTCGTGCCGCTCGCGCTGAACCGGGGCGAAGGACGCGTCGTGGTCGCCGAGCCGCGTCGGCTGGCTGCCCGGGCCGCGGCCGGGCGGATGGCCGCGCTGCTGGGCGAACCGGTCGGCGAGACGGTCGGGTACGCCGTGCGCGGCGACCGGAAGGTGTCGTCGCGCACGCGGATCGAGGTGGTCACGTCGGGGCTGCTCGTGCGGCGGGTGCAGCACGACCCCGAGCTGGCCGGGGTGTCGACGGTCCTGCTGGACGAATGCCACGAACGCCATCTCGACGCTGACCTGCTGCTCGCCCTGCTCCTCGACGTCCGTGCCGGATTGCGCGACGACCTGCGGCTGCTCGCGACCTCGGCGACGGTCGCGTCCGGACGGCTGGCCGAACTGCTCGGCGACGCCCCGGTGATCACCGCGCACGCGCGCACGTATCCGGTCGAGCTGAGCTACCGCGCTCCGGCGCGCGGGGAACGCCCGGAAGCCGCAGTCGCTTCGGCGGTCCGGAAGGCCCTCACCGAAGGAGACGGCGATGTACTCGCGTTCCTCCCGGGAGCCGGGGAAATCGCGCGTACGTCGGCGTTGCTGAGTTCGCTGGACGCGGACGTGCTGCCGCTGCACGGACGGCTTTCCGCTGCCCGGCAAGACGAAGCATTGCGGCCACGCGACCGCCGCCGGGTAGTTCTCGCGACCGCCGTCGCCGAGTCGAGCCTGACAGTTCCCGGCGTCCGCGCGGTCGTGGACTCGGGTCTCGCACGCGTTCCTCGCGTGGACCATCGACGTGGTCTCGCCGGGCTCGCCACGGTGCGGGTTTCGGCAGCGGTGGCGGAACAACGCGCTGGTCGTGCGGGCCGCGAAGCGCCTGGCCGCGCGTACCGCTGCTGGCCAGAGCACGAGCAAGCGACGCTGCCCGCGTATCCGGAGCCGGAGATCCGTACCGCCGAACTGGCGCGGTTCGCGTTGGAACTCGCCTGCTGGTCCACTCCGGACGGAACCGGCCTCGCTTGGTGGGATCCGCCCGGCGAAGGTGCCCTCGCCGCCGCGCGAAGCCTGCTCGTCACGCTCGGCGCGACCACCTCGGAAGGCGCTGTCACGCCGCGCGGACAGAAGATGGCCGACCTCGGCCTGCATCCCCGGCTGGCCCGCGCGTTGCTGGACGGCGCTGAGGCCGTCGGAGCCCGGGCCGCCGCGGAAGTAGTCGCGCTGCTCGATACCGGAGCGACGCTGACCGATGTCGAGGCCGAATTGCGCCGGCTTCGTTCCGCACACGACGACGCGGCGCGCCGATGGCAGCGGGACGCGAAACGGTTGGCCACACTGGTCAATTCCCCGGCCAAAGCAGACCCGGACCCCGCGTTGGTCGTCGCCCTCGCTCACCCGGAACGCTTGGCGCGGCGGCGCGCGGGGTCGGCCCCGGTGTATCTGATGGCCAGCGGCACCGCGGCGGAACTGCCCAGCGGCAGCGGTTTGGGCGACGCCGAATGGCTGGCCGTCGCCGAAGCAACCCGCGACCCGGGCCGCGTGCACGGCACCATCCGCCTCGCCGCGACCGCCGACGAAGCACTGGCGACCCGAGCCGCGCCGACCCTGGTGTCCGAAGTGGACGAAGTGCATTGGGACGGCGATGTCGTCGCCCGGCACGTCCGTCGGCTGGGTGCGATCGTTCTGTCGGAAAAGCCGCTACGCAACCCAGATCCGCAGCTAGTCCACGACGCAATCGTCACCGGACTCCGCACCGAAGGTCTCGGTTTGCTGCGCTGGAGCCAGGACGGCACCCGCCTCCGCGACCGCCTTGCCTTCCTGCACCGGGTACTCGGCGATCCGTGGCCTTCGGTGGACGACGAGGCGCTGCTTTCCGAAGTAGACACTTGGCTGGACCTGTCGAGAGTCCGCCGCCGAGCCGATCTGGCGAACGTCGACGCCGGAACTGCCTTGCGCGGCCTGCTCCCCTGGCCCGAAGCCGCGCGGCTCGACGAACTCGCTCCGGACCGGCTCGAAGTCCCGTCCGGTTCGCACTACCGCGTGGACTACCACGGAGACCAGCCGGTGCTCGCGGTGAAGCTGCAGGAGACGTTCGGCTGGACCGAGACGCCGTCGCTCGCCGACGGCCGCGTCCCGGTGGTGCTGCACCTGCTTTCGCCCGCCGGCCGCCCGGCCGCGGTCACCGCCGATCTCGAATCCTTCTGGCGCACCGGATACGCCGCCGTCCGCGCGGACCTTCGCGGCCGCTATCCGAAACACCCGTGGCCGGAGGACCCCGCGACCGCCACCCCGACCCGGCACACCACCCGCAGGTCGCGCTGACCCCCTGCCGAAAGTCGGGGTCGGTCCGGGACGGTCGGCTGATGTCCGCGCACCCCGCGCGGGCGCAGACTTCGCCCTATGATCACGTTTCGCGGATTGACGAAGCGCTATGGCCAGAAGACCGTGGTCAACGGCCTCACCTCGGTCATCGAGCCGGGCACGGTGACCGGGTTCCTCGGCCCGAACGGCGCGGGCAAGTCCACCACCATGCGGATGACCGTCGGGCTCGACCGGCCGGACTCCGGCGACGCGCTGATCCGCGGCAAACCGTATGCAGAGCTACGGTTTCCGCTGCGGGAAGTCGGTGCGCTGCTGGATGCGAAAGCCATGCATCCCGGCCGCAGTGCGGGCAAACACCTGCTCGCGATGGCGCGCAGCAACGGGATCGCCGCGAGCCGCGTCGAGGAAGTGCTCGCGACGGTCGGGCTGAGCGACGTCGCGGGCAAGCGCTCCGGGACGTTCTCGCTCGGCATGAGCCAGCGGCTCGGCATCGCCGGCGCGCTCCTCGGCGACCCCGGCGTGCTGATGTTCGACGAGCCGGTCAACGGACTCGACCCGGACGGCGTCCGCTGGGTGCGGCAGCTGATGCGTTCGCTCGCCGCCGAAGGACGCACCGTGTTCGTCTCCAGTCATCTGATGAGCGAAATGCAGCTGACCGCGGACCGGCTGCTGGTCATCGGCAAGGGCTCGATCCTCGCCGACGCGGCGATCGGCGACTTCATCGCGGGCAACTCGAGCCGGTCGGTCGCGGTCCTCGTGCCGGATCCGGCGGAGCGCACGAAACTCGCGGACTGGCTTCGGGGGAACGGCCGGTCGGTGCTGCCCGGGGAGGACAGCGAACTGCTCGTCGACGAGGCGTCCGCGGCCGAGATCGGGGACCTGGCTTACGAACTGGGCGTCCGGTTGCACGGACTTGCCGAGCGGACCGCTTCGCTCGAGCAGGCGTACATGGAACTGACCGCCGGATCGGTGGAATACGGGGTTACGGCATGACGAAGCTGGCGATTTCGGCGGAGTGGACCAAGTTCTGGTCGGTGCGCGCGACGTGGTGGTCGCTGATCGGCGGAGTGCTGCTGATGGCGTTCTATTCCGTCGTCACCGGGATCTCCCAGCACGCGGGCGGCGAACGGCAGCAGACCGCGCACGGCATCGTCAACAGCGGTGCGATCTATCTGGTCGAGTTCTGCGTGCTCGCGGTCGCGACGCTGTTCGTGACCAGCGAGTACACCAGCGGGTCGATTCGCTCGACGCTGCAATGGGTTCCGGTGCGGGCGAGGGTCACCGCCGCCAAGGCCGCGGTGCTGGTGCCGGTGCTGTTCGTCTACGGCGTGGTCGTCGCCGTGCTGGGCATGGGGGTCGCCTCGGTGCTGATGCGTGGGGCTGGGGGTTCCACGTCGCTGTCGCAAGGGGCGGTCACCGCGCTGGGCATGGGTGCGTATTTCGCGCTGCTCGGCGTGCTGTGCCTGGGGATTTCGTTCGTGCTGCGCAGTGCGGCGGGCACGTTGGTGGTGGTGATCGTGCTGCTGCTGCCGTTGCCGATGCTGATGTCGTCGTACGTGTTCCCTCCGGCGATGAACTACTTCCCGGCCTTCGCGGGCATGAACGCGATGGTGCCGCCTGGCGACCCGAACCCGTTGCTGGGCAGCCTGCCGCCGTACGGGCCTTGGGTCGGCGTGCTGGTCTGCCTCGCCTGGGCGGCCGCCGGGATCGCCGCGGGAACCGCGCTGCTGAACCGCCGCGACGCCTGATCAGGCGTGCGGCAGCCCCAATCCGGCGAGCACGGCACGGGCTCCGGCAACCAGTTCGGCCTCGGTCGGCGGGTTGACGGAGCCGGTGCCTGCCAGCGCGTCGAAGATCGATCCGTCGAGCCACCCGATGAGCACGCGAGTGTGGTCCTCGGGAGTCGGAGAACCGGCCGCGGCAAGCACTTCCGCGCACCGGCGGCGCAATTCCAGCCCGCCGGCGTCGTATCGAGCTCGCAGCTCCGGTCGTCGGGTCGATTCGAGCGCGAATTCGTAGCGCGCGAGCATTCTCGTGCGTCCGACGGTGATCGAGCGGTGGACCGTCGCGCCCAGGAACTCCGCGAGTTTCCCTTCCGGCGGGACGATTTCGGCCTGGTCCAGCGCGACCATCCGGTCCGCGGCCAGCTCCAGCAACGCGACGCGGGTGCGTGCGTAGTACGACGTCGAACCCGCGGGCAGCCCGGCTGCCCGATCGACGGCGCGATGCGTCAGCCCGCGCATGCCCTCGGCCGCGATGACCTCGATGGCTGCGTCGCCGATCACAGCTGTCCGTTCCACCCTCGGCACACTACAGGTGTAGAGTCCTCTACAGACGTAGAGGAGGTCGGCATGGCTTCGCAACGCGCGGTCGTGGTCGGGGGCGGCATCGGCGGACTGGCCGCGGCGATCGGATTGCGCCGGGTCGGCTGGGAGGTCACGGTGCTCGAACGGGCACCGGAGCTGACCGCCATTGGCGCGGGAATCTCGTTGTGGCCCAACGCGCAACGGGCGCTGGCCGAACTGGGTGTCGAGCCGCGGATCTCGGCGCAGCGCGGCGGTGGGTTAGTCGACTGGCGCGGACGTCGGCTGGCGAGTTGGGACGCGGACCTCTTCGTCCGCAGTCACGGGCTGCCGCTGGGCGCGATCCACCGGGCGAATCTGATCGAAACGCTGCGGTCGGAGTTGCCGGGCGAATGCCTCAAGACCGGGGTCGAGGTGACGAGCGTCGAGCAGAACGGCGTGGTGCACCACGGTTCCGGCTCGATCGAGGCGGACCTGGTTGTGGCGGCCGACGGGATCAACAGCCCGATCCGGCAGGCGCTCTTCCCGGCCGCACGCGTGGAGTACAGCGGTGGCGCGGCGTTCCGCGGGATCGCCAAGCTGCCGCTGAAACCCAGTTTGAGCACGACGTGGGCGGCGGGAATCGAAATCGGCGTCCTGCCGTTGCTGGACGACGAGGTCTACTGGTGGGTTTCCGAAGCTCGCCCGGCCGGGATCCGGCACGACGACATCCGCGCGTACCTGAGCGCGAAGTACGCCCGCTGGCACGACCCGATTCCGCAGCTCATCGACGCCACGCCGGAAATCCTGCTGCACGACACGCATCACCTCGCGACGCCGCTGCCCAGCTACACCCGGGGCCGTATCGCGCTCCTCGGAGACGCCGCGCACGCGATGCCGCCGTTCCTCGGGCAGGGCGGCTGCCAGGCGTTGGAGGACGCGGTAGTGCTGGCCTCGCACGTCCAGAAGTCCACAGTGGACGAAGCGCTCCGCCGTTATGACGCGGAACGCCGCCCGCGCACGCAGAAGGTCGCGAAGGCGTCGATCCAGGCCGGTGCCAGCGGTCCGCTCCTCCGCAACCCGGCGGCGGTCGCGCTGCGAGCGGCTTTCACCCGGCTGCTGCCCGCAGCGGTCACCACCCGGGTCGGAGCCAGCATCAGCCGCTGGCAACCGCCGAGGCTCACACCAGTCCAGCCTCGAACGCCGTGATCGCGGCCTGCACCCGGTTCCGCACGTCCAACCGGGTCAGGATCGTGCTCACGTGCGCCTTCACCGTGCCCTCCACCACGAACATCCGCGCCGCGATGTCCGCATTGGACAGTCCTTCGGCGAGCAGCACCAGCACCTCCCGCTCGCGGTTCGTCAAGACGCTCACCCGCTCGCGCGCGGTCGCGGCCCGGCTGAACCGGCTGCCGGACAAGCGCGTGATCACCCGGTGCGCGACCTTCGGCGAAAGGAACGCCGCGCCGTCGGCCACCGCGTGCACCCCGGCGAGCAGTTCGCGCGGATCGCCCGCCTTGAGCAGGAATCCGCTCGCACCGAGGCCGAGCGCGCGTTCGATGTACTCGTCCTCCCCGAACGTCGTCAGCATGAGAACGCCGGTGTCCGGCAGCAGTTTGCGGATTTCCTCCGCCGCGGCCAGCCCGTCAAGCCCGGGCATGCGAATGTCGAGCAGCGCGACGTCCGGCCGGTTCGCACGCGCCAGTTCGACCGCCGCGCGTCCGTCCGCGGCCTCGGCCACCACCTCGATTTCCTTGTCCGAGGCGAGAATCGCGGCCACGCCGGCGCGGATCATCGCTTCGTCGTCGGCCAGCAGTACGCGAATCACGGTTCGTCCTCACTGTAAAGATCCTTGCTCGCCACTCGATCGTCCACAAAGCACAGTCGATAGACGGCATAGTTGAAGTTGAGCCAGCTCCGGCCGGCTCCGTAGTACTCGCAGGTGCTCCGGTAAGGCTGCGGCGGCACATTGATCGACGGCAGCGTCGTGCGCTGGCGGGCGGGCAGCAGCGGTTCGACGGCCGAATGCGGCATGCCGATCTGGATCCGCGCGTACGAGTCCGGCGGCAGCTCCGACGACGACCACTGCACCAGGAAGGTCACGCCCGCCCCGCCGATGACCACTCCGAACAGCGCCAGCGGCACCACGATCGCCTGCACCAGGCTCGACCGCACGGCGCGACGGGCGCGTTCCAGCTCGCGCGCGGCCTGTCCGATCCCGTCGTCGTCCTGCTCCGGCGCGGGTGCCGAATCGTGCGGCAGACGGGCCGCCACCTCGAACCCGCCGTCCGCCGGGCCCGCGGTCAGGCTCCCGCCGACCAGCCGCACCCGCTCTTGCAGGCCGATCAACCCCCGCTGCCCGGACCGGCCGGGCAACGGTCCGGCGGGCGGCGGCGCGTTCCGGACCCGGACGTCGGTCGACTCATTGTTGCTGGTCACGACCACCGTGACAGCCGCGCCGGGCGCGTACTTCGCCGCGTTCGTGAGCCCTTCCTGCACCACGCGGTAGACCGCGCGCGCGACCATCGGCGGTGCGCCGTCCAGCTTGTCGATCCGCGCGCCGATCTCGATCCCGGACGCCCGCGCGCGGTCGATCAGCTCCCCCAGATCGCCCTGCACCGGCTCGATCGGCGCGGCGTCCTCGCGCAGCACGCCGATGATCTCGCGCAGCCGTTCCGTCGCCGTCGCCGCGCCCGCCCGAAGCTGTCCGGCGGCTTCGCGTTGCTCTTCGCCGAGCTCGCTGTCGACCTCCAGAGCCGCCGCGCGCACCGCGATCAGGCTCAGCTCGTGGCCAAGCGAATCGTGCATGTCGCTCGCGATCCGGGCCCGCTCCCGCAGCCGGGCCTCCTGCGCGACCAGCCGGTGCCTGCTCTCCATCTCCTCCGCGCGCCGCCACCCGTCCTGCGCGAGCTCGCGCCGCAGCCGCACGTGCCGGCCGAGCAGACACGGCGCGACCCCGGCGAACGCGAGCGTGCCGAGCACCGCGCCCCACGCGTCGAAGCCCGCCGTCGGCAAGAAAGCCAGCGGGATCCCGGCCACCGCGATGGCGAAGAAGCAGATCATCGCCACGCGTGCCCTGGCCAGTCGCAGCCCGGCCAGGTACGAGATCACGACGATCAGGAAGAACTCCCACACCGCCACCCGGCCGCCCCAGCCGAACGCGATGACGAGCGCCGTCGCCATCGCCACCGCCAGCGCGAACGCCGGGTAGACGCGGGCGGTGGCCATCGCCAGGGTGACCGACACCAGGCCGTAGACGAGTTCCCAGACGTTCGGGTCGAGCGGGCCGTCGAGCACGACGAACCCGCACAACGCGGCCCAGAGCAGCACGTCGAACGTCACGCGCCAGCGGACTCGCGTCGCCTCCTTCATTCCGCTGACGCTACAAGGGCCGCCCGATTCGTCACCACTGCCGAAAGTCAAGGTCGAGATCGTGAGGCATGATGGGTCACCATGGCTGAACGCACCCTGGCCGAGCAGCTCGGCGCTCCCTTGCCGGACGGCATCGAATCCCTGCCTGAGCAGCACAAACAGGATCTGTCGGCGGCCTTGCGGGACGCCCGGCACCGGCAGGCGCAGGCGCTCGCCCGCGCGGGTGAGGAAAGCCTGAAGTACGTGCCCGCGCTGCTGCGCGGCGCGGTGCGGAAAGCGGTCGGCCTGTGAACCCGGAAATCCTCAAACTCGCCCGGGTCCTCGACGTCGACCCCGCCCGGCTCGACTACCTCGCCGACGTCGACCAGGGCGAGGTGCGGCTGCTGCGCGAGCAGATGACGACCACGCTGTTCGACGCGAACCTCGTCGTGCTGGAGCGGATGGCGCTGGCGAGCAAGCTGCTGCCGGCCGGGGTGACCGCGAAGATCGCGGAGAAGGTGTTCGGCCCGCTGCTGTGCGCGCGGATCGCCGGACTGGTCGACGTGTCACGCGGCGTCGACGTCGCGAAACGGCTGTCGCCGAAGTTCCTCGCCTCGGTCGCGGCGGAACTGGACCCGCGGCGGGCCACTTCGATCATCACCCGGATCCCGGTGACGACCGTCGTGGCGGTCGCCGAGGAACTGACCCGCCGCGAAGACTGGATCACGCTGGGCCGGTTCGTCGGCCACCTGCCGGACGACACGGTCAGCCGCTGCGTAGGCCTGCTGGACGATGCCGGTCTCCTGCACACCGCGTACGTCCTGGACGACCGGAGCCGGATCGACCATGTACTCAGCCTGGTCGGCGAGGACCGCTTGCCCGCACTGGTCCGCACCGCCGCGGCGGACGAGTCGCTGTGGGCCCCGGCGCTGGACGTCCTGGCCCACCTGAACGAAGCCCGCCGAGCGACGGTCCGGCCGCTGCTCGACGAACTTCCGGAAGAACTGCGAACCCGCGCCGAGGCGGCACTCGCCTAAGCCACGATCAGATAGATCCCGTACCCGATCACCGCCGCACAAACCGCGAAACACACCACCGCGCCGGTCAGCTGAACCGTGCCACTGCCGCCGTGCGCCCGCGCCGTCACCCGCTCAGAGAGGCCGCGTACGCCGTACGCGAACAGCCCGGTCAGCACAACCGCCGCGGCCAGCGCCACCACGAAAACGATGCCCAGGGCACCCCAGTTGATCGCCATGTCGTGCTCCCTCAGGCCGCGACCGGGGCGGCCTCGGCGGCCTCCGGCTCGTTGTTGACGGTGGCCGGCGTGACCGGGTTGCGCCGCGACGCGAGCCAGATGCCCAGTGCGAGCAGCACTCCGACGCCGCCGACGAGGACAGTTCCCCAGCTGCCCCGGGTGGAAACCGCGGCGGCGACGGCCCCGACGATCGCGGCGGCGGGCAGCGTGAGCGCCCAGGCGATCACCATCTTGCCCGCGACGCCCCAGCGGACCTCGGCGAGTTTCCGGCCGAGCCCGGAGCCGATGATGCCGCCCGAGGTGACGTGCGTGGTCGACAGCGCGAAGCCGAGGTGCGACGAGGCCAGGATGACCGCCGCGGAACTCGTCTCGGCGGCAAAGCCTTGCGGCGTCTGGATTTCGGTGAGCTTCTTGCCCATCGTCTGGATGATCCGCCAACCGCCGAAGTAGGTGCCCAGCGCGATCGCCGCGCCGGAGGCGAGGATGACCCACACCGGCGGGTTCGACCCCGGCGCGAGCGAACCGCCCGCGATCAGCGCGAGCGTGATGACGCCCATCGTCTTCTGCGCGTCGTTGGTGCCGTGCGCGAGCGACACCAAGCTCGCCGAAAGCACCTGACCGGTCTTAAACCCCTTGCCGACCACGTCTTGCCGGGCCTTGGCGGTGATGCGGTAAACGAGGAAAGTGCCGACGATCGCGACGATTCCCGCCACCACTGGCGACGCGATCGCCGGGATCAGCACCTTTTCGACGACCTTCGCGAAGTGCACGGCATCCGCGCCGGACGCGATCCAGGTCGCCCCGATCAGCCCGCCGAACAACGCGTGCGACGAACTCGACGGCAGCCCGACCAGCCACGTCACGAGATTCCAGACGATGGCCCCGACCAGTCCGGCGAAAATCACCACCGGCGTGACTTTGGTGTCGTCGACGATCCCGCCGGAAATGGTTTTCGCGACCTCGATCGAAAGGAACGCGCCGACGAGATTCAGCACCGCCGAGATCGCGACCGCGACCCGGGGCTTCAGCGCACCGGTGGCGATCGAGGTGGCCATCGCGTTGGCCGTGTCGTGGAACCCGTTGGTGAAGTCGAAGGCCAGCGCCGCGACGATCACCACCAGGACGATGAGAGAAAAGTCCATGCCCGCTCTCCAGTCCGGAGTGTCCTGCGGGAGTGACGGTACCTACGCGGGCGGGGTCTCCAGATCCCTCAGCGAGTGGCCAGTAGTTGAACTCTGAATGAACGAGATCTTGCCGACGCCGCAGGTTTTCCGCCGGTTACCTGCTGGTCCTTTTTCATCGTCGCCCTTGAGCTTCCGGACTGCGCGCGAGGATGGGGGCCGGGGGCAGGAGCTCTGCCCCCGCACCCGGTCAGGAAAAGGACGCCGAAGACATTTCCGGCAATGGGTTCTGCCCCAGGTGCTGCGCCCCGTTCGCGGCGGATTCCCGGACCGCGGCGAAGCCATACCGGCGCATTTCCGCCTCGTATTCCCCGATCGCATCCGCCGAACCGCTGCTCAACGCGGCAGCGAGCGCAGCACCGTCGCGCATCGCGGTGTTGGCGCCCGCCCCGGCAGCCGGGCTCATCGCGTGGATCGCGTCGCCGACCAGACACACCCGCGACGGCTCCCACGGCCCGATCGGCACGCTGGTCCGGATCGAAACGAGGAACGGCGAGTCCGGAAGCCAGCTTTCGACCATCCGGCGGACGCGCGGGTTCCAGTCCGCGACCCGGTCGAGCACGAGCTTCTGCATCTCGTCCGCGGACAGCGCGCGGAGTTCGTCGTCCGTCCGCCCGAAGACTTCCTGGCGCGCACCGAAAGCGCAGGTCATGTACGGCTCGTCCGGGCTGAGCCGGACCTGCGGCGCGAGCCGCGCGCAGGCGTCGGCGATCGGCTCCGGGTAGTCGACCGGCGCGAACCCGATCATCTGCTTGTGCGGCCCGGAAACGATGCTGAACACGGCGAACATCTCCGGGTCGAACAGTTCCCGGGTCGCCTCGGTGAGCGGGATCTTCGCGTACAGCTGGCGCAATCCGGTGTCGACGACCCGCGCGTGCGGGAGATATTGGCGGCGCACCGGCGAATTCACCCCGTCCGCGCCGACGAGAACCGCGCCGCGCGCCTGGGTGCCGTCGGCGAAGTGCGCGATCACGCCGTTCTCGTGCTTCTCGTACCGCACGAACTCCTTGCCGAAATGGACGTTGTCGAGGCCCTCGAACAGAATCTGCCGCAGGGTGAACCGGTTGACGTTGCGCTGGACCTCGCCGTCGTCCAGCACGAACTCGGTGCGTGGCGTCAGCTGGCTGTCGTAGATCGTGGTGACGTTGCGCGGCTGACCCGAGGTGGAGAGGAACAGCTCGTGCAGGTGCGCCGGCAGAACTTCCCGCAACGCCTGGTCGCCGCGGGAATCGATGTGCAGCCGATACCCCTGCCGACGCGCGTCCAGCGCGGAATCGCGTTCGTAGACCTCGCACGGGATCCCGGCTTTGCGCAGGCCCTGCGCGAGACACAGCCCGCCGAGCCCGGCCCCGATCACGAGCACAGTGTTGTCCGCGTTGTTCACGTTATTCGCCATCAGCGAAGTCCCTTCCGTACCAACGTTCTGGTTCGAGAGGGACGCACTGGGCTCGGCCCGCCTTAGCCGGGCGCTCGGAAACAGAGCGAATGAGTCGTCCGGCCTAACCCATACCGGACAATGGTCTTTCGCGCGTCCTGTTCTCCTTCACGTTAGCGCAGCCGCGGACGCCGTCGCCACCGATTAACGCACCCTTGCCCCTTTCCGCCACACCGAGTGGGTCAACGGGACCCCGGGCCGATAAGCGAGATGCGTAGTCGACGGCGCGTCGAGTACGTGCACATCCGCCCGCGCACCCGGGCGCAAGTAGCCGACGTCGTCGCGGCGAAGTGCCCGCGCCCCGCCGGCGGTCGCCGACCACACCGCCTCGTCGACGGTCATCCGCAGCTGAAGCACGGCCGTCGTCACGCAGAACGCCACCGACGTGGTGTACGAGCTGCCGGGATTGGCGTTGCTGGCCAATGCGACCGTCGCGCCGGCGTCGAGCAGCCGACGTGCCGGTGCCAGCGCTTGCCGGGTGGACAGATCGCAGGCGGGCAGGATCGTCGCGACCGTGTTGGACGACGCGAGCGCCTCGACATCGGCATCGCTCAGGTACGTGCAGTGGTCGACACTCGCCGCGTCCAGCTCCACCGCCAGCCGCACGCCCGGCCCTTCGCCGAGCTGATTGCCGTGCACCCGCAGCCCAAGCCCGCGCTCCGCCGCCGCTTTGAGCACGCGCGCCGACTGCGCCTCGTCGAACGCGCCGGTCTCGCAGAACACATCGGCCCACCGCACGTGCGGCGCGACCGCGTCCAGCATCTCGCCGCAGACCAAGTCCACATAGGACTCCGCGTCGGCGCCCGGCGGCACGAGATGCGCTCCCAGGAAGGTCACCTCGTCCGCGACCTCGCCCGCGATCCGCGCCGACCGTGCCTCGTCGGCGACGGTGAGGCCGTATCCCGTCTTCGTCTCCAGGCAGGTCGTGCCCTGCGCAGCCGCTTCCTCGACATGTCGACGCAGATTCGCCTCCAGTTGCTCGTCCGAAGCCGCCCGCGTCGCATCAACGGTGACCGCGATTCCGCCTGCCGCGTAAGCCTGTCCGGCCATCCGCGCCTCGAACTCGGCGGTGCGGTCGCCCGCGAACACGAGATGCGTGTGGCTGTCGACCCACCCAGGCAGCACGGCACGGCCCTCGACGTCGACGCGCTCGTCGGCGTCCGGCGCCTGCGCAGCCGGACCCGCCCACGCGACGGTCTCGCCGTCGAGCACCAGCGCGGCGTCGCGGAGCTTGCCCAGCTCCGGATCGTTCGTGGTGAGCTCGCCGATTCCGGTGATCAGAACTGCCACAGCGCCTCGATCTCCTTGGCCAGTAAGGTTTCCGGTCGTTCGATCAGCACGTGCGCACTGTCGCGCACCACTTCCCGCCCAGCCACCACGACGGTACGGACGTCCGCGGCCGCGGCGGCGAACAGCACGCCGGACGGTTCGATCCCGGCCGTGCGAACCGTGTCCGTCGCGACCGTGACCAGGTCTGCCCCAGCACCAGCCGCGAGAGCGCCGGTCTCCGGCCAGCCTGCGGAGATGTGCTCGGTGCCAGCGGCGAGCAGCTCTTCCGCGGTGAACCGGCCGCGCTCCTCGCTGGCGAGCCGGTCGTCCAGCTCCAGCGCCCGGGTCTCCTCGAACGCGTCGACCACCGCGTTGCTGTCGCTCCCGATGCCGAGCCGCGCGCCCGCGTCCAGCAGGCTCCGGGCCGGGCCGATGCCGTCGCCGAGGTCCCGTTCGGTGGTCGGGCAGAAGCACGCGCCGCTTCGGGAATCACCCAGCCACTTGATGTCCTGCTCGGTCAGATGCGTCGCATGCACCGCGGTGAGCCGTTCGCCGAGCACGCCGTAATCCCAGAGCAACCCGGTCGGCGTCCAGCGATACGCGACCGCGCACTGCTCGTTCTCCGCACGCTGTTCGGACAGGTGGATGTGCAACGGCCGGTCCTTCGGCACCGCGTTGTCCACCTTCGGCAGCTCGTACTCCGGCACCGCACGCACCGAGTGGATCGCCCCGCCGACGCGGAACAGGTCGTCTTCCTTCAGCAGCGCAACGCGTTCCGCCCACTTCTCGGCGGAACCGTCCGAAAACCGCTGCTGTACCTCGTCCGGTGGCACACCGATCCCGCCCGCGAGGTAGCAGGTGTCGAGCAGGGTCATCCGGATCCCGGCGTCCCGCGCGGCCTGCCGCAACGCGTCACCCATCGCATTGGGCGACGCGTACGGCTTGCCGCCCGGACCGTGGTGCAGATAGTGGAACTCGGCGACGCTCGTGTACCCCGCCAGCACCATCTCTGCGTAAACGCCCCGGGCGAGCCGGTAGTACGAATCCGGATCGAGCCGGGCGGCGAGCGAGTACATCCGCTCCCGCCACGTCCAGAACGTGCCCCGCTCGTGGTGCGTCCGGCCCCGCAACGCGCGGTGGAACGCGTGCGAATGCCCGTTGGCGAACCCGGGGAGCGTCAGTCCGTTAAGGATGGTTCCGGTCTTCTCCGCATTGGCGGTCACCGAAACGATCCGGCCGTCGGCGATCTCGATCCGGACCGCTTCCGCGACCCCGTCGGGCAGCCAGGCCCGTTCGCACCAGTACGTGGTCATCTCGCGAGCCGCTCCAGCACCTCGGCGAGCGCCCGCGCACCGGCCTCGACGTCGTCCGCCTCAGCGAATTCCTCGGGCGCGTGGCTGATCCCGGTCGGATTGCGGACGTACAGCATCCCGGACGGCACGAATCCCGACAGGATCGCCGCGTCGTGCCCGGCGCCGGTGGGCAGCTCGGGCGGATTGCCCAGCCACTCCCCCAGCGACCGCCGCAGCGCCTGGTCGAACACCACGTCGTCGGAGTACGACTCGCGCGTGACCGCCAGCTCGCACCCTTCCGCCTCGGCAGCGGCCCGCGCCGCCTGAGTGATCTCCTCGACCAGCACCGGCGTCGCAGTGCCCGGAACGCGTGCGTCCAACCACATGTCCACAGTGGACGCGATCACGTTCGTCCCGCCCGGCGTGGGTACCAGCCGTCCCACAGTCGCCCGCGCGTCCGACGTCTTCCGCGCCAGCCGCCGCACCGCGACCACGGTCTCGGCGGCGGGAAGCATCGGGTCGACCCGGTCCGCGAGCAACGTCGCACCTGCGTGGTTTCCCTGCCCGGCAAAGGAGAATCGCCACCGGCCGTGCGCGATCACCGTGTTGCCGACCGCCACCGGCGAACCGAGGTCGATCAGCCCCCTGCCCTGTTCGACGTGCAGTTCCAGGAACTGCCCGATCATCCCGAGCCGGTCCGGATCCGCGCCGACCCGGTCCACGTCCAGCCCGGACTTCGCCGCGGCCTCGGCGAACGTGACGCCGGACGGATCCCGCAGCGCCCGCGCCCGGTCCGCGTCGATCGTCCCGGTGAGCAGCCGCGAACCGAGACACGGCACGCCGAAGCGCCCGCCCTCCTCCTCGGCGAAGACCACCACCGCGAACGGCTTGACCGGACGGAACCCCTTGGCCTGCAACGCTTCCACCGTCGCCAGCGCACTCACGACGCCGAGCGGACCGTCGAACGCGCCGCCGCCCGGCACCGAGTCCAGATGGCTGCCGGTGACGACCGCGTCCGCACCAGGAGCGCCCCACCACGCCCACAGGTTGCCGTTGCGATCGGTCTCGACGTCGAGGCCCAGTTGCTGCGCCCGTTCGACGAACCACGTGCGCAGGTCGTGTTCCGGCGCATCGAACGCGTGCCGCGAGTAACCGCCGCGCCGGGCGTCGCGCCCGACGTCGGCGATCTCGCCGAGCAGCCCGGATGCGGTCACGCCTGCTCCCGCATCGGCACCCGGACGCCACGCTCGTCGGCGACCTCGGCCGCGCGGTCGTATCCGGCGTCGACGTGCCGGATGACGCCCATGCCCGGGTCGTTCGTGAGCACCCGCTCCAGCTTCTGCGCCGCCAGCGGCGTGCCGTCCGCGACGCTCACCTGCCCGGCGTGGATGGACCGGCCCATGCCGACCCCGCCGCCGTGGTGGATGGACACCCAGCTCGCCCCGGACGAGGTGTTGACCAGCGCGTTGAGCAGCGGCCAGTCGGCGATCGCGTCGGAGCCGTCGGCCATGCCCTCGGTCTCGCGGTACGGCGAGGCGACGCTGCCCGAGTCGAGGTGGTCGCGGCCGATCACGACCGGGGCCTTCAGCTCGCCGCTGGCCACCATCTCGTTGAAGCGCAGGCCGGCCAGGTGCCGTTCGCCGTAGCCGAGCCAGCAGATCCGGGCGGGCAGGCCCTGGAACGCCACGCGATCGCCGGCCATCTTGATCCAGCGGGCCAGCGATTCGTTCTCCGGGAACAGTTCGAGCATCGCGCGGTCGGTCGCGGCGATGTCCTCCGGGTCGCCGGAAAGCGCGGCCCAGCGGAACGGCCCGTTGCCCTCGCAGAACAGCGGCCGGATGTAGGCGGGCACGAAGCCCGGGAAGTCGAACGCGCGCGCGCAGCCGCCGAGTTTCGCCTCGCCGCGCAGGGAGTTGCCGTAGTCGAAGACCTCGGCACCGCGGTCGAGGAACCCGAGCATCGCGTCGACGTGCTCGGCCATCGACTCGCGCGCCCGGTCGGTGAACTCGTCCGGCTTCTTGGCCGCGTAGTCCTGCCAGTCGTCCACGCTGATGCCCTTGGGCAGGTAGGACAGCGGGTCGTGTGCCGACGTCTGGTCGGTGACGATGTCCACCTCGACGTCGCGGCGCAGCAACTCCGGCAGCACCTCGGCGGCGTTGCCGACCACGCCGACCGACAGCGGACGCCGCTCCTTCTTCGCCGCGGTGACCCGCCGGATCGCGTCGTCCAGGTCGTCGGCCACCTCGTCGAGGTAGCGGTGCTCGACGCGGCGGTGCGCGCGCTGGGCGTCGACCTCGATGCACAACGCCACGCCGTCGTTCATCGTGACCGCGAGCGGCTGCGCGCCGCCCATGCCGCCGAGCCCGGCGGTGACGGTGAGCGTGCCGCGCAGCGTTCCGCCGAACCGCTTCTTCGCGACCGCGGCGAACGTCTCGTAGGTGCCCTGCAGGATGCCTTGCGTGCCAATGTAAATCCACGAACCGGCGGTCATCTGCCCGTACATGGTGAGGCCCTGCTGCTCGAGCCTGCGGAACTCCGGCCAGGTCGCCCAGTCGCCCACCAGGTTCGAGTTCGCGATCAGCACCCGCGGCGCCCATTCGTGCGTGCGGAACACGCCGACCGGCTTGCCGGACTGGACCAGCAGCGTCTCGTCCTGCTCCAGCGCGGTCAGCTCGCGGGTGATCGCGTCGAAGCTCGCCCAGTTGCGCGCGGCGCGGCCGGTGCCGCCGTAGACGACCAGGTCCTCGGGCCGTTCGGCGACCTCGGGGTCGAGGTTGTTGTGGAACATCCGCAGCGCGGCCTCGGTCTGCCAGTTCTTCGCGGTCAGCGAGGTGCCGCGGGCGGCGCGGACGGTACGGGCGGTGCTAGTCATGCTCAGGCCTCCAGTTCGGCCGCGGCCAGGACAGCGCCCGACCGCACGAGTTCTTCGGCGGCCGCGATCTCGGGCGCCAGGTGACGGTCGGGGCCAGGACCCTCGACCTTGGTGCGCAGCAGGTCCCGGACGCGTCCGGTGACCGGCGAGGGCTGCAGCGGCGCGCGGAAATCGAGCGCGCGGGCAGCGGTGAGCAGTTCGACGGCGAGCACCGTGGTCAGGCCGTCGACCGCCTTGCGCAGCTTGCGCGCGGCGGACCAGCCCATGGACACGTGGTCCTCCTGCATCGCGCTGCTCGGGATCGAGTCGACCGAGGCGGGCACCGCGAGCCGCTTCAGCTCGCTGACCACGGCGGCCTGCGTGTACTGCGCGATCATGTGCCCGGAGTCGACGCCGGGGTCGTGCGCGAGGAACGGCGGCAGCCCGTGCGAACGCGCCTGGTCGAGCATCCGGTCGGTGCGGCGTTCGGCGATGCTCGCCACGTCCGCCACCGGCACCGCGAGGAAGTCGAGCACGTACGCGACCGGCGCGCCGTGGAAGTTGCCGTTCGACTCCACCCGGCCGTCGGCCAGCACCACCGGGTTGTCCACCGCGGACCAGAGTTCCCGCTCCGCGACCAGTTCCGCGTGCGTCAGCGTGTCCCGCGCGGCGCCGTGCACCTGCGGGGCGCACCGCAGCGAGTACGCGTCCTGCACGCGGTTGCAGTCCGGGCCGCGGTGGCTCTCCACGATCTTCGACCCCTGCAACGCCGCGAACATCCGCGCCGCGCTGGTCGCCTGGCCGGGATGCGGACGCAGCGCCTGCAGATCGGCGGCGAACGCGCGATCGGTGCCCAGCAGCGCCTCGACGCTCATCGCCGCGGTGAGGTCGGCGACGTCCAGCAGCCGGTGCAGGTCGGCGGCGGCGAGCAGCAGCATGCCGAGCATGCCGTCGGTGCCGTTGGTGAGCGCGAGGCCCTCTTTCTCGGCCAGCACGAGCGGCGTGATCCCGGCCGCCCGCAACGCATCCGCGGCGGGCTTCCGCTCGCCTGCGTGGAACACCTCGCCCTCGCCCATCAACGCGAGCGCGACCGCGGCCAGCGGCGCGAGGTCGCCGGAGCAGCCGAGCGAACCGTACTCGTGCACGACCGGCGTGATGTCCGCGTTGAGCAGCGCCGCAAGCGTTTGCGCCGTCTGCGGCCGCACGCCGGTGTAACCGCTGGCCAGCGTGCGCAGGCGCAGCAGCATCAGGGCGCGCACCACCTCCGGCTCCACCGCGGGCCCGGCGCCCGCGGCGTGCGAGCGGATCAGGCTGCGCTGCAGCGCGGTCCGGCTCTCGACGGGAATGTGGCGCGTGGCGAGCGCGCCGAACCCGGTCGAGACCCCATAGGTCGGCGACGTGGCGTCGGCGAGGTCTTCGATGTGCTGGCGGGTGGCGGCGAGGTTCTTCTCGACCGTCTCGGCGAGCCCGACGTGCGCGTGCCCACGGACGATGTCGACAACCTGCGCCGCGGTCATCGGCTTCGAGCTCAGGAGGACTGGTTCCGGCATGCCGCCATTGCACCTCCCGGCGGGCCCGCGCGACAGAGCGGAGTTCGCGGTAGTGTCTGGTATTCAAGACAACACGTGGCGAGAGCCTCGACCACCGGCGCGAAGGGACCCCTCATACTCCGTTCGGGCAGTGCGAGGGGTCCCCTCGCGCCACTTCCGGAGGAGGCCCAGTGAGCAGTTCCGACGTTCCCGCCCTGCGCAACGGCCTCTCCGTGCTGCGCCTGCTCGCCGGCCACGCGGGCCCGGTCTCGGCCGCGGCCATCGCGCGCGACCTGGAGTTGCCTCGGTCGACGACGTATCACCTGCTCAACGAGTTGACCGCGGCCGGTTTCGTCACCCACCTGCCCGCCGAACGCCGCTACGGCCTCGGCATCGCCGCCTTCGAACTCGGCTCGGCCTACCTGCGCCACGACCCACTGGAGCGCTTGGCCGGACCGCTGCTGCGCAAACTCGTCGACCGCATCGGCCACACCGCGCATTTGGGCGTCCTGCACGGCAACGAATCGCTGTACCTGATCAAGGAACGCCCAGCCCGCCCGGAAACCCTCGTCACCGATGTCGGCGTGCGACTGCCCGCGCACCTGACCGCGTCCGGCCGCGCGATGCTGCAACACCTGCCAGCCGCCCACGTCCGCGCCTTGTTCCCGGCCGCCACGTCGTTCGTCCTGCGCACTCCACGCGGCCCCAATTCGCTGGCCGCACTACGCCGCACCTTGGCGACCGAACGCCGCCTCGGCTGGTCAGTAGAAGACGGTCACGTGACAGCGGGCTTCGCCTCTGTCGCCGCCCCAGTGTTCGATCACGGTTCCAGGCCGATGGCCGCGATCAGCGTGACAATGCGCCACCTCTGCCCAGACGAGGGCCCTTGCGAAGAGACCTTCCCCGACCTAGCCGAAGCCGTCGCCGCGACAGCCGCAACACTAACCACACACATCGGCGGCACCCGCCCAAAATGAGATCCGGTCGCAGGGCAGCCGGTGCCACAGAAGGCTTCCCGCGATGCTGGGGGCCAGTACCGAACACCCATTCCGCCTAGGCAATTGCTTCCTTGATGCCGTCGGCCAACGCGGAAATAAGGTCCGGTGCCCGAACGAGGCGAACATCGTTGGCCAACCGGCCCAGCACGTCGTCATCGCCGACGATGTCGAGCAATACCTCAACCCCTTCGACATCGAGCAGACCAGGCAAGTGCGTTCCCAAAAGCCAGGCTCCCGCGAGAGCGGGGTCGTAGTCCTGCCGTTCGAGGGCTTTGTTTTCCTCTTCATAGAGCCGTTCCAGATATGGCCCCGACGAGTACCAGCCGATCATCGTCCCGAGGTCGATGGCGTCGCGGGTGGTCTCGAAGCGACGATCCCACCAGGTCAGGAGCTTGAGCAAGGCCAACGCGGGCACTGCGGGAATCTTGACGACGAGCCCGCCGGGCAGCAGCACCTGCTCGGCCGACGCAACGGCTTCGCTCAGCCCCCGGACGTTCATCCGATGGTCGTCGGGCCAGAGTATGGTCCGGCCTTCCTCCTCGATGCCGCCGTAGGGCACCACGTCGACTTCGACGCCCTCTACCAGAAAAGAATGGACGCTCCTGCCACGCCGTTTCAGCCTGGCCGCAAATCGTTCGAAATCGTCCCAGTTGCCCATCGCAGCGGCGATGTCGATGTCCCGGGTGGCCCGTTCAGGCGGGCTGCCGACCAGTCCGACCGACAAGATCGTGCGTGCTGTTGCCCCGACCACGAGATAATCGACTTTCACCGCCTTGGCGACGGCGTCCACCCGAGTCAGTACTTTCGCGGCGAGATGAAGATCAGGTTCGGTCGATGCGCTTAAGTCGATCATCACTGCTCCGAATACGGTCTGCGTGCTCGCGCTGGCGCGGATCTCCGGAGGCAAGCATGTCGGCGTAGATCAGGGGAGAGGGCACGATCCAGGACTCCGACCACGGCTGGGGCGCGGGCTCCTTCCAGAACCGGGTCCGGATGTGCACGTTGCCGTCTTTTTCCGCCCGGGCCATGCGATGCTGACCGATGAGCCGGACAGGCAAGCTTTCGACGTAAAGCGTGAGTGAGGCGGGCCGCAAATGCGGATCGAGGAGGCTGGCCCCCGCTTCCCCGCCTACTTGGGCTTGCAGGGAAAAAAGGGCTTCCTGCGAATTCCGCCACCACGAAAGGTCTGCCGCCTCGAATTCGCCGAGGGCCAGCGCAGGTTCCAGAGTGATCGTGTACGCCTCCGACCACCGGTCAAGCAGTTCGGCTCCGCGGGCAAGCCGTCGCTCTCCTCCTGCCTGGTACAAGTAACCGGCATTAGTGAGTTCGTCGATGACCGTCTTGACCGTACCGAGCGACACACCGCTCAGCGCAGCCAGCAAACGGTAGGAAAAGCCAGTCACCTCCGGCCAGCTGAGCAGGACGAACAGAACCTGAAGGCCAGCTCGGCCAAAGGCTCCCGCGCCTCGCATCGAGGCTCGCCCTGCAGACGCGGCAGGCTTGCGGCGGCCTCGCACGTCGATCAGAACGTCATCCCACGCGAGGTGGGCATTGCCCGCAGTGTCCACGTAGTCGATCCCCCGGGCACGCAGCCGCTCGGCGACCGGATCACCGAGGTGCGCGGTGAACAACAGCGGCGGAAGCGCCGACGGGAAATGGACCGCCGTGGCCAGCTCCGCGGTCATCCGCCGCTTGATCTCGACCCCGTATGTCCGGACGGCACCAGATTCCGTGGTGAGCCGCACGACGGCATCCATCTGATGTCCGCGCGGGCCATCGGGAGCCGATGCCTCGGCGTCGAGCACCTCGACCCGCAAGCCAAGTTCCTCGAGCCTGGCTCGCACCTCAGCAGGCCAGCCCATCGCGTTCAGCAAACCCGCATGTTCATCTGAACTGAACATGCTCATATTTTGAACACAACCAACCCTCCCCCGCAACCCACGCGCCCAACCCACCCAACGCACCCAGCCCCCGCAACGCACGGAACGCACCCAGCCCACGCAACGCAACCACCACGATGGGGGTCCAGGGGGCGCAGCCCCTTGGCGGGGGTTTGGGGGTCCGACCCCCAAAGGCAAGGACGAAGAAGAGCCCTGGCCAACGCGCAAGCGTTGGCAGGGCTCTCCCGCGAATCGAGTGGAGGTGCCGGGAATTGAACCCGGGTCCTCTAGCGCCTCCTCAAGGCTTCTCCGTGCGCAGTCCGCTATGTCTCTGCTTGGCCCCTTCAGTCACGCGAACAAGCTGAAGTGACGAGCCCAGCCACTGTTTGCTTCCCTACCGGGCCCCGTGGCCGGGACCGGCGGTAAGCCTCCTAGCTGATGCCGGCGACCGGGTCGGAGGCGACCCCGGGCCGACAGACTTGCTCTACTGCGATCAGGCAGCGAGAGCGAAGTCGCGCTGGCTATTGGCCTTGGCGCTTATTAGGTTGCGATGACGCTTACGGTGGTCTCTCGCCTGCACCGGCACGCTTCCCTTGATTCAACGTCCAGAGTCGAAACCGTTCACCCCCTTGTAGGTGCTTGTAACCTCACCATCATAACCCGCCCGGCAACCCGATAATTCCGGCACGGGGTAGGGCTGTCCCCACCTCGAAGATGCCCGCTCGCCCCCTGGTTGCCCGGTGCCGGCCCGGCCATGCTGAGCAGGTCAGTTTCCGCAGTGAGGGAGCCCCGCCATGGTCACCGTGCCCGCCGGTCGCAGTTTTGGGCGCCGCACTCCGCCGTTGGGCGGGGCGCTGGCGTATCTCCTGCTCAACCTGCCTATCGGGATCCTCTCGTTCACGCTGATCGTGACGCTGGGGTCGGCCGGGCTGGGGACGATCGTCGTGTGGCTCGGCGTTCCGCTGCTCGCGCTGCTGGTCTTGTTCGCGCGGACCGCGGGGCGGGTCGAGCGGGGGCGGGTGTTCGCGCTGCTCGACGTGTACATCGACGATCCGTATCTGCCGTTGCCGCCGTCGGGGCAGAAGCAGCGCTGGCTGACCCGGCTGAAGGACCCGGCGACCTGGCGCGACCTGTCCTACCTCTTCCTGCTCTTCCCGCTCGGCCTGGTGGAGTTCGTGCTGGTCGTGACGGTGTGGGCGGTCAGTCTCGGCCTGGTCGCGCTGCCGATCTACTACCGCTTCCTTCCGGACGGGGTCTACGCCTTCCCGAGCTACGATGTGCAGTGGTTCGTCGTCGACTCGACGGTGGCCGCGCTGCCTTGGGCGGCGCTGGGGGTGCTGTTCGCCGCGATCGCCGTGGCCCTCACCAAGGGGCTCGCGGCCCTGCACGCCGCGTTCGCGGCCGGGTTCCTGCGGCCCACGGTCGCCCAGCGGCGGCGCATGGAGCGCTCCTGGAACGAGATCGACGGGATCACGGTGGCCGGATGACTGCGCAAGACCCGCCTCCGGAGCACCCTCGTCCGCATCCGGCTCGCACGATCGGGTACATGATCCCGACGTTCGTGCTGCGCCTGCTGCAGTTCATCCTGATCGTGGTCGGCGCGACCGTCGGCACGGCAACGCTGATCATCTGGGTCGGCTTCCCGATCCTGCTGGCCGTCACCGGCTTCATCCGCTGGTCCGGCGACCTCGAACGGCGCTGGGCCCGCCGGATGCTCGGCACCCCGCTGGGCCCGGTCGAGCGGCTGTCGCTGGAAGGGCAGCCGATGACCCGCCGCTGGCTGACCCGGCTGTCCGACCCGACGACCTGGCGCGACCTGGCTTATCTGCTGGCCGCGTTCCCGCTGTCGATCGTCGAGCTGCCGATCGCGCTCGCGTCGATCGTGCTGCTGCCGATGGCGATCTGGGTGACGCCGTGGCTGGGCTGGCTGCACGGCAACCTGGCGCTCTCGCTGCTAGGCCCGAACCGCACGAAGAAGCTAGAGAAGAAGGCTGAGCACCTGCAGGCGTCGCGAGCGCGGGGCGTGGACGCCGCGGAGGCCGAACGCCGCCGGATCGAGCGCGACCTGCACGACGGCGCCCAGCAGCGGCTCGTGGCGGTCGCGATGAGCCTCGGCCGGGCGAAGTCGAAGTTCGACAACGACCCGAACGCGGTGCGCGACCTGATCGACGAGGCCCATTCGGACGCCAAGCTCGCCGTTTCCGAACTGCGCGACCTCGCCCGCGGCATCTACCCCGCCGTGCTGGGCGACCGCGGTCTCGACGCGGCTTTGTCCGCACAGGCCGCGAAGTCGCCGATCCCGGTGGACGTGCACGTCGACGTCGAGCCCCGCCCGCCGGCCGCGGTCGAGACCACCGCGTACTTCATCGTCGGCGAGACCCTCACCAACATCGCCAAGCACTCCGGCGCGACCGAGGCGATGGTGAAGGTGTGGCGCTCGGACACGCACGTCATCACCGAAATCACCGACAACGGCCACGGCGGCGCCGAGGTACGCCCCGGCGGCGGGCTCGCCGGGCTGGCCGACCGAGCAGCGACCATCGACGGCGTGATCACCGTCGTGAGCCCAGTCGGCGGGCCGACGGTCATCAGGGCGGACCTGCCGTGTCAATGGTGACCCGTCCGTGAGTGAATAGCCTCCGGGAGCTTTTCACTCACGGACCTGGGGGCCTTGATGCGAGTAGTGATCGCGGAAGACGCCGTGTTGCTTCGGGCCGGGGTCACCCGGTTGCTCGCCGACGAGGGCATTGAGACCGTCGCCGCGGTCGACAACGGCGACGATCTGCTCGGCGCGATCACCGAACACCGTCCTGACCTGGCGATTGTCGACGTCCGGATGCCGCCGACGTTCACCGACGAGGGCTTGCGTGCGGCACTCGCCGCGCGCAAGGAGATCGCCGGTCTGCCGGTGCTCGTGCTGTCCCAGTACGTCGAGGAAAGCTACGCGGTCGAGCTGCTGTCCGGTGGTGCCGGAGGCGTCGGTTACCTGCTGAAAGAGCGCGTCGCCGACGTGGACGAGTTCCTGGACGCGGTCCGTCGCGTCGCGGACGGCGGCACCGCCATCGACCCCGACGTCATCGCCCAATTGATGGCTCGCGGCCGCCGCAACCCGCTCGATGCGCTCACCGCGCGTGAGTCCGAGGTGCTCGGCCTGATGGCACAGGGCCTGTCCAACAACGCCATCGCGAACTCGCTGGTCGTGTCGCACGGAGCGGTCGAAAAGCACATCGGCAACATCTTCTCCAAGCTCGGTCTCGAGGCCAGTTCCGAGGAACATCGCCGGGTTCGCGCCGTGCTGACCTACCTCGGCCGCTGAAACCCCTCACTCGAACTGACGGCAGCCCCGACGGCGGTCCCTCGCCTACCATGGACTGATGCCGAGCGAGGAGAACCCGATGTCCGACCGCAGCGTCCGCTTCTTCGGCGGCCCGCTCGACGGCCGGGTGCAGGAACTCGCCGACGAGGAACCGGTTCCGGGCACCGTCGTGCGGCACATCCACCTGCACGGCGGACCGAAAATCGAGACGCGGTACGAACTCGGCCTCACCGAGGACGGCTGGGCGTACCGGGTGCAGGCGCACGAATCCGAACCGGAGCCGGACACCCTGTCCTAACCCGGTAGGGCAAACCCCACCTTTCGCCTACTGCTGACCCAACCCCGTTTTCGGTGGTCTGCACCGCTGTTTCGGAGCCCGGAAACCGACAGGCTCTTGAGCATGACGACGAGCCAGCTGCAGACCCGCGGCACCAGGGCGACCCGGGACAAATTTCTCGACGTGGTACGCGCCGGAGCGATCCTCGCGGTGGTCGCGCAGCACTGGACGATGCCGGTGCTTTCCTTCTCCGGCAACACTCTTGCCACCGGAAACGCCCTCGCGACGCCCGGCTGGTGGATCATCACCTGGGCCTCGCAGGTCATGCCCCTCGTCTTCTTCGCAGGCGGCGCGGCGAACCTGATCTCGTTGCGCCGCGCGGAATCCACCCGCGCCTGGTTCGCCGGACGCGTTCGCCGGCTGCTCGTTCCGGTGCTGCCGCTGATGGCGGTGTGGCTCGTCGTGCCGGATCTGTTGCGCGGCATGGGAGTTCCGCCGCAACCGGTCCAGGTGGCCAGCGCGATCGCCGCACAACTGCTCTGGTTCCTCTCGGTCTACCTGCTCACCGTGCTGCTCACGCCGCTGATGGTCGCCGCGCACCGCCGCTGGGGTCTCGCGGTTCCGGCGGTGCTGGCCGGACTGGGCGTTCTCGTTGACGTGGCACGGTTCTCCGACCTCGGGATGATCGGATACGCCAACGCCGTCATCGTCTGGGTCGCCGTGCACCAGCTCGGCTTCCACTACGTCGAAGGCCGCCTCGGCTCGCTCAGCCGCCGTGCCGCGCTGACCGTTTCCGCCGCCGGTTTCGGGGTGACGGCGCTGCTCGTCGCCTTCGGGCCGTACCCGGCGAGCATGATCGGCATGCCGGGCGCGCCGGTGTCCAACATGAGCCCGCCCACCGTCCTGCTGCTGTTCCTCGCGCTCGGCCAGATCGGGTTCCTGCTGGCGTTCCGCGAGAAGCTCGTCTCGCTCCCCCGCGTCACCGCGGCGCTCAGCTGGCTCAGCCCGCGGTTCATGTCGGTCTACCTCTGGCACATGCCGGCGCTGGTCGTGGTTTCCGGCGTGACCGTCCTCGGCCTCGGCTACTCGACGCCGACCCCGGGTTCGTCGATGTGGTTCCTGATGGTGCCCGCCTGGATCGCCGTGTGCGGCGCGGTGCTGCTGGGTCTGCTGCGCCTGTTCGAGCGCTTCGAAACGCAGCCGGACGGCCTGGTCGTGACCGCTCGGACGCCGCAGCTGGTGCTGGCGGGCCTGCTCGCCTCCGGCGGTCTACTGGGACTGGCCGCGCACGGGTTCGCCCCGCTCAACGACAACCTGCTGACCGGTCCGCTGCCCTGGGTGGCGCTGGTCGCGGCCGGATACGCACTGGCCGGGCGTCAGGTGTCGATGACGCGCAGCCGGGCTCTCGTGGCGGTCAAACGCTGAGGAGCTTCGCGGGCGTGTCGTGCAGCACCGCCCGCAGGAACGGCTCGCCAAGGCGATCGTCGGCTGCCCAGCCGGCGATCGCCTGCAGCTGTGTGGCGTAGGAGTAGGGGATGTTCGGGAAGTCGGTGCCGAGGACGACGCGGTCGGCCACCTCCGCCAACCGGACCGTCCAGTCCGGCGGCAGCGGCGACATCGCCTCCGCGAACGGCACGCCGACCATGGTGGTGTCGAGGTGCACTCGCGGGTAGCGCGCCATCAGCTCGAACGCGGTGGCGAACTGCGGCATCGCCGCGTGCGCGAGGACGGCGGTGAGCCGCGGATGCCGTCGCAGGACTTCCTCGAACACCTCGAGCCCGGTGAAATCGCCGCGCAACGGCCCGTGTCCACAGTGGATCACGACCGGCACGCCCGCTTCGGTGAGCGAACCCCACACCGGGTCGAGCAGCTCGTCCCGCGGGTCGTACGCCCCGACCTGCACGTGCGCCTTGAAACACCGGGCTCCGGCACGCAACGCATTGTCCACATAGGACGCCGCACTCGGCTCCGGGTAGAACGTGCCGGTGGGCACCGCTTCCGGCACCTGTTCGGCGAACTCCAGCACCCACGACGTGAGCCACTCCGCCATGCCCGGCTTGTGCGGGTACACCAGCGGCGCGAAGGCTTTCACGCCCAGCGCGCGCAACGTGTCGATCCGCTCCGCTTCCGGCGTGCGGTAGTGGATCGGCCACGGCGTGCCGTAGTGCTGCTCGGCGCGGTCGAAATACGCCCACACCTTGTCCAGCACGGGCTTCGGCAGGAAGTGGACGTGCAGGTCGACGATGCCGTCGAGGCCGAGCCCGGCGATCCAGCCCGGGACGTCGGCGTCGGTGGCCGGACCCGCCGTCACTCCGTGAACCGGCCCTTCAACGCCCGCCCCATCGCACGGCTGATGTCCTTCTGCGCGTCGCGCTTGGCAAGCGACTGCCGCTTGTCGTAGGCCTTCTTGCCCTTGGCCAGCGCGATCTCGACCTTGACCTTGCCGTCCTTGAAGTACATCGACAGCGGCACGAGCGACAGACCGCTTTCCTTGGTCTTGCCGATGAGCCGTTCGATCTCGCGCCGGTGCAGCAGCAGCTTCCGCGTGCGCCGCGGCATGTGGTTGGTCCAGGTGCCCTGGGTGTACTCCGGGATGTGGACGTTGCGCAGCCACACCTCGCCGTCGTCCACCGTCGCGAACGCGTCCACAAGGGAGGCTTTGCCTGCGCGCAGGCTCTTCACCTCGGTGCCCTGCAGCACCATCCCGGCCTCATAGGTGTCCAGGATGGAGTAGTCGTGCCGAGCCTTGCGGTTCGACGCGATGACCTTCTGTCCACGTTCCTTGGGCATACCGACCACTTTACGTGATGTGTCCGACGGCGAGCAGCGGATTTCTTTCCGCTAGTGCCGCACGTACAGGCGCAGCGTGACGTACCCGGTGATCGCCGAGATCACGATCGACACCGCGAGCAGGATCGGCGCGACCGGGAACAGCACCTCGAGCGTGGTGATCTGCGGGAACACTTCGCCGGTGAAGACCGTGTCGAGGAAGGACAGCTTCGTCAGAAGCAGGAACACCACCCCGAGCACGGCGCCGACCGTGCCGGCGACCACCGCCTCCAGGAGGAACGGCAGCTGGGTATACCACCGCGTCGCGCCCACCAGGCGCATGATGCCGACTTCCGTCCGCCTCGTGAACGCCGAAACCTGAATAGTGTTCGCGATCAGCAGCAAGGCGGCGACGGCCATGATGAGCGCCATCACGAACGCGATGTTCCGGACGCCGTTGAAGACGTTGAACACGCGGTCGAGGAACTTCTTCTGGTCGTCGACCTTCTTGACGCCGGGCTGGCCGGTGTACTGCTTGATGATCGCGTCGGACCGGTCCGGGTCCTTCAGCTTCACCTGCAGCGACGCGGGCAGCGCCTCGGGGCCGGTCAGCTCGAGCAGTTCGGGCTGGCTCGCGAAGATCTTCTTGAACCGGTCGTAGGCCTGGTCGCGGTTCTCGTACACGACCGATTCGACGCCGGGGTTGTTCTGCAGCGACTGGCGGAGCCCGGTGCAGAGCGCCTGCGTGCAGTTCTTGTCGTTCGCGCTCACGTCGTCGACCAGCGTGACCGAAACTTCGACTTCGGCGAGGAAGTTCGCCTTCATCTTGTCGATCGTGCGCACGGCGAGCAGACCGCCGCCGAGCATGGCGAGCGAGACCGCGGTGGTGAGGATCATCGCGATGGTCATCGTGACGTTCCGGCGCAAACCGGTGACGACCTCGCTGAAGACGAAACTGGCACGCATCGCTCTCGTAATTCCTTGGGTCGGGGCGGAAAAGGGCGGGGTGCGTCAGCGGCCGATGCCGTAGACGCCGCGGGCGTCGTCGCGGATCACGCGACCGAGCTGCAGCTCGACGACCCGCCGCCGCATCGAGTCCACGATGGAATGGTCGTGCGTGGCCATCAGCACCGTGGTGCCGGTGCGGTTGATCCGCTCCAGCAGCAGCATGATGTCCTGGCTGGTGTCCGGGTCGAGGTTCCCGGTGGGCTCGTCGGCGAGCAGCACGAGCGGCCGGTTCACGAACGCGCGGGCGATCGCGACGCGCTGCTGCTCGCCGCCGGAGAGCTCGTTGGGCAGCCGGTCGGCTTTGCCGTCGAGGCCGACGAGTTCGAGCACCTCGGGCACGACCTTGCGGATCGTGGGCCGCGGTTTCCCGATCACCTCGAGGGCGAACGCGACGTTTTCCGCGACGGTTTTGTTGGCCAGCAGCCGGAAGTCCTGGAACACGCAGCCGATGGTCTGGCGCAGGCGGGGGACCCTGCGCCGGGCGAGCTTGGCGACGTCGAAGTTCGACACCATGACCCGGCCCTTGGAAGGCACCTCTTCGCGCAGCAGCAGCCGCAGGAACGTCGACTTCCCGGAACCGGACGGGCCGATGAGGAAGACGAACTCACCCTTGTCGATCTCGACCGACACCCGTTCGAGGGCGGGACGGGTCGAGGTCTTATAGACCTTGGAAACCTCTTCGAGCCGGATCACGGTTCGGCATCCTACCCATGGGCCCCGTTAAGCCCGGGTTGCCGGTGCCTTGGGTGACCCGCGCCTCGTCCCGGCGCGGGTCGCCGCGGCGACGCGGATCAGGCCGCGTTCGCCTGCTTGCGCCAGCGGATCCCGGCCTCGAGGAAGCCGTCGATGTCGCCGTCGAGGACCGCGGTGGGGTTGCCGACCTCGAATTCGGTGCGCAGGTCCTTCACCATCTGGTACGGGTGCAGCACGTAGGAGCGCATCTGGTTGCCCCAGCTGGAGCCGCCGTCCTTGAGCGCGTCCATTTCGGCCCGTTCCTCCTCCTTTTTGCGCTGCAGCAGGCGCGCCTGGAGGACCTTCATCGCGGCCGCCTTGTTCTGCAGCTGCGATTTCTCGTTCTGGCAGGAGACGACGATGCCGGTCGGGATGTGGGTGAGGCGGACCGCGGAGTCGGTCGTGTTGACGCTCTGCCCGCCGGGGCCGGACGAGCGGTACACGTCGACGCGGATGTCCTTTTCCGGGATGTCGACGTGGTCGACTTCCTCGACCTCGGGCAGGACCTCGACGTGCGCGAAGGACGTCTGCCGGCGGCTCTGGTTGTCGAACGGCGAGATCCGCACGAGGCGGTGGGTGCCCTGTTCGACCGAGAGGGTGCCGTAGACGTACGGGGCGCTCACCTTGAAGGTGGCGGACTTGATGCCCGCTTCTTCGGCGTAGGAGATGTCGAAGACGTCCGTGGGGTAGCCGTGCCGCTCGGCCCAGCGCAAGTACATCCGGAGCAGCATCTCGGCGAAGTCCGCCGCGTCGACGCCGCCCGCTTCGGAGCGGATGTTGACGACGGCGTTGCGGGCGTCGTATTCGCCGGACAGCAGGGTGCGGACCTCGAGCGCGTCGATGTCCTTGGCGAGGTCGGCGAGGTCGCCCTCGGCCTCGGTCATGCTGCCGGTGTCGCCTTCGTCGGCGGCGAGCTCGTAGAGGACGCCGAGGTCGTCGAGGCGCTGCCGCAGTTCGGAGACGCGGCGCAGCTCGGCCTGCCGGTGGGACAGCTGGCTGGTGACCTGCTGGGCTTCCTCGACGTTGTCCCAGAGGGTCGGGCTGGACGCCTGTTCCTCGAGCTCGGCGACCTGCGCGCGCAGCGCTTCGAGGTCCATCACCGACTCGATCTGCGTCAGCTTGCCGGTCAGGTCCTTCAGTGCCGCATCGAACTCATCGCTCACGTCGGACAAGGTTACGGCAAAACCCACGACCGGTCGCGAACCGGTCGTGGGGCCGGGGCGGCGCTCAGGCCTGCGGGATCGAGTCGAGCAGCTTCAGGGCGGCCTTGGCCTGCGCCTGGGCGAACTCGGCGACTGCCTTGGCGTAGGGGCCGTCGGCGGTCTTGGCGGCGTTCTTGGCCTCTTCGAGCTGGGCCTGGTAGGTGGTGCGGGCGCTGTCGAGCAGGGCGCCGCGCTGCTTGGCCGTCAGGGAGCCGGCGTGCACGAGCCGCAGGATGAGCGGGCTGCGCAGGTGGTCGGGTCCGGCCTCGGACGTGAGCCACGTCTTGAAGGCCTTCTTGCCCGCCGCGGTGAGCACGTACTGCTGGCTCGAACGGGGCCCTTGCTTGCCGAGCCGGACGAGACCCTCTTTCGAGAGCGCCGGGAGCTCGCGGTAGACCTGGCTGCGGGTGACACTGAAGAAGGCGCCGAAGCGCTCGTCGGCGCCCGACACGAGCTGCCCGCCGGTGGCGGGACCGTCGTGGAGCAGACCGAGCAGAGCGGCGGCGGTTGCATTCAATTCGGACACCCCTCTACGGTCCCACTTATCCGCCGCTGTGTCCACAGTGGTCACCAATCAGTCCATTGTGGCCAGCGGCAACCCCTCTAACAGCCCAGTCCGCAGGTATGTCCACAATAGACTCTGCCACTCTGAGCAACCACCGCCGAAACGATCACCGCGCCGCAACCACCACCCGAGCGACGGCCAAATGGCGCACAAAAAAGCCGGGGCCCGTGCATCCGCACGAGCCCCGGCTTTCGTTCCACGTAGCGGGGACAGGATTTGAACCTGCGACCTCTGGGTTATGAGCCCAGCGAGCTACCGAGCTGCTCCACCCCGCGTCGTTGTAAAAACAACTCTACACCCCCGAAAAACCCCTCCGACACCACCCCCACAAAACCCCCTCACCAGCAAAAACACCCCACCCCACCCCCCCCCAGGCAGATCAACCTCGCCCAAAGACCAAACCCCAGACCCGCAAGCCAGCCGCCCAGAACTCCACAGGTTTAGACCTCTACTCGCGTCCGGTGTAGAGAGTCAAAAACCGTTGGGAGCATTGGAATATTCCACACAGCCAACACACAACCCCCGCAACGAGGAAAGTCATGGTGCTTCCGACGGCAATCGTTGCCTTTTCGCAGACCCCTCGGAGCACCACGCACCAACCGCAAGCCACCCACCCAACGCAACCCAACACGGGGGTCCAGGGGGCGTGCCCCCTGGCGGGGGCCTGGGGGTTCGACCCCCAGAGCAATGACGAAAGAGACCCGCCCTCGCGCTTTCTGCGAGGACGGGTCTCTTGTCTCTGTAGCGGGGACAGGATTTGAACCTGCGACCTCTGGGTTATGAGCCCAGCGAGCTACCGAGCTGCTCCACCCCGCGTCGTAGGACCTACCTTACGCCCTGGTTTCGAGCGGGCGCAAAGCAGGTGCCTATTACGTAACCGAGGTCACCCGCCGGGCTGGGAGGTCGGCCCGTTGGACGGCGGCGGCGTGGTGGGTTTGGCGGAGTTGTACTCCTTGGTCGCCGCGTCGAGCGCGGCGAGCGCCGCGCCTTGGTCGGCGAAGTTGCCGGATTGCTGTGCTGCCTTGAGCTTGGCGAGCGCGGCTTGGATGTCGGCGACTGCCTTGTCCATGGCCGGGTTGCTGCCGCCGGTGCTGGGCGGCGGCGCGGCCGTGCTGGACGTCGGCGGGGTCGTCGTGGTGCCGGGGTCGCCTTCCTTCGGCGTGGTGGCTGCCGCGCCGGTGCCCTTGCCGAAGACTTGGTCGAGTGCCTCGTTGAGGGTGGACGCGAAGCCGATCTTGGCTCCGTAGGAGACGAGCACGCGCGCCAGCTGCGGGTAGCTCAGCTGGTTTCGCTGGCGGATGTAGACGGGTTCGACGTACAGGAATCCGTCCGCGACCGGCAGCGTGATCAGGTTGCCGTAAATGGGAATGACGTTGGGGTTGTTCAGCAATGTCCGGTCTTGGGCGACGCGGGGGTCGCTCTGGAACCGGTTTTGCACCTGGACGGGCCCGTCTACCTGGTTGGCACCGCTGGCCGGGGGTAGTCGCAGCACGCGGATGGTGCCGTAGTCCTCCGGATCGGACGAGATGGACATCCAGGCGGAAAGGTATTGCCGTTGCAGACCGGTGAGCGCACTGGTCAGCTGGAACGTCGGCCTGCCTTCGCCCGCCGCGTTGGCGAGGACGTAGTACCCGGGCTGGTTGGCGACGTTCGCGCCGGCCGTGGTGGAGCTGCCGTCCTCGGTCGGGTCCTGCGGGACGCTCCAGAACGCCTGCTGCGCGTAGAACTCCTGCGGGCTGTCGACGTGGTAGCGGGCGAGCAGTTCGCGCTGGATCTTGAACAGGTCCTCGGGGTAGCGGAAGTGCGAGCGCAGTTCCGGCGAGATCTCCGAGCTGGGCTTGACCGTGCCGGGGAAGACCTTCTCCCACGCCTTGAGGACGGGTTCGTTGTCGTCGATCGAGTACAGGTTGACGGTGCCGTCGAACGCGTCGACGGTCGCCTTCACCGAGTTGCGGATGTAGTTGATCGAGTTGTTCGCCTGTTTGGTGACGCCGTTGAGCGAGTCGTTGGTCGCTTCGCCGAGTTGCGTCTGCTGGGCGTACGGGTAGTTGTCGAGCGTGGTGTAACCGTCGACGATCCACTGGATGCGGCCGTTGACCACCGCGGGGTACGGGTCGCCGTCGAGGGTGAGCCACGGGGCCACCTTCGCGACGCGGTCGCGCGGTTCGCGGTTGTACATGATCTTCGAGCCGTCGCCGATGGCGTCGGAGAAGAGGATCTTCGGTTCGCGGTATTCGGCGGCGAACATCAGCCGGTTGAACCAGTTGTCGAGCGAGACGCCGCCCTTGCCCTGGTAGAGGTAGCCGCGCTGGGCGTCGGTGTCGTACTCGCCGGGGGCCTTGCCCGGCGTGCCGCCGACGATCGCGTAGTCGGACTGGTTGGTGAGCTCGCCGTAGTAGATCCGCGGCTGGTCGACCTTGATGCCCGGCTGGCCGTTGACCGAGCCCGCGCCGGTGGGGTTGCTCGTGTCGCTCGTGGTGGCGATCGGGTAGCCGCCGTCGGAGTTCGAATCCTTCACCGCACGGTCGATCGTGTTCGCCGGCGCGGCCACGAAGCCGTTGCCGTGCGTGTAGACCATGTGCTTGTTGATCCAGTTGTTCTGGTTCCCGGTGAGCCCGTCGGTCTTCATTTCCTTGGCGGCCACGATGTAGTCCTGCGTGGTGCCGCCGATGGTGTACCGGTCGATGTCCAGCTTGGACGGGAAGCCGTAGAAGTTCTCGCGGCCGACGCGCTGGGTGAAGGTGTCGCTGAGGATGTTCGGGTCGAGCAGCCGGATGTTGGACACCGTGCCGGTGTCGGCTTTCACCGCGTCCGCCGTGGTTTCGGTCTTGCCCGGGTACTGCTCGTATTTCACGTTGGTGAGGCCGTACGCCGCGCGCGTCGCGTCCATGTTGCGCTGGATCGACGTCGCTTCCTTCTCGTTCGCGTTCGGCTTGACCGAGAACTGGTCGAGAATCGCCGGCCAGGCGACGCCGACCAGCACGCCGGACAGGATCAGCAGCACCAGCGAAATCGCCGGCAGCTGCAGATTCCGCAGGAACGCGCCCGCGAAGAAGGCGATCGCGCAGATCACCGAAATGCACAGCAGGATCAGCTTCGCCGGGAGCACCGCGTTGAGGTCGGTGTAGGTGGCGCCGTTGAACAGCGGCATGTTCCGGTCGGACAGCAGCAGGTTGTACCGGTCGAAGAAGTACTCGACCGCCTTCAGCAGCACGAAAAGCCCGACGGTGATGGCGAGCTGCGCACGCGTCGGCCCGGCCAGCTGGCCGCCGCGGCCGGCGAGCCGGATGCCGCCGAAGATGTAGTGCGCGATCAGCGCGCCGAAGAACGAGACGACGACGGTGACGAACAGCCAGCCGAGCAGCCAGTTCACGAACGGCAGCGAGAAGGCGTAGAAGCCGAGGTCGATGCCGAACTCGGGATCTTTCTGCCCGAACGAGGTGCCGTTGAGGAACAGCTGGATCGTCTGCCAGTCCCCGCTCGCCGAGGCTCCCGAGATGACGCCGGTGAGCACCGGGATGCCGATGCCGAACAGCCGGATCCGGCTGACGATCACCGAGCGGTAGCGCGACAGCGGATCGTCGCGGCCGGACACCGGCACGAACACCGGGCGCGTGCGGTAGGCGATGAGCAGGCTGACCGCCAGCGCCCCGCCGACCAGCAGCCCCACCGCGAGGAAGAGCACGATGCGGGTGACCACCTGCGTGGTGAACACCGACCGCGCCTGCAGTTCGCCGAACCACAGCCAGTCCACGTAAGTGTCGAGCAACCGGACGCCGGCCAGCAGGGCCAGCACGATCACCGCGGCGATGATGAGAAGGATCCGGCTGCGCCGGGACAGCTTCAGGCTCACCGGGGGCCGAGTCGCCACGGCAATGCTCCTGTCTTCGTGAACACGTTCTCCGGGGACAGCGGTGTCCCCCGTGACCTCTAACTCTACGGATGGTGCCGCGAGTTCCCGGGACCGCCCAAACCGGGCACGCGCGGCGCGTCGCGGGGACGCCTGACACGATGGTCGCCATGCCACCGAGTGAGCCGTCTGCCGCCCACCCTGTCGCCGGGCTGGCCCGGGAAGTCGAAGAGTTCGTCGCCGCCGCCGGCTGGAACCAGCCGCCGCAGTTGTTCGCGCTGGTGCCGACCGCGGCACTGCTGGACGAACAGCCCGAACTGGCCGGTCAGCTCGACCGGGCGAACCCGCTGACGCCGGTGGCCCAGGAGGCGCTGCCGGACGGCGATCTCGCCGAATCGCTCGGCCGGATCGCGTGGCCGGAGATCGTGGTCGGCTGCGCGCTGGCGCAAGAGATCATCGTGCTGCCGCCGGACGTGGAGGCGGAACTCGAAGGCATCGCCGAGGCGGACGCCGAAAGCCTCCGCCGCGCCGCCGCGGACCACCCGCGCCGCACCGAGGCCCGTCTGGTGGCCGCCGTCCTGAGAGAAGGCGAGGCGGCTTGCGTGATGCGGCTGCGCGGCATCCAGCCGGGCAACGAGGACGAGAACGCGGTCGACGAACTGGTGGAAAGCCCGGACCTCGCGCCGAACCTGGTCGAAGCGCTCAAGACGACCCTGCAGCCCTGATCCTTCCTGACGACAAAGGGCCCGTTGATGGTTTCAACGGGCCCTTTTCGTGTCGCTGGGTCAGCAGTGCACGGTCGGGCGACCGGCCTTCAGGTTCTCCAGCTGCTTGAGCGCGTCGTCGAGGTTGGACACCTTGATGAGGTTGAGCCCTTCCGGCGCGGCCGATTTGGCCTCGGCGCAGTTGTGCTCGGGGACGAGGAAGTCGGTCGCGCCCGCTTCCTTCGCGCCGACGACCTTGAACGAGATGCCGCCGATCGGACCGACCTGGCCGGTCTCGCTGATCTCGCCGGTGCCCGCGATGTGCCTGCCGCCCGCGAGGTCGCTGCCCGGTTTCCCGGGCGGGGTGAGCCGGTCGATGATCGCGAGGGTGAACATCAGCCCGGCCGACGGGCCGCCGACGTCCTGCAGCGAGATGTCGACGGAGAACGGCGCGACCGCGCGGTCGACGGCGGTCAGGCCGAGGAAGCCCTGGGTACGGTCGTCGCGGTGGGCGAGCGTGACCGGCACGGTGCGTTCCGGCTGGCCGAGGTGCTGGAAGGTGACCTGGACGGTGTCGCCCGGCTTGGTGTTGACGATCGAGGCGGCGACCTCGCCGGCCTCGCGCACCTGCTTGCCGTTGACCGCGACGAGCTTGTCGCCGGGGGCGAGGATGTGGTCGGCCGGGCTGCCGGACACGATCTGCTTCGCGACGACCTGCACCGGGTAGCCGAGGTGGCGCAGCGCGGCGACCTGGGCGTTGCTTTGCGAGTTCTGCAGCTGCTGGATGTTCTCCTGCTTGACCTGCTCGTTCGTTTCGCCCGGCTTGTAGTACTCCTCGCGCGGCGCGAGCGCGTAGCGGCCGCTGGCCCAGAGGCCGAGCGCGGTGAAGAGGTTGATGCCGTCGTTGAGCGAGACGGTGGTCATCCGCAGTTCGCCGCTGGTGCCGTAGGTCTGCTGCCCCTTGACCTGGATCACCGGGTTGCCCGCGGCGTCGCGGCCGAGGGTGTCGTAGGTGGGCCCGGGGCTGATCGCGACATACGGCACCTGGACCAGGAACCCGGCCACGACGAACACCAGGAACAGCACGCCGCTGACCAGCATCGTCCATCCGCGGCGGGTCATCCGCCGGTCGCTGCGGCCCGGCGCGCGCGACGGCTCGGCGCGGCGGGACTGGTTCGCGGTGTCCTCGTCCGGTTTTGTCACGAGCGACAGCGTACGGTGACTGTGTTCGCTTCCCGGTGAAGGCCACGGTTGACGCGCTGAGCCGGGTCGCACCCGCGTACGGTGGAGCTATGAGCAATCCCCCGTTCGGCTTCGGACCGCCCGATCCCGACAAGCGAGGCGACAACGACCCCTCGAACCCGGGCCAGCCCGGCGGAGCCGAGGCGTTCAACCAGCTCGGGCAGATGCTGAGCCAGCTGGGCCAGATGCTGAGCCAGGCGGGCTCGTCGAGCGGGCCGGTCAACTACGACCTGGCGAAGCAGATCGCACTCCAGAACCTGAGCGGGCGGGACGACGCCAAGATCGGCTTCTCGTCCGAAGGCGGCGACTCCGCCACTGCCGTGCGCGACGCCGCGCACCTGGCGGAACTGTGGCTCGACGCGGCGACGATCCTCCCCGCGGGCGCGACCTCGACGGTCTCGTGGTCCGCGCGCACCTGGGTCGAGAAGACGCTGCCGACCTGGCAGCGACTGTGCGATCCGGTGGCGCAGCAGGTGTCCGGCGCGTGGATGCAGGCGCTGCCCGAGGAAGCCAAGCAGGCGGCGGGCCCGCTGCTGTCGATGATGGGCCAGATGGGCGGAATGGCCTTCGGCTCCCAGCTCGGCAACGCGCTGGCGCAGCTCGCGCAGGAAGTGCTCACCTCGACCGAGGTCGGCCTGCCGCTCGGCGAGGCCACCACGTCGGCGTTGCTCCCGGCGAACATCGAGAAGTTCACTGAAGGCTTGGAGCTGCCCGCCAGCGAGGTACTGGTGTTCCTGGCCGCGCGCGAGGCCGCGCACCAGCGCCTGTTCGCGCACATCCCGTGGCTGCGGCAGCGCCTGCTGGCGACGGTCGAGGAGTTCGCCCGCGGGATCACCGTGGACACCTCCGCACTCGAGTCGCTGGCCGGAAGCATCGACCCGGCGAACCCGGCGAGCATCGAGGAAGCGATGTCGTCCGGCCTGCTGGAACCGCAAACCACGCCAGAGCAGCAGGCGGCCCTGAAGCGTCTGGAAACCCTGCTGGCCCTGGTGGAAGGCTGGGTGGACGTAGTGGTGGCCGAGGCCATCGGCGACCGTCTCCCGGGAGCCGAGGCCCTGCGCGAAACCCTGCGCCGCCGCCGCGCGACCGGCGGCCCGGCCGAGCAGACCTTCGCCACCTTGGTGGGCCTCGAACTGCGCCCGCGCCGGATGCGCGCCGCGTCGTCCCTGTGGAAGCTAGTCGGAGACCGCCACGGCCTCGAAAAGCGCGACGGCCTCTGGTCGCACCCCGACCTCATGCCGACCGCCGACGACCTCGACGAGCCCCTGGACTTCGCCGACCGGATGTCCGAACCGCCGTCTCTCGCCGCTGACCTGGACCCGATCGCGGAACTGGAACGCACGGAGAAGGCGGAACGGGAGGCCCGCGAGGCTGGCGAGGCCAAGGGCGCCGGTTCCTCCGACTCGTCCGACGCCGCGGACAAGGGCGACGAGACTCCGAAGGACGAGGGCAACTCGCCTTCCTAAGGCTTCCCGTCTGGGGTCGCCTTACGCCCCGGCCACACTGCCGTTAAGCGCGGACCGTCTCACTCAGTTGAGACGGTCCGCGCTGCGTTTGTCCCGCCAGCGCTCCGCTCTTGCCGCGACCTCCGCCTCTCACCACGGGTTCTGCCCACCGCGTGATCACGAGTACCGCCACGCCGCCACACGAAGAACTCCGCGACGCTTCCGCCGCACCGCCTGGCCACCAACCCCGCCACGCTGCCCGCCAGTCCCACCAACCTGACTCGTCACCGGGCCTGCCGCACCCTCATCACCGGTTCCGCCACGCCGCCACGCCACGGTTCCGCCCCCCATCTCCTCACACGGTCCGCCGCCACCATCGATCAAGCCAGTCCAGCGCCCACGGACTACTCACCCAGCCACCCTCCTACCCCTCACTCCCCCACACCTGGTTGCAGGTCACTCCCCCACACCTGGTCGCAGGCCCCTCCGCCGACGCCCTCGGCCACGCACCACCCCTCCAAGACCCAGCCGCGGCCAGCCACCGACTCAGTCCTCCTCCGAAATCCCCCACCCAGCCGCCGCCGAAAGCCCCTCCAGATACCCCATCGCCCGTTCCGTCTTCGGATACCGGTTCACCAGCGCCCAGAACGCCGGGTCGTGCCCCGGCTCCCGCAGGTGCGCCAGCTCGTGGACCAGCACGTAGTCCAGCACCCATTGCGGCACCTTCTGGAGCCGTTCGCTGACCCGGATGGTGGCGTCCACCGGCGTGCACGACGCCCACCTGGTGCGCATCGGCGGCACCCACCGGACGCTCGCCGGCAACGCCTTCCCGTCCAGGTACTTCGCCCCGAGCACCGCGCAGCGCGCCAGCAGCGCCGCGTCCGACGTCTTGGGCGGCGCTGTCTTCCGTCCTCCCGGGCGCAGCAGCCTGCGCTCCATCTCCGCGACCCAGTGTTTCTCTTCTTCGCGCGTCATCCGTGCCGGGATGAGGACGACCAGGGTGTCGTCATTCCAGTACGCGGTGACCGTCCGGTGCCTGCGCTGGCTGCGCCGCACCTCGACCTTGTGTTGAGAAGTGTCCGACGGGGCCTTCTCGCCCCTGCCTCTCAGGGAGGACATCCGTGCTTCGACCACTCGACAACGGTAAGGCTCAGCACCGACAACTTGGAGCGCCGAAAGGTCACAGCCCTGACTTGTCCACAACTAGATTTCCCTGTGGACAACTCAGCTTCTCACCCACGAGTGGCGTTCCGGAGCTGCCAAGCTGACCGCATGACCCTGTCCAGTGTTCCGCCGCCGGACGTGCTCCTCCCGGCGTACCCGACGTTGCTTCCGGGCCTCCACGTGCTCGAACGCGACGACAACGAGATCCAGTTCGGCCTCGACCGCCGCCACGGCATCATCGCCAACGGCCTGCCCCCGGCGATCGTCGACAGCGTCCGCAGGCTCGACGGACGGCGTGGCCTCGAGGACGTCCTGCTCGCTGTAGGCGAACACCGGGACCAGTTCCATCTGCTGCTGAAACAGCTGTCCGCGCTCGGGTTGGTCACCGAAGCGGCGAAGAAGGAGGCGAAACGGGTCGAGACCGGCTTGTGGTCGCTGCGTGCCCGGCACTACCAGCCAGCCCTCACGGATCGTCGCTGGCAGAGCCTCATCGCGGTCCACGGCAGCGGACGGATCGCCGTGGCAGTCGCCGCGCTGCTCGCGACGTCCGGAGTCGGGCACCTCGACATCCGTGCGTCCGGCACGGTCTCCGAAGCCGATCTCGGTTCCGGGTTCACCCCCGCTGAGCTGGGCCAACCCAGGCAACGCGCGATACGGAACGTCGTCGCCCGGGTCGCGCCCGACGTCACCACCGCTCGCAACCAGCGCCGCCTCCCCGACCTCGTGCTGCTCACCGACACCCTCGTCCCGCCGCCGGAGGAGGTGGCCGAGCTGGTCGATTCGGGCACCACACACCTGCCGGTCCGGGTGTGCGAGGGCACGGGCATCGTCGGACCGCTCGTGGTGCCTGGCCGCAGCGCCTGCCTCCGCTGCTGTGACCTGCACCGGACCGACGCTGATCTGTCGTGGCCGAGGATCGCGACGCAGCTGGTAAGCCGGATACCCAGGGCTGATCTCGGTGCTGTGCAGGCGTGCGCCTCGCTCGCCGTCGCCCAAGCGATGCGGCTGCTGTCGCCGAGCGAAACCCCGCCGCCGGCCTGGAACGCCACGCTCGAGATCGACAACTTCGACGGAAAACTCCACCGCCGGATCTGGGAACCGCACCCGGACTGCGGCTGCGGTGCGCCAGTTCCCGTCGAGGACGCTCTCGAAGCGGCGGAGGAGGCTTCCGAGGAGGTGCTGCAAGAGACGTAGGACACACCTGGGTGCCGTCAGCGGGCTGCGAGCGTCGTGCTTGCCAAGGCAGAATCGCAGAGTGACCGACTTTCGCGACCGCGCCGGAGACCGCGATTCCGCCATGCCGCGCCGCGGCGCTGCCCGTACTGCGAAGCTGGCGAGCCTTCCGCTCGGCATCGCCGGACGAGCGGTGGGCGGCTGGGGCAAGCGGCTGGCGGGACAGAGCGCTGAGCAGGTGAGCGCGACGCTCTCGGCCAAGGCCGCTGAGCAGCTGTTCGAGGTGCTGGGCACGCTCAAGGGCGGCGCGATGAAGTTCGGGCAGGCGCTGAGCGTGTTCGAGGCCGCGGTGCCGGACGACATGGCGCAGCCGTACCGGGAAGCGCTCACGAAGCTGCAGTCGGCCGCTCCGCCGATGCCAGCCAGGCAAACCCACCGCGTGCTCGCCGAGCAGCTGGGCCGGTCGTGGGTGGGCCGGTTCTCGCACTTCGACGACGAGCCCGCCGCCGCGGCGAGCATCGGCCAGGTGCACCGCGCGACCTGGCACGACGGTCGCGAGGTCGCGGTCAAGGTCCAGTACCCGGGCGCGGACGAGGCGCTGCGCAGCGACCTGCGCCAGCTGCAACGCTTCAGCAGGCTGTTCCAGGCTTTCATCCCGGGCACCGACGTGAAACCGCTGCTCACGGAGCTGGCCGAGCGGATGGACGAGGAGCTCGACTACCTCGCCGAGGCCGACAACCAGCGCGCGTTCGCGAAGGCGTTCGAGGGCGACCCTGAATTCCTGATCCCGCGCGTCGTGGCGAGCGCGCCGAAGGTCGTGGTCAGCGAGTGGGCCACCGGCACGCCGCTGGCCAAGATCATCTCGGACGGCGACCCGGCCACCCGCAACCTGGCCGGTCGGCTGCTCGCGGAGTTCCACTACTCGTCGCCGGCGCGGGCGCATCTGCTGCACTCCGACCCGCACCCCGGCAACTTCATGTTGACCGGCGACGGCAGGCTGTGCGTGATCGACTTCGGCGGCGTCGCGAAACTGCCGCACGGAATTCCGCGCCACCTGGGCGAAATCACGCGGCTCGCCCTGGACGGCCACTCCGACGAACTGATGCGACTGCTGCGCGAGAACCGTTTCGTGCGGGCGGATTCGTCGCTGGAAGCGGACGAGGTCCTGGCCTATCTCGCGCCGTTCACCGAGCCGCTGGCCGAGCCGACGTTCCACTTCACGCGCCGCTGGATGCAGCGACAGGCGGGCCGCGTCGGCGACTCGCGCGGCAACGACTTCCACGTCGGCCGCTCGCTGAACCTGCCGCCGGAGTACCTGATGATCCACCGGGTCACCGCCGGCTCGACGGGCATCCTCTGCCAGCTCGACGCCGAGATCCCCGCTCGCGGCATCGTCGAACGGTGGCAGCCCGGGTTCGCCGCCTGAGTTATCCACAAGGCGGGGCGACAACACCGAGTTGTCCACAGATTGCGCAGGGTGGTTTCGCGGAGTTGATCAAGGCGTCATTCTCGATGTATGACGACTACAACAAGCACTGACTCCCTCGCTTTCGGTGATCTGGTTTCCCACGGCGTACTCCACAGACGGCACCTGCGCGTCGCGGGAATTTCCGACCGAAGAGCCGCACAGCTCTCCGGCCCGGGCGGGCCGTGGCGGCAGGTGTATTCCGGCGTATATCTCGTGCACGACAAACCTCCGAGCCGAGAAGAGCTCCTGCACGCAGCCGTCGCCCGGTACGGACGTGGAACCATCATCACCGGCACGGATGCGTTGTGCGCACACGGAATCAGCCATCCGCGGACTCCGGAGATCCATCTTTTGGTGCCCCACAACCGAAGGCCGGCCAACGAACCGAGCGTCATCACCTACCGCACCGCACGAATGCCCAAAGCAATCCAGATCGACGGCCTGCCCTACGCAAGCGCCGCCCGCGCCGCCCTCGACCTGGCCCGGAGGGAGAACGATCCAGACGAGATCGCGAGGCTGGTGTCGCTGCCGCTGTATTGGGGCTTGGCCGACCGCGCCGAGCTGACGACCGAATTGAACACCGGAAACCAGCGCGGTTCAGCCGCCGTACGCAATGTCCTGCGCAACCTCGACGACCAAGAAACCTTCGCGCACGGGCAAGCACTCCGGGTCCTTCAACGAACCCCGCTGCCCACCCCGCAATGGAACGTCGCAGTCTGCGACCGCCGCGGCCGCCGCCTCGGCACCGCAGACGCTTGGTGGGACGAGATCGGCTTGGCCTGGCGCTACCGCACCGCCGCGGGCCCAGAAGACTTCAGCCACCTGGCTTTAGCCGCGACCGGCACCGTGCTGTTTCGGTGCACCCCACGCCAACTCCGGGAATCCCCGGAGGAGATGAGCACAGAACTCCTCAACGCCTACCGCCACGCGGCGCGCACGCCCCGCCCGAAAGTACGCGCCGTCTACAAGACAGGAAATGCCGCATGACCCGAACCTGACGCCCGAACACGTACGCCGATTACCGGTACTCGGCAGGATGCCTCGCCTCAGCGCTCCGAACAGGTTGCGCGCGACCCGGGCACGAACGCTCGTCAAGCGATCCGCCCCCCAGACCGGATCGCACACACGGTCCAGTCACCAGTACTCGTCGGGCAGCTTGCCTTCGATGTCCCGGACGTGGTTGCGCGCGCAGTCCGGACAGAGCCAGCGCTGTTGCCCATTTTCCTTGGTGCTCACCCAGGCCAAGGTCGCGAGCGGATCGGTTTCGGCGGAGCGTGCCCGGCCGCACCGCGAGCACGTGGGGTCAGGCGCGGTCACGGTCGGCGTCCGTGGTGCACGGTGCGGGCGCCAAGCAGGTAGAGGTCGCGGCGATGGCCGAGGTAGTGGGCGCTGTCCGGATCGAGAAGGGACGCCAGCGTCGCGCGGTCTTCCTCGGAGAGATAGTCGGCACCGTGCGTTGCGAGACGGGAAAGGTGGTGGTGCACATAGTCGGCGAGACCGTCCGGGCCAGGTGCGGGGTGGTCCACGAGCGCGCTGAACGAGCTGACGTCAGCGAGTCCGGCGCGTTCGAGCGCGAGCGGCCAGCCGTAGGGCATCGGCACGGCGCCGTCGATGCCCTCGCGCATTCCAACGAACCATTCCGCCTGCGCGGCCTGCAACCGGTCCTCCAGACCGGGCCGTCCGAGCCCTAGATCCCAAGGGAGGCAAGAAAAAGACAACCCACCCTCAGCCAGTGCGACAACGCCGCCAGCCCGCGCGACCGCGGTAAGCGTGCCGATTGCGGCCTGCTGGTCCGGAAGATGATGCACGACGCGCGATGCCCATACGAGATCCGCGGCAGGCAACAAGTCGGGCAGGGCACCGTCGGCGACGTCGGCGACTACCGCACGAACCTCGATGGTCGGCGCGGTGCCCTCGGCTGTCAGTGCGCGGCCTTCGACAGTCGGGGCAGTGTCCCCAGCTTTCGGGGCGATGCGATCCCCTGTCGAGGCGGTGCCCTCGGCTGTCGATGCGATGTCGCCGATGGCCGAAGCGCTGTCCTCGGCTGTCGGTGCGGTGTCCCCGGATGCCGGAGCGAGGCCCTCGACCGGCGGCGCGGTGTCCTCGGCCGCTGCGAGATGGCCGTTCGATGGATCGGCGTTGCCGTCGGGCACGCGGCCGTTGCGCGTCTGCGTTGAGCCGTCCCTGCGGTTGGCATGCGCGGCATCAGCAGCGGCGCGTACGGCGCGCTCGGCCTCGTGGAGCAATTCGGGTGTCGCGTCGACCAGGATGATCGTGCCGCCGCCTTGGGCGGCCAGGGCTTGGGCGAAGTGGGTGCTCATCCCACCGGCTCCGCAGCCGAGGTCGATCACCGTCGGGTTGGCGGGGAGTTTCGCCACCAGACGCGCGGCGATGGCGGCGTGGGCGGGAGCGTCGAGAGTGTCGGCTGCGCGGAGGAGAACCAGCCGGTCAGCCCAGTCGATGTGGTCGTGCGTATGTCCGGACACGGGGTCATTGAACACCGGTCCGCGCGCGAGAACGAGCCTGGACTGTCCCCCGACGGACCTTCCAGGCTCGTTTCAGCGAAGGGATCGTGGCGGAACCGGTCGCACGTGGCGGGTCGCCTGATCACCCAACTGCTGGGTGATCAGGCGACAAGAACCTGCGCAGCCCGGCCTGAGGCAGGGCAGCCGGAATCGGCGAGGTCGGCGTCCGGGCGACCGGGGCCCGGACGAAGGCGGACCGCCGAGGCTCCCGGAAGCGGGCACCGGAGCTCCCGGACGAAGGCGGACCGCCAAGGCTCCCGGAAGCGGACACCGGGGCACCCAGACGAAGGCAGGCCGCCGAGGCTCCCGGAAGCGGACACCGGGGCACCCGGACGAAGGCAGACCACCGAGGCTCCCGGAAGCGAGCACCCGGGCTCACGGACGAAGGCGGACCACCGGGGCTCCCGGAAGCGGGCACCGGAGCTCCCGGACAAAGCGGGATGCCGGGGCTCGCGAATGGAGGCGGGCACCAGGGTTCCCGGACATGGCGGCGCGCCGGGGCGCCCGCATGAAGACGAAGCTCCGGCACGAAGCGGCCGGTCAGGCAAGGAGCCGGGCCGAGACCCGGCCCTGCCTGACCAGGCCGTCCGTATTAATTGGGTGGTTGGTAACGCTCCGCGCGGCTGGCCGCCCAGCGGGCTACCCGCGACCAGCGGCGCGCGGCTCGCGCTTGGCGCCACGGGCGTTGGGCTTCGTGTTCGGTTATCAGGTCGCGTATTCGCGCTCGGGACAGTTCTTCGTGAAGCAACATCTTCGTGGTCTCCTGAGACTTGTTCTGCTTGGGTTTCGGCTGAACGCGGACCGGTTTTCCGGTGCGGGCCTCGAAATCGCGCGTGGTGATGAGGTCGACGGTCATGCGGCTGCGCTCCGTGCTGCTGCGGCGGGTTCGAGGGCGGCGTTCTTGCGCGGACGGCCACGGGGCCGCTTGCGTGCGATCACCGCGCCGCGCTCGAAGATCTCTCCTCCCCAGACACCCCACGGCTCACGCCGGGCGAGTGCACCCGCGAGGCAGGCCTCGCGGACCGGGCAGGCGGCGCAGAACGCCTTGGCCCGCTCGAGTTCCGCGGGCGATTCGGCGAACCAGAGGTCCGCGTCTCGCGAGCGGCAGGGGAGTTCCGGCTCGGCGACCCCTTCGAGCAGGTCGCCGATGTCGAACCCTTCGGCTAAGGGGCCCTCGGCGAGGGCGATGGCGGATGACATTTCCGTGCTCCTTTGCGATGCGGTGGTGGTGTGGCGGTGGGCGATCGAACTGGACAACTTGTTCCTTCTTGTTGTGCAGCCAAAAAAACACGAAGGCCGCGGATCCGGTTACCGGTTCCGCGGCCTTCGTGAGCCTTGAGTCCTGACGTCAGGTCAGGAACTTCGCTCCCGTATCGACAACGGAACACGGAACTGCTTGATGGTCGGCAGATCGACATCAACCTGCGGGTACGCGGCAACAACGGCGGCGCTCGCGAGAGTGATGCCGACCGGGGCCCCGTTGCGCTCGATGCGACGCAATCCGTCGACGTGACGACGCGTTCCGTCGATGTGCGCGAACGTGGACACACCGGTGCCCTGGCGCGGGGCGTCAACGGTCATGCAGAGAGACAGACCGGTGCCAGGGTTCGTCTGCATCAGATTGCTGATCATTTCACCGGCACCGCCTTTCTCTCTCGGACTGCGCCGCTCGAAGCGGCAGCCGTCGTGTGTTCTTCCCCAGACCGGGCTCTCGCCCGGGTGCCTACGCAGGTTATGCGCCCCGGCGCAACCGGGGCAACTTATTTTCCCAAATCTCTGCCGAAAAGCTGAAGATCGCCTCCGAGCTGCAGGTTCGCCGCATCGATCACCGCGAAGACGCGGTCAAGATCGCATCGACGACCGGACCACGTCGAGCACCTCGGCGCCGAACCGCTCGAGCTTCGTCGCGCCGATCCCGGAGATCGACACCAGCGCGCCGTCGTCGGTCGGCCGTTGTTCGGCGATCGCCATCAGCGTCGCGTCAGTGAACACGACGAACGCCGGGACCTTCAGCTCCCGCGAACGCTCCCCGCGCCACGTCTTCAGCTTCTCCAGCAGATCCTCATCCACTGTGGACGGGCACTTCCCGCACCGGCCGAGCTTGACCTCCATGGTCTGCACCAGCGGACCGCCGCACAGCCGGCAGCGGGCGACATTCGACCCCGGCTTCGCCGTCTGCTGCGATCGGGCGATACGCGCTGCCGGGTGGTCCTCCGGGATCAGCCCGTACAGGAACCGCGAGCGGCGCCGGTTGCGTCCCCTGCCCTGTCCGCGCGACAGCGACCACGACAGCGACAGGTGCTCCCGAGCCCGCGTGACGCCGACGTAGAACAGCCGTCGTTCCTCTTCGATCGCGGCGTCGTCGCCGTCCGCGTGCAAGATCGGCATCGTGCCCTCGGACAGCCCGACGAGGAACACCGCGTCCCACTCGAGCCCCTTCGCCGCGTGCAGCGAGGCGAGCGTGACGCCCTCGACGGTCGGCGGATGCTGCGCCGCCGCGCGCTGTTCGAGCTCCGCGACGAAGCGCGGCAAATCCGCGTCCTCGACCGCCGCCGCCAGCTCCTCGGCCAGCTCCACCAGCGCGAGCAGCGCGTCCCAGCGCTCCTTCGCCGCTCCGCCCGACGGCGGCTGCTCGGTGAGCCCGACCCGCGCGAGCACCGAGCGCACCGCGGTGACCAGCTCCAGCGAGGTCGGCTCCATCGACGCCGTGCGCAGCGCCGCCATCGCCTGCCGCACCTCGGTGCGCTGGAAGAACCGCTCGCCGCCGCGGACCAGGTACGGGATCCCGGCTTCGGTGAGCGCCTGCTCATACGCCTCGGACTGCGCGTTCACCCGGAACAGGATCGCGATCTCGCTCGCCGGCACGTCCGCGTCGAGCAGTTCGCGGACCCGCCGCGCGACCGCGCTGGCCTCGGCGGCCTCGTCCTCGTACTCGGCGAACCGCGGGTCCGGCCCCTCCGGACGCTGCCCAATGAGCTTCAGCCGCGACCCGGCCGGACGTCCGCGCGCGGCGCCGATCACGCGGTTCGCGAGCGCGACGACCTGCGGGGTGGACCGGTAGTCGCGTTCGAGACGCACGACGGTCGCTTCCGGGAACCGCCGTGTGAACTCCAGCAGCGACTTCGGCGAGGCGCCGCCGAAGGAGTAGATGGTCTGGTTGGCGTCGCCGACGACGGTGAGGTCGTCGCGGCCGCCGAGCCACGCGTCGAGCAGCCGCTGCTGCAGCGGCGTGACGTCCTGGTACTCGTCGACCACGAAGCAGCGGTACCGGTCGCGGAACTCGGCCGCGACCGCCTCGTGCCGTTCCAGCACCGCGGTGGTCTGCAGGAGCAGGTCGTCGAAGTCGAGGACCTGCGCGTTCGTCTTCAGCTCCTCGTACCAGCGGTAGACCTCGGCGACCTGGGCGACCGGCGCGGGGGTGTCGCGCTGCATCCGCGCGGCGACCGTCGGGTAGTCGTCCGGCGAGACGAGCGACGCCTTGCTCCACTCGATCTCGCTCGCGAGGTCGCGCAGCACCTCGGTCTCGGTGCTCAGCCGGACGCGCTGGGCGGCCTGGGCGACGAGCCGGAACTTGTTGTCGATCAGGTCCCACGGCCGGTCGCCCACGACGCGCGGCCAGAAGTAGCGGAGCTGACGGCGGGCGGCGGCGTGGAACGTCAGCGCCTGCGCCGCGTCGACCCCGAGGCCGCGCAGCCGGGTGCGCATCTCCCCCGCGGCGCGCGTCGTGAAGGTGACGGCCAGTACCTGCCCGGCCGCGACATGGCCCGATCGGACCAGGTGGGCAATGCGGTGCGTGATCGTCCGGGTCTTTCCGGTGCCCGCGCCGGCGAGGACGCACACCGGGCCGCGGGGGGCCGCCGCGGCGGCGCGCTGCTCGGGATCAAGCCCGTCGAGCAGGCTCGCGCGGCTCTGCCGGCTCTGGGGAGACGATGCGATGGCCACCCCGCGATCCTCGCAGAGGGGGCCGACGGATTCCCGGCCGGACACGCGGCCGTATCCTGGTCATATGGCGGGCAAGCAGGACAAGGAAGCGGCCAAGCAGGCCAAGCGGGAAAAGCGCGCTGCGAGCAAGGCCCGGCGCGGCCAGCTGTTCGAGGCGTTCAAGATGCAGCGCCGCGAAGACCCGATGCTCATCCCCTGGATGGTCGGTTCGATCGTGGTCGTCGCCGGTGTGCTGTTTTGCATCGGGCTCATCTTCGGCATCCAGTGGACGCTGCTGCCGCTGGGCATCGTGCTCGGCATCCTGCTCGCCGTGATCATCTTCGGCAGGCGCGTGCAGCGCACGGTCTACGGCAAGGCCGACGGCCAGCCCGGCGCGGGAGCCTGGGCGCTGGAGAACATGCGCGGCAAGTGGAAGGTCACGCCGACCGTCGCCGCGACGACCCAGCTTGACGCCGTCCACCGCGTGCTCGGCCACCCCGGCGTGATCCTCGTGGCCGAAGGCGCGCCGCACCGGGTGAAGAGCCTGCTCGCGCAGGAGAAGAAGCGCGTGTCGCGGCTGGTCGGCGACACCCCGATCTACGACGTGACGATCGGGCACGAGGAGAAGCAGGTCCCCCTCAAGAAGCTGCAGTCGCACCTGACGAAGCTGCCGCGCAACCTCAAGCCGGCCCAGATCGACGCCCTCGAGGCGAAGCTGGCCGCGCTCGGCTCGCGCGGCGCCGCGATGCCGAAGGGCCCGATGCCCGCGGGCGCGAAGATGCGGAACGTGCAGCGCACCATCCGCCGTCGCTGACGCCTGGTTGTCGAGAACCCCCGGTCCGCCGCGACCGGGGGTTCTTCGCGTCCAGGGGTCAGCGCATCCGGATGACGACGGTGTTGGTGACGCGGTCGAGCCAGTTGCGGCCGTCGGCGTTGCGCACCAGCGGCGGGAGCAGCAGCACCGTGAGCACCATCCGCACCAGCGCGCGCCACGCGCCGACCATCGCCGCCCCGTCCAGGCGCGCCACCCGGATGCCGAGGGCCGCCATGCCGGGGGTGAAGCCGAAGAACGTGACCGGAATGACCGTGATGACCGCCCAGACGGCGCCCGCCCAGAGGTTGAACGTCTGCATCGCGGCGGCGTTCTGCAGGTCGTAGCGCACGAACAGGGCCGTGATCAGGGAGGCGAGCACCAGGTCGAGCACGAGTGCGAGGAAGCGCGGGCCGCCGCCCGCCACCGCGCCCACGCCCGATTCGGGCAGGCCCATCGACTCGCCGCGCCACTTCGGGGCCTCGCGCGGGCCCGCCGCGGTGGAGCCGTCGCCCGTGCCCGGCAGCCATTCACCCGTCCATCTCGCCACCCGTCCAGGGTATGCCGGTGGCGCGGACCACATCCGGCCTGGTCGACTGGGCAGTGACGGCGGCCCGTTAACACCCGCGAAACATTCGGGTGACGGTCGGGCAACACCGCCCTCTTAGCGTGAGCCGAAGAGAGTACAGCCGCCGGTAACGAACGAGAAGGAGTCACCGAGGGTGCCCACTACTCCAGACGACATTCAGCGCCTCATCGCCGACGAGAAGGTCGAGTCGATCGACGTCAGGTTCTGCGACCTGCCGGGCGTCATGCAGCACTTCACGGTGCCGGCCAAGGCGTTCGACCTGGAGGCGTACGAAGAGGGTCTCGCCTTCGACGGCTCCTCGGTGCGCGGCTTCCAGTCGATCCACGAGTCCGACATGCTGCTGCTGCCGGACCCCGAGACGGCGCGGATCGACCCGTTCCGCAAGGCGAAGACGCTCTCGCTGAACTTCTTCGTGCACGACCCGTTCACCCGCGAGGCCTACAGCCGCGACCCGCGCAACATCGCGCGCAAGGCCGAGCAGTACATCGCGGAGTACGGCGTCGCCGACAACGTCTTCTTCGGCCCCGAGGCGGAGTTCTACATCTTCGACTCGGTCCGTTTCGAGGACGCCGAGCACCTGTCGTTCCACGAGATCGACTCGGTCGAGGGCTGGTGGAACACCGGCGCCGACACCGAGGGCGGGAACCAGGGCTACAAGACGAAGTTCAAGGGCGGATACTTCCCCGTCCCGCCGGTCGACCACTTCGCCGACCTGCGTGACGACATCGTCCGCACGCTGACGAACTCCGGCTTCGAGATCGAGCGAGCGCACCACGAGGTGGGCACCGCCGGTCAGACGGAGATCAACTACAAGTTCAACACGCTGCTGCACGCTGCCGACGACCTGCAGCTGTTCAAGTACATCGTGAAGAACACCGTGTTCGCCGCGGGCAAGACCGCGACGTTCATGCCGAAGCCGCTCGCCGGCGACAACGGCTCGGGCATGCACTGCCACCAGTCGCTGTGGAAGGACGGCCAGCCGCTGTTCCACGACGAGTCCGGCTACGCGGGCCTGTCCGACACGGCGCGGCACTACATCGGCGGCCTGCTCAAGCACGCGCCGAGCCTGCTGGCGTTCACCAACCCGACGGTGAACTCCTACCACCGCCTGGTGCCGGGCTTCGAGGCCCCGGTTTCGCTGGTGTACTCGCAGCGCAACCGCTCCGCGTGCGTCCGCATCCCGATCACCGGCAACAACGCGAAGGCCAAGCGCGCCGAGTTCCGCTGCCCGGACTCGTCGGGCAACCCGTACCTCGCGTTCTCCGCGATGATGATGGCCGGGCTCGACGGCATCAAGAACAAGATCGAGCCGCCGGAGCCGATCGACAAGGACCTCTACGAGCTGCCGCCCGAGGAGGCCAAGAACGTCAAGCTGGTCCCGGGCGACCTGGGCACCGTGCTGGACACCCTGGAGCAGGACCACGACTACCTGCTCGAGGGCGGCGTCTTCACGCCCGACGTGATCGAGACGTGGATCCAGTACAAGCGCGAGAACGAAATCGACCCGCTGCGGCTTCGTCCGCACCCGTACGAGTTCTCGCTGTACTACGACGTGTGATCTGAACTCGCACTCCTCGAATGGCCCGTCAGCCTCGTGCTGGCGGGCCATTCGCGTTTCATCAGCCGCGTGCGGCCATGAACGCGGCGACGCAACGCTTCAGGTCGTCGAGGGAGTGTTCCGACGAGATCTGCACCCGGATGCGGGCCTCCCCCAGCGGCACCACCGGGTAGCTGAACGCTGTCACGTACACGCCCAACCGCAGCATGCGTTCGGCCATGCGGACGGCCTCGGCTGCGTCGCCGAACATCACCGGCACGATCGGGTGTTCGCCGGGCAGTAGATGGAAGCCTGCGTGGCTCATCCGAGAGCGGAAGGCGGCCGTGTTGCGGTGGAGCGCCGCGCGGCGGGAGGGGTCGGCGAGGTCTAGGGCAGTGAGGGTGCCTGCGACGATCGCGGGCGGGAGGGCGTTGGAGAACAGGTACGGGCGGGAGCGCTGCCGCAGCACGTCCACGATTTCGGCATGGGCGCTGACAAACCCGCCGGACGCGCCGCCGAGGGCTTTGCCCAGGGTGCCGGTGACGATGTCGACTCGGTCGCATACGCCTAGGAGTTCGGGGGTTCCGGCTCCGGTCTCGCCGAGGATTCCGGTGGCGTGTGAGTCGTCGACCATGACCAGTGCGTCGTGCCGGTCGGCTAGCTCGCAGATTTCTCGCAGCGGGGCGATGGAGCCGTCCATGGAGAAGACGCCGCCGGTCACGATGAGTCGGCGGCGGGCGGCGGTGGTCGCCAGTTGGGTTTCTAGCTCGGCTAGGGTGCGGTAGCGGTGGCGGCGCGCCTTGGAAAGTCTGATGCCGTCGATGATTGAGGCGTGGTTGAGGGCGTCGGAGAATACCGCGTCGTGTTGGTCTAGCAGGGTGGCGAATACGCTGCCGTTCGCGTCGAAGCATGAGGAATTGAGGATTGTCGCCTCGGTTCCCAGCAAGGCTGACAGGCGCGCTTCCAGCTCAGTGTGCAGGGTTTGGGTGCCGCAGATGAAGCGGACGCTTGCCATTCCGAAGCCGTGCTCTTCGAGGGCTCGTTGGGCGGCGGCGATGACGGCGGGATGGTTGGCCAGGCCTAGGTAGTTGTTGGCGCAGAAGTTCAGGAACTCCTGTCCGGCTACGGAGATCCGCGGTGATTGCGGCGAGGTGAGACGGTGTTCGGTCTGGTACAGGTCTGCGGCGCGGAGGTCTTCGAGGGTGGCGCGCAGTTCGTTTCGGACGGACGCGTACGTCATGGTCGAGGCCGGAACTGCTGTACCTCGCGGCGGCTGCCGTCCCAGCCGGTTCGGTGCAGCCAGTCTTCGAAGGTCATCAGGCCGGGGTGGAGGCGGCGCAACAGGGCGAGGTCGCGGTCGTGAGCGGCGACGTCGTGTTGCTGGAAGAAGCCGAACATTCCGGCGTAGTCGTGGCCGACGTCGGGGATGCTCGTGTGGAGGGTGCCGAGTGGCAGGTCTTCGTAACGGGAGGGCGTCCCGGTTACGCGCTCGAAGGTCGCGGCGATTTCGGTGCCGGTGAGGCTGTCCGCGGAGACGGCCAGATCGCGTGCGCCCCAGGATTGCCAGTGTTCCAGCATGTGTACTGCGAACCAGGCGATGTCGGACAGGGCGATCATCGGGTATCGGCCGGTGCCGAGCGGGAGGGTGAACACCACGGCCTCGTCGCCCTCGGGTGACAGGCGGGACTGGAGGTTCTCGAAGTACGGCGAGGTCACCAGGATCGAGACGTGCTCGGAATACCAGCCGTCCGGTTCGTGGCGCATCATTTCTTCGGATCGGTGCAGCTGGATGTGTGCGGCGACGGCGGCTTTGGCTTCGTAATGCGGCACGAGAACGCGGCCGGCGGTGAGCGTCGCGGCGCTGTCCAGCGAGGACCACACGAATCGGTCGACGCCGTGTTGGCGGGCTGCTTCGAGGATGCTCGTGCCTTGCGTGAACTCGGCGAGCGGGCTTTGCGTGGAGAAGAAATCGGTGTTGCAGAAGACTCGGGAGACGCCGTTCAGCGCGCGCTCGATGCTTCGCGGATCGCTTGCGTCGCCTCGGACTAACCGCACGCGGTCATGGGAAAGGGCTGTCGCGCGGGGTGAATCTGGGTCGCGGGTGAGCACGGTGACTTCGTCGTCGGTGTCGGCGAGGAGCCGGGTGACGACACGGCTGCCCATGGCTCCGGTTCCGCCGATGACGAGGGTGTGAGTCATGACGCGGCCTTCTCGAGCACGTACTCGGCGAGTTCGTGGTGGGTGGCGATCCAGAGGTCGTCTCGGCGGAGGGCGACTTCCTGGAGCAGCTGGTCGAATTGGTCGGCGAACAGGGGGCGTCCGCCGACATGGGCGTGGACGGTCAGGTTGAGAATCCCTGGGGTCGACTGGCGGAGGAGGTAGTCGAGAAAGTCGACGTGGATGTCCCGGTATGCGCGCGGGCCTGCCATGACACCGCGTACGTCGGTGAAGTCGCTGTGCATCAAGTAGACCAAGGGGCCTGCGGACGTGGTCGTGACATACGGCAAATCCTGGTCGCTGTGGTCGCCGGACCAGAGGTAGCCGGACGCGGCGAGCAGATCCGAGGTGCGGCGGGATTCGGTGGCGCGTGGGCTGAGCCAGCCGGTGGGCCGGGAGCCGGTGACGTCTCGCAGGATTTCGGTGCAGCGGTTGATGTTTTCCGCTTCGGCGTCGGGATCGAGCTGTCCGGGAATGACGTCTTGGGCGTAGGAATGCGCTGCGATCTCGTGTCCGGCGGCGTGTGCGGCGAGCACCGGTTCGGGGTGCCGCTCGGCGAGAAGGCCGCTGACGCCGAAGGTGGCCGGCAGGTCGTGCCGGTCCAGGATTTCGAGCAGCCGCCACACTCCGGTCGTCGCCCCGTATTCGGCCCACGACATGCTGTGCCGGCACTCCACGCCGGGCAGCGGCCAGGCGGCGGCCATCGGCGCGTAGACCGGCCAGTGGCCGTCGGACCACGACTCGAGCGCGACGCAGATCTTCACCGCGACCTTCTTGCCGTCCGGCCAAGCCCGCACGGGTCCCATGGGCATTCTCCGCTTCTTTCCGTCGGAATTTCGACGGTAGCCGCGGGCGGGCGATTCATTTAGCCTCGTCGGCGGAGAGGATTTATCCACGTGATGCATAAGCCAGAAGTCACGCTCGACCGCATGCGCACGTTCGTCCGGGTCGCCGAAAGCGGCAGTTTCTCCGCGGTGGCCCGGGATCTCGGCGTCGGGCAGTCCACCGTCACCCGGCATGTCGGCGACCTGGAGGAGGCGCTCGGGGTCTCCGTGTTCAGCCGCACCACCAGGAGCATTTCGCTGACCGACGAGGGCCGCCGCTATTACGCCCGTGCCACGGAGATCCTCCGGCTGGTCGAACAGGCTCAGCAGGAGGTCGAAGACGCCAGGACCGGTGCGTCCGGCAAAGTGCGGATCTCGTGTTCGGCCTTCTTCGGGGTGATGCACCTGAGCCGGTTGATCTTCGGCTTCCAGGATCGCTATCCGGACATTCGCGTCGACTTCGTCCTCACCGACGAACGCTCGGACCTGATCCGCGACGGCGTGGACATCGCGATTCAGCTCGGGCCGCAGCCGGACAGCGAACTGCGCCTGCGTCCGCTCGGGATGGCGCATCAGATTCTGGTCGCGTTACCCGATTATCTCGCGCGGCGCGGAACGCCTGAGTCGCCGGAAGATCTCTCGTCGCACGACGTGATTCGCCGGACCAGCGTCGCCAAGAGCGGCGAGTTGACGCTGATCGACGAACAGGGCACGGAGCACGTCGCGACCTTCACGCCTCGGCTTCGGGTCGATCACGGTCTCGCGGCTCGGGAAGCGCTCGTTGCTGGCCGCGGAATCGCGCCCGTGCCGCGGTGGCTGGTGGACGACCTTCTGCGAGACGGAGCGCTGCGGGCGGTGCTGCCTGAGTACGGTTGCGCGCCGGTGCCGGTGAATCTGCTCGTCGTGCCGGAGCGGGCGGAGCTGACGCGGGTGCGACTTTTGCGGGAGTTTCTCGCGGACGAGATCACGCGGGTTCCGGGAGTGGGGCCGCTGCTTCGTCAATGAGGCTTGCTGGCGCGGATGATCGCCGAGTACAGCTTGTTCCCGACCTCGTGCGTACGCCGGATGTCCACGTCCACGAGGCCCGCAGCGTGGAGCAAGGCTCGGTAATCGTCCGCCGTCAGTGCTCCGCCGAGGCATTCCTCGTCGGCGGCTGCGCGCTCCGCCGCAGTCAGCGTTTCCTCGGCGAGGAGGTCGGTCACGCCGAGGCGGCCGCCGGGACGCAGCACGCGTGCGACTCCCGCGAAGACAGCCGGTTTGTCCGGCGACAGGGCGATGACGCAGTTGGAGATCACGACGTCGACAGTGTTGTCCGGCAAGGGAATGGCTTCGATCGTGCCTTTGACGAACTCGACATTCGCGACTTCCGCCTGCGCGGCCTGTCGCCGGGCGAGAGCGAGCATTTCGTCGGTCATGTCGAGGCCGATGGCGCGGCCGGAGGGTCCGACGCGCCGCGCGGAAAGCAGGACGTCCAGGCCGCCACCGGAGCCGAGGTCGAGGACAGTCTCGCCGGGGCGCAGGTCGGCGACGGCGAGCGGGTTTCCACAGCCGAGACTGGTGGCTGCCACGGTTTCGGGGACGTCTTCCCCGGCGTAGTGCTGTGCGCCGAGTTCCCCGGTGGCTTCGCCGGCCAGCGCTCGTCGTGCGGCGTTGGCGTAGCGTTCCCGGACCGCGTCCTGATCTGGACTCATCTCGGTACCTCGCAAGCGATGTCGGCGAAGGGGACGGCGGCGCGGCCCATGACGACGTCGGCCGCGCTGGGGAAGCAGGACAAACACCGCTCGTTCACCCGGTACAACCGGGCGGTGCCGTGCGGCTGCACGAGGACGAACCGGGCTTCGGTGAGGATCTTCAGATGCGCGGAGACGGTCGATTGGCTCACGTTTACCTGCTCGACGATTTCGCCGACTGACAGCGGGCGATTCGCGGAGGCGATCAGGTGCAGGATCTGGACGCGCGTCGGATCCGCGAGCGCGCGGAACCATCCGGCGTAGGTCTCCGCCTCGGCTCGGTCCAACACGGCAACTCCCTTCATCGCCCATCGACGATAGACGATGAAGGGCTCAGCTGGCTAGTTCGGCGAGCAGCGCCCGGACTCGGCGGTCGATCTCGTCGCGGATGGGGCGGACCTGCTCGGCCGGGAGGCCTGCCGGGTCGTCGAGCTGCCAGTCCAGGTAGCGCTTGCCGGGGAAGACCGGGCAGGCGTCGCCGCAGCCCATGGTGATGACGACGTCCGCCGACTGGACGCCCTCGACGGTCAGGGGCTTGGGGAATTCGCGGGACAGGTCGATGCCGAGTTCGGCCATGACCGCGACGACGGCGGGGTTGACCGTGTCGGCCGGCGCGGATCCGGCGGACCGGACGACGACCTTGCCGCGTGCGTGATGGTGCAGCAACCCGGCCGCCATCTGCGAACGCCCGGCGTTGTGCACGCACACGAAAAGCACTTCGGGGACACTCATGACGCAACCACCGCGGTCGCGAATCGGCGGCGAAGCGCGAGAGACACGTAGACCAGCGCGACAAGGACCGGCACTTCGATGAGCGGCCCGACCACTCCGGCGAGCGCCTGTCCGCTCGTGGCGCCGAACGTGGCGATCGCAACCGCGATGGCGAGCTCGAAGTTGTTGCCCGCCGCGGTGAACGCCAGGGTCGTGGTCCGCTCGTACGACAGGCCGACCGCCTTGCCGAGCGCGTAGGAGCCCGCCCACATGAGTCCGAAGTAGACCAACAGCGGCAGTGCGATCCGGGCGACGTCGAGCGGACGGCTGGTGATCTGGTCTCCCTGCAACGCGAACAGGACCACGATGGTGAACAGCAGCCCGTACAGCGCGACCGGGCCGACCTTCGGCAGGAACCGGGATTCGTACCAGGTGCGACCCTTCGCGCGTTCGCCCAGCCGCCGGGAAAGGTAGCCGGCGAGCAGCGGGATGCCCAGGAAGACCAGCACGCTCTTGGCGATCTGCCACGCGGAAACGCTCAGATCGGCTTGCGGCAGGCCGAGCCAGCCGGGCAGCACAGCGAGGTAGAACCAGCCGAGGACGCCGAACATGACGACCTGGAACACCGAGTTGAGCGCGACCAGCACGGCGGCGGCTTCCCGGTCGCCGCAGGCGAGGTCGTTCCAGATGATCACCATCGCGATGCAGCGGGCGAGGCCGACGATGATCAGCCCGGTCCGGTATTCCGGCAGGTCGGGCAGCAGCAGCCAGGCGAGCGCGAACATCAGCGCCGGGCCGATCAGCCAGTTCAGCACCAGCGACGGCCACAGCAGCCGCCGGTCGGCGGTCACGCTGCCGAGCCGGTCGTAGCGGACTTTCGCCAGCACCGGGTACATCATCACGAGCAGCCCGAGCGCGATCGGCAGCGAGATCCCGTCGACCTCCACCGCGGACAACACAGTGTTCAGCCCCGGAATCCACCGGCCGGCCAGCAGCCCGAGCACCATCGCGGCGGCGATCCACACCGGAAGGAAGCGGTCCAAAGTAGACAGTTTGCCGACGACGCCGGTTTCCGCCGTCATGCGCGAGCTTCCGCGTCGCTCGGGACGAGCACGGCCGAGAGCCGGGCCAGGACTTCCGGGTGGACGCGGTAGTAGACCCAGGTGCCGCGCCGCTCCCCTGCGATCAAGCCGCATTCGCGCAGCACCTTCAGGTGATGGGAGATCGTGGGACCGGTCAGGTCGAACGCGTCGGTCAGGTCGCAGACGCACGCTTCCCCGCCCGCATGGGACGCGATCAGCGACAGCAGCCGCAACCGCACCGGGTCGGACATCGCTTTGAACAGCTTCGACAACTCCGCGGCCTGATCCTCGGACAGCGGTTCGCGCGCCAACGGGGTACAGCACGCACTGATCGCCGCCAGCAGGATTTGCTTCGACATACGTCTATCTTGACAGTTCTCTAGATAGACAGCAATCTAGGTGCAGCCTGTTTCGACAACCATCTATTCAAGGAGTGCCGATGTCCCGAGTTCAGCTCGCCCTGCGGGTCGGAGACCTGGCTGGTTCGATCGACTTCTACGCAAAGCTCTTCGGTGTCGAACCGGCCAAGCTCCGGCCGGGTTACGCCAACTTCGCCGTCGCGGAGCCCGCGCTCAAGCTCGTGCTGCTGGAGGGCGAACCGGGTCAGGACACCGTCTTGGACCACCTCGGCGTCGAGGTCGAATCGACCGACGAGGTCAACGAGGCCAGCAAGCGGCTCACCGGAGAAGGTCTGGAGACGCTGACCGAGGACAACACCACCTGCTGCTATGCCGTGCAGGACAAGGTGTGGGTGCACGGTCCCGGGCAGGAGCCGTGGGAGGTCTACACGGTCAAGGCGGATTCCCAGACGTACAGCTCCGACAGTGCCGCGCTCGCCGCCTGCTGCACGACCGAGGAGGCGGCCAAGCCAGAGGGCTGTTGCGCCTGATCGGAGACGCATTCCACGGTGCTTCGCGGGCCCGGGCCTCCACGCCCTACGCTGTCACCACGCCCGCTTCGGACCGGCAAAAGGACGAGAAGACCACCGTGCGCATGTATTTCGAGCCTGAGGACGCCGACGCGTTCGAGGCGGCCAAGGCCCTGCTGGTACGGCGCTGCGCGGCCGATGACGAGCACGTCGATCCGCTGACGGTGGAATCGGCGCTGAACTTCCGGCACTACAGCATCGACGGCCGGCTGGGCTACTGGACGACTGGCCTGGTCACGGAGTTCCTGTTGTCCTACACGCCTCGGACGCTGTCGGCCGCTCCCGAGGACGCGGCCGGCGTCCCGGAAGATCTGCGACTGTTCCTGCGCTGGCTGCACGCGAACGAACTCGCCGACCCCACGGGTGATCCGCTGGCCGACCTCGACGCCGCGGCGGTGGAAGCCAGTCACGGATTCGCCGCGGCGATGGCCGACGAACGGAACTTCGGCGTGGCCAAGTTCTGGGTGATGAACGCGCTCCGGCGCGGCCTCGATCCTGCGGACAACGCGGCCATGGGGGACTTTCTCACCGAAGTTCGGGCGGGGAACGTCGACTTCGACGAAGCAGCGCTCGAAGAGATCACCGCCCGGCACCTCCTCGACGGCGGCCATCCTGAGCGTGCGGTGCCGCAGCTGCCGGTGTCGCTTCCGCCGGACGCGGAGCTCGCGGCGGCAGCCGAGCGGACACCGGTCGTCGCCCGGTTGCGCGCACTGGTCGAATGGGTCGGCGACGGCCGGGCACTGACCTCGACCGGCCAGCTGAAACTGGCCGATGCGCGCGAGCTGGTGGACCTGCTGGACACCGGCGACCGGATCGATCCGACGATCGGCGACCAGGTTTACCGGACCCACAGCAGCGCCGACCTGCCCGTACTGGCCGGGCTGGTCGAGCTGGCGAAAGAGATCCGCGTCGTCCGGACAGTCAAGGGCAAGCTGGTGCGCGTCGCGAAGAACGCGCGCCTGCTCCGGAACAGTCTCGCCCTGTGGATCGCGGCGTTCAACGCATTGCCCTCACCCGACCTCGTCGTGCAAGGGCGCTGGGCGCCCGAGTACACCGTGCTGTTCGGCGAAATCATCGACACAGTGCTGCCGGACGTGCTCAACACTCTTTACGGCTTTCCCGAACCGATGCCGGTGGTCCGGCTCGAGGAAACTGTCTGGCTGTCCTTCCTCGACGCCGTCTGGCTCGATGAGCCGGACGATCCGGAGTGGCGGCGCGGAGTCGGCGCGGACCTGCGCCGGGTGTTCGCCACGCTCGCGGACTTCGGCGCGGTCACGCTCACGACCGGTGTGCCCGACCCGATTTTCCGTGCCGATCTCGGCCCGGACGGGCCTGCCGGGTTTCCTCCGGACACCGATGCCCGCCTGCGGACCGCGCTTTCCGGCGAAAGCACCGATCTGGTGAGCTTGACTCCGCTGGCGGCTCGGGCGGTCCGCGCCCGCCTGGTCGCCGAAGGCCGCCACGCACCGCTGATCGGGGAGCTGTCCGACGCCGAACCCGCCGGGTTGCTCGGCTTGCTCTCCGAGCACTACCACCCGGAGGCCGCGAAAGCGGAGTTGACCGGATGGATGGCCGTCCGCGGCGGGCAGGAACTCGCGCTGCCGCTCCTGCTGGACGCGGTCCGCCGCAGCCCGTTCCGCACCCGCGCGCGAGCGATGCTCTACGTGCTCGTCCAGGCTCTTCCCAACGGCACCGCAGTGCTGCGGGAGTTGTGCCACGACTGGCAACTCGGGCCGCTCGCCGTGCAACTTCTCGTTGACGACGGCGAGTTTTCGCTGGAGGAACTCAGCGACGAGGAAACCATGCGCGGCATGATCGAGCAGTTCATTCATCTGCTCGAAACCGGCGGCTCCGACGCGGTCTCCGACGCGCTCGCCGCGATCCCGGCCCCTGAGGCCCGCGAGCTGACCGCGGACCTGCTTGCCTGCGGCCATCCCGACCAAGCGGGTCTGGCAGAGCTGCGCGAACTGTTCGCCCGGCCGCGGCCTGGGCGCGCGAGCGTGCATCCGCTTGCCGGAATTTCCCGTTCTCCGCGGAAGGCTCGCAAGAAGCGACGGCGTTGAGCCTGCGCCGGCGAGCAGCCCGGCTGTCCTGACTGGCCCCGGACCGGCGTCCGGGGTTCTTTGCTGCGCCCGGCCGGTCGTTGATCCGGAGCGGCGACACCTCTTGCCACCAGTTGTCCGGCACCGTTATGTTAATGAGAAATCACTTCTTCCGAGACTGTCGACAGGGGGCGGCGAGCAGCCCCTGGCCGGTGATGGGATGGCAACGACGCCTACCAGAGAGGCAGACAAGTACATGGAGAATCTCAGCAGAAGGAAGGTGCTGACCCTCGGCGCGGCGTTGGGCATCGCGGGGATGGCGGGCACCACCGGCACCGCGTGGGCGTGGTCGAGCAAGGGGTCCATCGCCGGGAGCGGGACGGGGGCCGATCCGTTCCAGGTGTGGGACGACAGCGCGGACGCGGTCGCCAAGGCGTTGCTGGCCGAGGGCAAAGTACCGGCGGTCAACAAGGCCTGGGAGGGCTGGATCGACAACGACGCGCCGTTGCCCGCCGGCATGCCGGACTATCTGGTGGCGTATCTGCAGCAGGTCAACAAGCTGCCGTCGTGGGCGGATCCGGCGAAGCTTGCCGCGTCGGAGAAGCTTTACACCCGGTTGAGCAGTTATCTGTTCGTCTCGGAGACACTCGGCAGCGGGATCATGAGCACCGTCATTCCGCGGGAGGCGCGTGCGGTTTACTGGTCGGCCGGCGGCGCGGACATGAAGCAGCGGGCGGCCAAGACGTTCACCTTCGGCTACGACCTGCACAACTCCAAAGCTTGGGCGCCGGACGGGCATTTCGTCGTTACGGCCAACAAGACTCGCCTCGTGCACGCGGCGGTGCGGAATTTGCTGCCGACGTCGGCGAAGTACCAGGAGGGCGCGGATCAGCCCAGGCCGATCAGCAACGGGGACATTTTGCGGACGTTCCATTCCGTGGCGACGTTCGCGCGCAGCAACATGCTCAAGTGGAACATCGCGTTGTCGACAGCGGAGCAGGACGCGGATCTGCATGCCTGGCAAGTCGCACTGCATCTGCTCGGCGTCCAGGAGCAGTTCATTCCGCAGACGTGGGCGGACGCGGAAGCGCAGGCGCAGCAGATGTTGTGGCCGGTGCTCGCGCCGACCGAGGAAGGGGTCAGCCTGGCGAAGACGTTGCTCGGGTACATCGAGAATCCGACGCTCGGGCTCGATTCCGGGTTCGTCAACGAACTGGTGCGGTATCTGCTCAACGACCAGATGGGCGATTGGCTCGGACTCCCCCGCGACTACGCGCAGGCGGCATTGGCGCGGATCGAATGGCCTGCCTATGTGGCGTTCCGGGAAGGGGCGTCCAAGATCATGCCGGGCAGTTTCTATCTCTTCGATCAGTTCGTGCGCGGCATTTCGATGCTGTACCTCAACAACGGGACCTCGCCCACGCAGACGCCGATCACGCTTCCGACGGCGAATCGGCCGGGAGCCTAGAGCCCCAGTGCGCTCAACAGGAAAGCGGTAGCGGCGGCGCGGTGGCTGGGAGTGTCCTCCCACCGCAGCCGCCGGCCGGTTTCGACTACTGCGCCGAAGCCCGCGTGCACCAGTACGCGGGCTTGGTGCGCATCCAACTCCGGCCGGGCCAGGCGGAGTTGTTGTTCCCAGACAGCGATGTGCTCGCGTTGGGCGAGGATCAGCGGGCGCTGCAACGCGGCGGGCAGGCCGCCCAGTTCGGCTGCGGCAACGTTGGTCAATGCGGTGTGTTCGAAGCTGTACGCCACGTACGTCGCGGCCAGAACGGGCAGGGCTTGCGCGCCAGTGGTGCCGTGGAGGTTTTGTTCTACGGCTTGCGAGAGGAGTCCTGCGGCTTGCAGGCAGGCTGCCGCCAGGATTTCGGCTTTGTTGGGGAAATGGCGGTACAGCGCGGAAGGCACTAAGCCGACCGCTTCGGCGATGCGGGCGTTCGTGACGGTCGCGAATCCGTCGCGCTCGAACAACGGCACCGCGGCGGCGAGGATCTGCGCGCGGCGGGTCCGTGCGACGGGCTGGGCGGGCAGCTCCACCGACGGTGCGGTCGGGGTGCTCGTCGACGTGGCGAGGCGGAGGGCGGATTCGGTCAGCAAGTTCTCGGCGCGATGGTGGGCGATCGACGTGCGGTGCATGGTGATCGAGCCGATCGCGCCGAGTGCGGCTACGGCCCGGAGGTCCGCGTCCGGGGACGGCTGCACTGCCTCAGTCACGCGCGCGACGACCTGCGCGAATTTCGTGCTCAGCGCGCGCCGGTCCGGGCGGTCGAGGTAGCGGGCTTCCCAGCGGTACAGGCCGCCGGACTCGCGGTGGGCGACCGTGACCTGGACCAGCGGACGGAGGACGGCCACGGCTGGTGCGTCAGCGGGCACCGCGTCGAGGGCGGCGACGAGGCGGTCCGCCATCACGTTGGCGCACTCGGTGAAGAGGGCGTACTTGTTCGGGAAATGCCGGTACAGCGCCGCTGCGGTGATCCCGACGGCGGCGGCAATCTCCTCCATCGACGCCGCGTGGTAGCCGCGCTCGCTGAAGGCGCGGCCCGCCGCTTCGACGATGAGCTGCTTGCGATTGCGCGGACGCGTGGCCGCAGCCGGTTCGGAGGTCACTGCGGACCCCGAACACTCGGATGCGGAAGTACGGCCATGCCGGCCAGTCAATCACGAGACGGGCGGCTCTTCACGTGGGCGGGAGGCGTGGCTCGGCAGAGGTACGTGAGGGGAACCCTGAGGGAATCTGCGTACGTGAGGGTTCCCCTCACGTACGTTCCGCAGTCTGTCATCGTCCAGCCCCCTGTTCGAGGTTCCGGCGGATGCGCTCCCGCGCGGCCGAATCGCCCGTTCCCAGGTCGGTGTTGCGGATTTCGTGGCGAAGACCGTCCGCCAGGACGAAACGCGGGTGATGCAGCGAAGCCAGCGACTCGGTCGGGTCGCCGTCCACCGCGATCACGTCCGCGCGCAGACCGGGGACCAAGCGACCGGTTACGTCCGACAGGCCGCACACGCGAGCGGCGACTGAGGTGGCACTGGCGATCGCTTGGCGCGGAGTCATTCCGGCTTCGGCGAAGGTGTCCAGACAGTCGGCGTAGCGTTCGAAGTGCACGAGCGGAATTCCAGCGTCCGTTCCGGCGACGATGATGGCTCCCAAGGCGATCAGCGCACGCAGGTTGCCGACCACGGCGTCGCGTTCGTCCCAGGGGCACATGTAGTCCGCTGCGGTGCAAGCAGTGTTCATGGTCGGGCTCACGGCGATTCCGCGGGAAACGATCATCTCGGCGATTCGCGGATCGAATTCCGTACCGGTACGGGTGACCCAGCCGCAGTGTTCGATGCAGTCGACCCCGGCGAGCACGGCTCGTTCGATGCCTTCGACGCCCAGCGCGTGCGTCGTGACCGGCAGCGAACGGGCGTGTGCTTCGGACACCAACGCGGTCAGCTCATCCACGGTGTAGCGCGCTTGCGCCGGATGACTGCCGGGGGTCATGAAGCCGCCAGTGGTCATGACTTTGATCAGGTCGACGCCGTCCTCCGCGTGCTGTTTGACCCTCGCGCGGACCTGGTCGACGCCGTCCGCGATGCCGCCCATGGACGCGGCGTGGCCGTTGGTGACGGTGATCGGGGCGTTCGCGGCGAGGATTCGCGGGGTGGCGTTCGGGGCGGCGGCAAGCAGGTCTCGTACGCGGGTGCCCAGGGTGCCGGGCGCGCCAAGATCGCGGGCGGTGGTGACTCCGGCGTCGAGCAATCGCTGCGCGTTGGCGATCATCCGGCGGCTCAGTGCGTCATCGTCGCTGGGCATTTCCAGGCTGACTTCGCCGGAACCCGGGTCCTGGCAGAGGTGGACGTGACAGTCGATCAATCCGGGCATCAGGGTGACGTCGCCGAGGTCGGTCACCGGGCCATCCGGAGCGGAATTCCGGGGTCCGGCATAGGTGAGCACGCCGTCCGAGACGGCGACGGCGGCGTCGTGGACCAGCGGGGCGGACGCGTCAGTCAAGAGCCGCGCGGCGGTGAGGATCATGCTTGCCTCCGGTATTCCGCGAGCGCCGTGCACAGGCGGTCGATGTCGTCGGTGGTGTTGTAGCAGTGGAAGGAGATCCGCAGGTTCGATCCGCGCGGCGCGGTGACGATGCGGCGGGCGGCGAGGAAGTCCGCCAGGGCAACGGGGTCGGCGTCGACCAGTGCGACTTGCGGACCGGGGCGAGCGTCGGGGGCCGGTCCGTTCAGGGTTTCGCCAGCAGCGGTGAGGCGTTCGGTGGTTTCCGCGACCAGGCGTTCGACGTGGGCCCAGGCTGCCGCGGGATCGAGGTGGCTGAGGACTTCGATGCCGGCGCGGGCGGCGTAGGCGGCGGGGATTCCAGGGGTGCCGGATTCGAAACGGCGGGCGCTGGTCGGGACGTCGAGGAGCGCGGGATCGAAGTCGAACGGGTCGACGCGGCCGAACCAGCCGGTCATCCGCGGCGGTTGGTGGTCTTCGACGCCGCTGCGGGCGAACAGCACCGCGATTCCGGGCAGGCCAAGCAAATACTTGAGGGTGCCGGTGATCAGGTAGTCGCAGTCCAGTTGTGTGACGTCGACGGGGACGACACCGACCGCTTGGTAGGCATCGACTAAAACTCGGGCCCCGACGGCTCGCGCGTGTTTGGCGATTTCGTTCACCGGTTGCAGGGAACCGTTGGTGTACAAGGCGAACGGGATCGACACGAGCCGAGTCGACGAATCGATCTGAGCACGGTAAGCCTCGATCACTCCGAGCGAACGCATCGCGTCCTGGCTGACCCACCGCATCTGCTCGCGTGCCGGACGTTGCGCGTGCAGCACCTGCCCGACGCTGGGAAACTCCGACGCCATCGACACAATCACGCCGCCGTCGTCGAAGTCGACCGCGTTGACCGCCTGGAAAGCGGCGTGCGACGCAGAGGGCACCAACGCGATCTCGTCCGGGTGCGCATGGAGGAAACCCGCCGCGGCGGTGCGCAAACGCTCGACTTCGGTCATCCACGGGCCCCACGGCGCACCCTGGTCGCGCAGCGAATACGCCAGCTCCCCCAATGCCGCGGTGACCTGCGTGGAAACCGCGCCCTGGCTGCACGAAGCCAGGTGCGTGGTGTCGGCCAAACTGGGGAACTGGGCACGGAACCGGTCGGGATCCACGAGTCACCTCCGCGAGAACTGCCGTCAGCCACAGTGAACAGCGAGCACTTCCACTGCGCAACCCTCTCTCGCGTCGCCACGATTGTCGTCATTGACGCGACACAAGTCATCGCTCACACTGATGCACATTCATCCAGGCTGAACACATCGACGTGGGTAGCTGAGGAGCGATCATGACCCGAACCGCACCAGGCAACCGCCGCCGCTGGCATTGGCTTCTGCTCGTCGTCCCGTTCGCGTGGTGCGTCGCGGCGATCCCCCTGGTCAACCGGATCGACTACGTCTTCGGCTCGATCCCGTTCCTGCTGGTGTGGATGACCGCGGGCGTGCTGATCGGCTCGGGCGCGATCGGTCTCGTCTACGCGATCGACCGCCGCCGCGGCGACCTGGACCGGGTGTAGCGCGATGGCACTGGCACTCGCTCTCCTGATCGCGGTCGGCTCGATCGTCTGGGGCACCGTCGCCGCCGCGCGCGGCCGGGCGATGAATCTGCAGGAATGGTCCGTCGGCGGACGCCGGTTCGGCACCTGGCTGTTCTGGTTCCTGCTGGTCGGCGAAACCTTCACGACGTTCGCGCTGCTCGGCGCGTCGCAGGGCGTGTTCAGCAACGGCGCGCCCGGGTTCTACGTCCTCGGCACGGTCGTGCTGACCGCGGCGGTCGGCTACTGGGTGGTGCCGAAGATCTGGCGCGCGGGCAAACAGCACGGCCTGGTCACCATGGCCGACTACTTCACCACGCGCTTCGAAGCCCGCTGGTTCGGCGGCCTGATCGCGGTCTTCGGGATCGTCGCGCTACTGCTGTACGCCCAGGTCCAGTTGACCGGGCTCAGCCTGATCCTGGCGAGCCTGTTCGGCAGCGAGGTCCCGTCGCTCGTCTACGTCGTCGCCGGCGGGGCGCTGGTCGCCGGGTTCGTGCTGGTCGGCGGGATGCGCAGCGCCGCGTTCACCGCGATCGTCAAGGACGTCCTGCTGATCGCGATCCTGCTCGTGGTCGCGATCGGCGCGGCGGACGCGGCCGGCATGAGCGGTCCGCTCGGCGTGTTCGACGCGATGAAACAAGCGCATCCGAACGGCGCGACACTGCCCGGACTCCACGGTTCGACCGCCACGAACACCTGGTGGTGGATGAGCTTCCTGCTGCTCACGCCGTTGGGCTCGTTCGCGCTGCCGCACATGTTCCAGGTCTCCTACAGCGCGAAGGACGTCGCGACGATCCGCCGCAATCAAGTCGTCCAGCCGCTGTATTCGCTGTTCTACGTCCTGATCGTGATGATCGCGCTCGCCGCGGTGCTCGCGCTGCCGAAGCTGACCGACAAACAGGCGAACGCGTCGCTGCTGATTTTCGTGCGCGAGAAGTATCCGGAATGGGTCATCGGGTTGCTCGGCGGCGCGGGCATTCTCGTCGCGCTCGTGCCGACCGCGGTGCTCGTGCTCGCGGCCAGCAGCCTGTTCACCCGCAACGTGCTCGGGGCCCGGTCGAAGAAATGGGCCTCGTCGCTGACTGCGATGCGCGTGGGCGTCCTCGTTTTCACTGCGCTTTCCGTACTTCTTGTCGCGCACAGCAACGAAAAACTGTTGAGCATCATGACGAACGTGTACAGCGCCGTCGGCCAGCTGGCTCCCGCGCTGTTCCTTTCGATGCTGTGGCGCCGGGTCACCGCGCCCGGACTGGCGGCGGGTGCGTTGTGCGGCGGGCTGATCGTCGGGGTGCCCGCGCTCGGTTCGCTCGTCGCGCACGCGATGCCGCCCGGAACCGTCGTCGGATTGCCCGCGCTCGTCGTCAACCTGATCGTGACCGTGGCGGTCAGCCTGGTGACCCGCCCGCCGTCGCGCACCGCGGTCGAAGTCGGGGCAGGGGACCGCCCAGCGGGACCCGCGGAGGCCAGTGACCTGCGCCGGAGCACCGTTTGACGATAATGATCGGGTGACCGTGACGAGGATCCGCGAATTCCGCACCCTGCGCGGGCTGACCGTGCGCCAGCTCGCCGACCAGGCGGGCGTGTCGACCGGGTTGATCAGCCAGGTCGAGCGGGGCGTCACCGACCCCAGCCTGGAAACCATGCGGCGCATCGCCGAGGTGCTCGACATCCCGCTGTTCAGCCTGTTCCAGGAGCCGGACGAGGAAACCGTCGCGGTGATCCGGCACGACGACCGGTACCGGATCTCCTCGCCGCACCACGCGATCACCTACACCCGCGCCTCCCCCGGCGGCGCGAAGCTCGAGGTGCTCGAAGGCGTGCTCGAACCCGGCGGCGCCTCGTCCGACGAACTGCGCTCGCATCCCTCCGAGGAATGCGTGGTGGTGATCGCCGGACGGCTGACCGTCCAGGTCGGCGAGCAGACGCACGTGCTCAAGACGGGCGACAGCTGCCACTTCGATTCGACCATCCCGCACCGCTTCCGCAACGACGGCCGGACCACCGCCCGTTTCCTCGTGAGCGTCACTCCACCGAGTTACTGATACTTCCGTCGGAAGTATCGTGGCCAAAATTGGTCTAGACTTTTCGTTCCGAAACCGGCGAAAAGGACGGACTGATGCGAGGGACGACGGTGCCTCCGGGAATGTGCTGCCGACCGGTCAAAACCGGTGAACTTCCGCTGCACCGGCTTGAGGTGCCCGCGCCGGACGCGGTGCCGTTCGCGGTCGGGTCTTTCGACGCGGTGGGCCCGTTGTCGAGGGCGGAATTCCCGCACCGGCACACGTTTTACGAAATCGTGCTCGTCACCGGAGGGACCGGTGCGCACGTGGTCGACCTGACGCGGTGGGAGCTGAGCCCGCCGCACCTCGGCGTCGTCACGCCGGGCCAGGTGCACCACTGGGAGGCGAGCGAACTCGCCGGATCGGTCGTGCTGTTCACCGACGACTTCCTCTTCGACCATCCGGCCGACCGAGAAACCCTGCGCAGGCTGCGCGAACGGCCGTGGCTGCGGCTGGACCGGGCCGAACACGACCGGACCGCGCGGCTGATCGCCGAACTCGAGGAGGAATTCCGGCGCGGCGGCGAGGACGGCGAATCCGTGCTGCGCGCGCTGCTGCACGTGTTGATCGTGCGCGCCGGGCGGCTTCCCGGGATTCCGTCCGCGCCAGCCCCAGCCCGCGCGGTAGCGGCGGAATTCGCGCAGCAGGCGGAAAAATCGGAGCTGGGACTGTGGTCGGTGCGCGCGCACGCCGAACGGCTCGGCGTCACTCCGGGCTATCTCACCGAGGCCGTCAAGGCGGCAACCGGGCGTACCGCGGCGGAATTGGTGCGCGAGGCGCGGACCCAAGAGGCGAAACGGTTCCTGCTGCGGACGAATCTGTCCGTGCGGCAGGTGGCCAGCCGCGTCGGATTCGCTGACCCGGCCTACTTTTGTCGGTTCTTTCGGCGCGAAACCGGGTTGAGCCCCGGCGGATTCCGCCGCACCGGCGACACAGCCCCGAAGATTCACCACGACTGCATGACTCCGTCCATCGCTGCGGGCTGATCTCCTCCCTACCGTCGAGGGGAATCCCGAGCCCCCACCGAGGAGCAGGCATGGACGAAGACAGAAAGTTCAGCCGCAAGGCAGTGCTGAAGGCCGCGCTGGCCGCCGGAGTCGCCGCGCCGGTGGCACTCGTCGGCGGCCCCGCCTTGGCCCGCACGAATTTCGCCGGCGGGCAGAAGGTCGAGCCCACCCCGTACTGCCACGACGGCGACGAGCCGACGATCGACCAGACCGAAGGCCCGTACTTCAAGCCGAACTCCCCCGAGCGCAGCGTGCTCGTCGACGCCAACACCCCGGGCCAGCGGCTCACCGTGAGCGGCTACGTGTTCGGGCTGTCCTGCCAGCCCGTCAGCCGCGCCCTGCTGGACTTCTGGCAGGCGGACGTGAACGGCGCGTACGACAACGTCGGCTACACCTTCCGCGGGCACCAGTACACGAACGACCTCGGCGAGTTCAAGCTGACCACGATCGTGCCCGGCCTCTACCCCGGCCGGACGCGGCACATCCACGTCAAGGTGCAGGCCCCCGGGGAGCCGATCCTGACGACCCAGCTGTACTTCCCGGGCGAACCGCGGAACAACACCGACACGATCTTCGACCCGCGGCTGCTCATGACCGTCCGCGACGCCCCGAACAACGCCAAGGAGGCGGCGTTCGACTTCGTGCTCAACGTCCAGCAGACGCCGACCGGCGGGCCCTCGACGAGTCCGACGTCGCCGACCGGGCAGCCCGGCGGGACGTCCTGGACCGCGGGCAAGTCGTATCCCGCCGGCACGCGCGTCACGTTCAACGGGGTCAGCTACGTGTGCCTGCAGGGCCACACCGCCCAGCAGGGCTGGGAACCGCCCAACGCGCCAGCGTTGTGGCAGAAGGGCTGATCCCCTCCCCACGAGAACGGCGGGCTCCCCCGGGCCCGCCGTTCTCCGTTCTCCGTTCTCCGGGAATTTCCGAGAAGCCCGGCACGCGCTGTCGAGTTACGGTCGAGGCGTTCGTCTTCCATTAACCAACTCACCGGACCGGCCCTCGGAGGACACATGCTGTACCTGCTGGTGATCTACAACTGCGACCGCCCGGAACCCGGCGATCCGGCCTTCCCGGACGCGCTGGCCAGGGTGAACGCGTTCGCCGACGAATGCCGCCGGCGCGGGGCGCTCGTGTCCGAGCATCCGCTGCAAGGCGAGCACACCGCCACCACGGTCAGCGTCCGCGACGGGAAGACGCTGATCACCGACGGGCCGTTCCTGGAGACCCACGAGCATCTCGGCGGCGTCTACGTCCTGGACTGCCGCGATCTCGACGAAGCCCTCGAACTCGCCGCGCTGTGTCCGATGGCCGCGGTCGGCACCGTCGAGGTGCGCCCGGTCGCCAGTGTGCCCGGGCTGACCGGCCACGCATGACGTCGCCGCTGCTGCGGGAGGTCTATCGCGAGCACCGGGCCCGGATGCTCGCGGCGCTGGTTCGCGTCCTCGGCGACTTCGAACTCGCCGAGGACGCGCTCCAGGACGCCTGCGCGCTCGCCCTGCGCAGCTGGGGCGACAAGCCGCCGGACGACCCCATGGCGTGGCTGCTGACCGCCGCCCGCAACAGCGCGATCGACCGGCTCCGGCGCGCCCGCCGCGGCCTGGAGAAGCTCGCTCAGCTCGGGGAACAGCCGGAGGTCACGGTGGATCGGTCCGAGGACAGCCTGCTCGCGATCGGCGACGAACGGCTCAGTCTCGTCTTCACCTGCTGCCACCCCGCGCTCGCCGAGGAGGCCCGCGTCGCGTTGACCCTGCAGGCGGTGGCCGGGCTGACCGCGGCGCAGATCGCGCGGACGTTCCTGGTCAGCGAGGCGACGCTGGCGCAGCGGCTGGTGCGGGCCAAACGCAAGATCCGCGACGCCGGGATCAGCCTCGCCGTACCGGCCGATCATCTGCTGCCGGAGCGGTTGTCCGGGGTCTTGGCGGTGTTGTACTTGATCTTCACCCAAGGCTACACCGCGCCGGAACACCGGGAGCTGCAACAGGAAGCGATCCGGCTGGCGAAACTGGTCGCGACGCTCATGCCGGACGAACCCGAGGCGCTCGGCCTGGTTTCGCTGCTGCTCGTGCACGATTCGCGCACCGCCGCTCGCTACACGCCCGACGGCGACGTCGTGTTGCTCGAAGACCAGAACCGAAGCCGTTGGGACCACGGAGAAATCGCCGAGGCGATCGGTCTGCTGGACCGGGCGCTGCGCTTCGAGAATCCTGGGCCGTATCAGTTGCAGGCCGCCATTGCCGTCCAGCACGCGCAGGCTCGTTCCGCGGCGGACACCGACTGGACGGCGATCGCTGGACTGTATCAACGGTTGTACGAAACGAATCCGTCGCCGGTGATCGCGTTGAACCACGCCGTCGCGGTCGCCATGGCCACCAGCCCGGAAGAAGGCCTGGCGCTGATCGACGGTATCGACGGCCTTGACCGGTACCACCTCATGCACGCCGCGCGCGCCGATCTGCTGCGCCGACTCGGCCGTACCGACGAGGCGATGGCCGCGTACCGGCGCGCCCACGAACTCGCTGTCAACCCAGCCGACCGGCGATTCCTCGCCAGCCGCTTGACCACCTTGGAGTCCTGATGAGACTGTCCATTCTCGACAACGGACATCGCTTGCGCGCCAAGATGTTCATGTCGGCCACGTCGAAACAGCCGCCGGACATAGTCAAGATGCTGTTGTACCGGCCCGGCTTTTTCGCCCGTCCGTTGCTGGACGTCACCGTTCCGGCGATGCGCGGCCCGTCGTTCTGGACGGCCGGGGAACGCGAATTCCTCGCCATGTCAACGGCGTTGCTGCACGAGTGCCCGTTCTGTATCGACTCGCACGCAGAGCTGACCCGGATCGCCGGACAAGGCGAGATCGACCCGTCGCGACCGGAAGCGGCGCGGCCCGAGGTGCGCACCGTTCGGGCGTTCCTGGAGACCGTCACGCTGAACCCGGACCAGATCGTGCTGCCGGATCTTCCGCCGGAAGCGATTCGCGAAGCGCTGCGGGTGAATCTGGTGTGGAACATCGTGAACCGGCTCGCGAACGCGTTCGGCTTCGTGCTCCGCGAAGGGCAACTGGAGAGCGGGACCCGTGCCCTGCACAAATTCGGGTACCGGTTCCCCGGATTCCTGCTCGCCGGCGGTCCGAGCGGCACGCACGAGGATCCGGTGGAGAACCTGCGATATTCCGTGTTCACCGCACCCGCGTCAACCGACCCGGCGCTGCGCAAAGCGGCGGCCAGCGGCGACGGCCTGCCCGCGCCGCTGCAGCCGTTCGCGGAGAAGGTTCGCGACGCGTCTTACCGGCTCACCGATGCCGATTTCGCCGAGCTGACCACGAAATACCAGGAAGACGAGGTCTACGAGATCACCGTCGCCGCGGCCGTCGGCGCCGCGTTGCGCAGTTTCGATGCCGGGCAACGGAAACTCACCGCATAATGCGAACCGGCGGCCAGGACGCACCCGGCCGCCGGTTCGCGATCCGCTCAGGGGCGGTAGAGCTCCTTGACGACGTCGATGGTGTCGTTCTTGTCGACGTGGATCTCGGCGTACAGCGGCTTCGCGCCGGTCAGCGCGTCCATCAGAGCCTGCTCGGTGCACGGGTTCGTGCCGCGGCCCTGCGGGTCGAGGGCGACCTCGCCGCCCGGGCACAGTTCGGCCGCGCCGAAGACCTGCGCGGTCTTGCTCACCGGGAGCCGGTAGGTCTTGGCGTCGGCCGGGACGAACTGGCCGTTGTCCGGGCCGCCCTTCTTCCAGGTGACCAGCTGGAACTGGGCCATGTTCACCGAACGGTCGAACCCGGCGAACTGCACGGTCTGCGTCGTGTTCGGGAAGCGGCGCGTCGGGGCGGCGGGCTGCTGGCCGCCGGTGCCGCCGGTCGGCGCGGTCTTGATCATGAACTCGGTGCCGCCGTCCTTGCCGCAGTTCACGACGCCCTGGGCGAATTCCTCTTCCGCGCCCAAGGCGCAGTCCCAGTGCCCTTCAATGCCGAGAACCCGGTGGCCGGGGCCTTCGCCCTGCGACGGCGCCAATTCGTAGTATTTCGTCATCACATTGAATGCTTCGGTGCAGCCGGGAATGGTTCCGTTCGCGCTTTGCACCGCGATCAGATCCATTTGCTTGCCGCCGGCCGGGCCGACCTGCCCGCCGTGCTTGCTGCAGTTGACATCGCCGTTCGACGTGGCCGCGGTGCCCGCCGCACCGGCGGAACCGCCCTGCGGGTTCTGCTTGACCGCCGCCGCGTCGGAAACGCTCTTCGCCGCGGAACCATTTCCGTCGACATTGTTTCCGCTGCACGCGGAAAGCAACGCGGTCGCGGCGACCGCCCCGCCGACCATGACCAGCTTCATCGACTTCATCGCGGTGAATCCCATTTCGTGCTCCCCGTGTCTTTTGGCGAATCTCTGCCCACAAAGACGTGAAGCACCGAATGACGTTGCCTCGAAGTTCCGCGGAGAGCCATCGTTGCCCCAATGTCGCGCCCGCCTGGTCCGTGCGGGCACGACCTCGAAGGGCGTCGCAACCCTCTAGTACACGTCGCTTTCCGATGTGCCCCCGCCGAGCGGCCAGGCGCTAGGCCGGGACGCCGAGCGCCGCCAGCCACACCCGGGTCAGCGTCGCGGCCGCATCATCCAGCGAGTTGTCCGCGATAAACGCCTGGTAGAAGACGCGTTCGGTCATCCAGACCAATGCCGCGGCGACCTCCGCCGCGGTTCCGGACGGGAGTCCGGCGCGTTCGGCGACGCCTGCCATGGTGTCGGCGAGCGCGACCACCGCGGAGCGCCACGCCTGATCGATCGCCGGAACCGACGGGGAGAGCTCCACCGCCGTGCGCATCACCGTGCCGTGCTCGCGCCACATCCGCGCGGTCTGCTCGAGCCCTTGCCGGACCGCGTCGCCGGGAGCCGCGGCGGCCGCGTCCACCGCGTCGACCTCGGCGCGCAGCTTGGCCACCGTCCGCTCGACCAGCGCGGCGAGCACCTCGTTCTTGGACCCGAAGTAGAAGTAGAGCGCGCCCCGGGTGATCCCGGCTTCCTGCGCGATCGTGGCGACGGTCATGCACGCCCCGCCCGTCTCGTTGAGCTGCTGCTCCGCCGCGTCGAGAATCGCGCGTTCGCGCAGGTCTCCTTTGGTCGGAGCCGTCCGGCGGCGGGTGCTTCGCTCTTCCACCTGCACGTTCTATCACGCCGACTATTTTTGACGCTGTGCAGATTTTTCTCGACGCGGTGTAGAGTTTGCCGCATGACCAAGCTCTTCCTGATCACCGGCGCCAGCTCAGGCCTCGGCCGGGCGTTCGCCGAGGCCGCGCTCGGTGCCGGCCACACCGTCGTCGGCACCGTCCGGAAGCAGGCCGACGCCGAGGAGTTCGAGCAGCTCCAGCCGGGGAAATCCCTCGCGCGCATCCTCGACGTCACCGACGACGACGCGGTGTTCCGGACCGTCGACGAGATCGAGGCCGAGGTAGGGCCGATCGACGTCGCCATCGCCAACGCCGGATACGGCCACGAGGGCGTCTTCGAAGAGTCGACGATGGCTGAGCTGCGCGCGCAGTTCGAGGTGAACGTGTTCGGCGTCGTCGCGACGGTGAAGGCGGTGCTGCCGTACCTGCGGCAACGGCGGCGCGGGCACATCCTCGGCGTGACGTCGATGGCCGGGCTGATCACCGTGCCGGGCACGTCGTTTTACCAAGGCAGCAAGTACGCCGTCGAGGGCATTCTCGAAACGGTGGGCAAGGAAGTCGCGCCGTTCGGCGTGCACGTCACCGCGATCGCGCCGGGTTCGTTCCGCACCGATTGGGCGGGCCGGTCAATGGTCCGTACCGACCGCTCGGTGCCGGACTACGACCAGGTGATGAACCCGATCCGCGACCACCGCCTCGCGGCCAGCGGCAAACAGCTCGGCAACCCGAAGAAGGCCGCGGAAGCGGTGCTGCACATCCTCGACGTGCCGAACCCGCCCGCGCACCTGGTCCTCGGCTCCGACGCCCTCCGCCTCATCGCGAACGGACGCGCGGCGGTCGACAAGGAGATCTCGGAATGGGCGGAGCTGAGCCGGTCCACCGACTTTCCGGACGGGGCTCAGCTGCCTGGCTGAGCAGCGGTGAACGTCCGCGAGGGGAACCGCGGAAAAGGTGCAACCGCACTGCGGCGCACTCCCCGACGACCCGCGAAACCGCCGAGTCCGAGCCGCCGGTTAAGCCGGATGGGGGGCGCCCGCACCCGGACGCCCCCTCCTCGGTCACTCCACCAGCAGATCCTCGATCATGATCGGAATGCTCCGCACCCGGATCCCGGTCGCGTTGCACACCGCGTTCGCCACCGCGGCCGCCATGCCCACCGCGCCGATCTCGCCGACTCCGCGGGCTCCGACCGCGTTGTGCAGCGTGTCCGGGTACTCGACGAACTGCACGTCGATCTCCGGGATATCGGCGTTGACCGGCAGCAGGTAGCTCGCGAAGTCCGCGTTCGCGGGACGTCCGCTCGGCTCCGTTTCCAGCCCCTCGTGCAGGGCCGCCGAAACGCCCCAGATCATGCCGCCGGACAGCTGGCTCCGCGCCTGCGTCGGGTTGATGATCCGGCCGCCGTCGAAGACGCCCAGCATCCTCGACACCCGGACCTCGCGGGTCAGCCGGTGCACCCGGACCTCGCAGAACTGCGCGCCGAACGAGCTGAACGAATGCTTCGTCATCTCCTCGCCCGGAGCCGAGGAACCCCTGGCGGACAAGGATTCCCGGCCGATCGCACGCAGCAGTTCGCCGAACGGCATGGTGCCGTTGTTGCCGTGCAGCAGCCCCTCGGCGTACGTGACGACCTCGCCCTCGAACGGCGCGCCCGGCTCGGCGGCGAGCGCCACCAGTTCGTCGAGCAGTTCGGTGGCCGCGAGCATGATCGCGGTGCCGGTGCTCGCCGTGGCGGTCGAGCCGCCGGACATGCCGCCCGGCGCGAACCGGGAGTCGCCCAGGTGCGGGGTGACGCGTTCCGGGTCGATGTCGAGGGATTCGGCCCCGATCGTGGCCAGCACGGTGAGCAGCCCGGTGCCCGGGTCGGCCCCGCCGGTGGACACGTCCGCGGTCCCGTCCGCGTTGAGCACGATCTCGACCGTCGCCGGGAAGCGCAGCCCCGGGAACATCGCGGTCGCCGTGCCCATGCCGACGAGCCAGTCCCCGTCGACGTGCCCGCGCGGCGACCGGTTCGCCCAGCCGAACCGCTGCGCCCCGACCTCGTAGCACTCGTCGAGATGCTTGCTCGACCACTGCAGATCGACGCCGGGAGGAGCCAGCGAACTGTTGCGCTTCCGCAGTTCGATCGGATCCATCTCCAGCGCGATCGCGAGTTCGTCGATCGCGCTTTCGAGCGCGAACGAACCCGACGCCTCCCCGGGCGCGCGCATGAACGTGCCCGGCGGGATGTGCAGCGGCACCATTTTCTGGCTGATCGACAGGTTCTGCGTCGAGTACCACTCGCGCGAGGTGCCGTGCGACGTCGGCTCCACGAAGGACCGGCTCATCGACGTGGCCGACCAGGAGTCGTGCTGCACCGCGATCAGCGTGCCGTCGCGGTCCGCGCCCAGTGCGATCTTCTGCACCGTGGCCGGCCGGTTCGCCGTCGCCGTGAACACCTGCTCGCGGGTGAGCGCGCACTTCACCGGACGGTCGAGCGCCTTGGCGGCGGCCGCGGCCAGCATCCCCGGAGCCGAGGTGCCCGCCTTGCCGCCGAACGCGCCGCCCACGTACGGGTTCACCGCGTGCACGGCCGACGGCTCGATGCCGAGCACCCCGGCCATTTCCATGGCCTGCAGGTAACTGGCCTGGTTTCCGCTGTAAAGGGTGAGCTCGCCGCCGTCCCACTTCGCGACCGCCGAATGCGGCTCCATCGCAGCGTGGTTCTGCGTCGCGGTGCGGTAGGTCTCCGAAACGACGACCGCGCTCTCCGCCAGTGCGTCCGCGATGGACTCGACCCCGTCGGCGAGCACCTCGATCGACGGCGCGCTGCCCCGGCTTTCCGGTGCGTCCTCCGCGGTCGCGAGCCCGTCCTCCATCGACGTCAGCGCGGGCTTTTCCTGGTAGGAGACCTCGATCAGCCCCGCCGCGTCCCGTGCCTGTTCGAACGTCTCCGCGACGACCAGCCCGATCGGCTGCCCGTAGAACACCACGTCCCGGTCCTGCAGCGGGAGCCACAAATCGCCCATCAGCTGCGACTTGAACGGGTGCAGTTCGAGCGGGTCGAACGGGCTGTAGACGCTCACGACCCCGGGCGCGCTCTTCGCCGCGGTGACGTCCATCGCGGTGATCTCGCCGTGCGCGATCGTGCTGAGCACGATGTACCCGTACAGCATGCCCGGGAACGTGCGGTCCAGCGCGTAATCGGCCTGGCCGGTGACTTTCCGCGGACCGTCCAGCCGCGCACTCATGCCCGGCTCCCTTCGGTCAGTTCGAGCAGCGCGCGGACGATCGTCCGCTTCAGCAGCGAAGGTTTGAACACGTTGCCGGACAACGGCTTTGCCCCCTCGACGGCCACCGCGGCGGCAGCGGCGAAGGCTTCCTCGGTCAGCTCCGCGCCGCGCAGCGCCTCTTCCACGGCGGGCAGCCGCCACGGAACCGTCCCGACTCCGCCAGCCGCCACGCGGGCGTCGGCGATCTTCCCGTCGCGCACGTCGAGCGCGACCGCCGCCGAGCACAGCGCGAACTCGTACGACTGCCGGTCGCGGATCTTGACGTACGTCGAGTTCTCCGCCCAGTCGAGCCGCGGCACGCGCACCTCGGTGATCAGCTCGCCCGGACGCAGGTCGTGCTCGATCTCCGGGGTTTCGCCCGGCTGCCGGTAGAACTCGGTCAGCGGGACCGTCCGGGTGCCCTCGGCGCCGGCCAGCACGACCTCCGCGTCGAGCGCGACCAGCGCGACCGCGACATCGCTGGCGTGGGTGGCCACGCAGGAATCACTGGTGCCGAAGATCGCGTGCATCCGGTTGACGCCGGAAATCGCCGAACAGCCGCTGCCCGGAGCACGCCGGTTGCACGGCATCGCGACGTCCCGGAAGTACGAGCACCGGGTGCGCTGCATCAGGTTTCCGCCGATGCTGGCCATGTTCCGCAGCTGCTGCGACGCGCTGAGCAACAGCGCGCGCGAGATCGCCGGGTACACGCCGGGATGCGCGGCGATGTCGCCCATCCGCTCCAGCGCGCCGAAGCGCAGGCCGTCCGCGGTGTCGATGCCCCGCAGCGGAAGGTCGTTGATGTCCAGCACCTGCTGCGGGGTGAGAACGTCGAGCTTCATCAGATCGACCAGGGTGGTGCCGCCCGCAAGGTAGGTGCCCGCGCTGCCCAGCGCGTCCTCGACGGTGGCGGGTGCGGTGAGCTCAAACGGTCGCATCGGCCTGCCTCGCCTGCTCCACGGCGCGCACGATGTTCGGGTACGCCGAACAACGGCACAGATTTCCGGACATGAACTCGCGGACGTCGGACACGTCGTCGCGCACCGCGGCGACCGCCGACATCACCTGCCCGGACGTGCAGAACCCGCACTGCAGCGCGTCCTGGTCCACGAACGCCTGCTGCACCGGGTGCAGTTCGTCCTCGGCGGACAGTCCTTCGACGGTGGTGACGGGACCGCGCACGGCGGCCGCGAGCGTGAGGCAGGACAGCACCGGCTTGCCGTCGACGTGCACGGTGCAGGCGCCGCACTGACCGCGGTCGCAGCCCTTCTTCGGGCCGGTGATGCCGAGCCGCTCGCGCAGCGCGTCCAGGAGGGTCACTCCCGGATCGACGCCGAGCTCCTCGGTTGTTCCATTGACTTCAAGGGAAATGTCCACAGTAGGGTTCGCTTTCCCGCAGCCCGTCCGCGGCGGACGTCCTGCGGCGTGATGGTGGTGGTGACGGCCCTTCGGGAACGCGAGCCGCCGGAGGTTAAACCGGATATTCATCCGCTTGGCTCGCTTTGACCGAGGCTAGCGGATTAGAATCCGCTACGCAACGAAGTGGAGCTACTCCAGGTGACGCTGGAGCAGCTCCAGGTCAGGCAAGCGAAGCACCCCGGGAGGCGCGATGCCGGTGAGCCCGCGGCGGGCGGACACCCGGCGCAACCACGAACGGATCCTCGCGGTCGCGGCGGAAACCGTGAGCCGGGCAGGAGAAGTGTCGTTCAACGCGGTCGCCAAGGAGGCGGGCGTCGGCGTCGGCACGGTGTACCGGCACTTCCCCACGCCGGAGTCGCTGGTGCTGGCCGTCTACGAACGCGAGGTGAACCAGCTCGTCGAGATCGTGCCCGAATTGCTCGCCGAGTATTCCCCCGATCAGGCGCTGCGCGTCTGGATCGTGGACCACCTGGCGCACTACATGATGACGAAACGCGGGCTGGCCAACGCGTTGCGCGCGTCGCAGAGCGAACTGCCGACGCAGGCGTACGCGCGGATGCTCGACGCGCTCGACACCCTGCGCGAGGCGAACGCGGAGGCGGGCACGATCCGCCCGGACCTGAAGACGGAAACCCTGATGCGCGGTCTCGGCGGGTTGTTTTTCCTTACCCCGGAAGGAGATTGGAAAGCCGAGACGGAAGGGGTGGTGGACCTGGTGTGGCACGGGATGCGGCTGGACTGACCCCGGCGTCAAGCCGCGGCGAGGGTTTCGACGACGGTCCTCGCGCTGGCTTTCGGGTATGCCGTCGGACCGTCACCACGAATTCCGGGGCATCGGCCTCGCGGTCGGCCGGATTCATGCCGAACAGGGCGGCGAGTTGCCCGAGCGCCGCTCCCACACCAGAGGTCTCGAAAGTCTGGGCCAGGCGCGCTCACTCCGAAGTGGACAGCACCTTCAGGTCGACTCCGGCCCGCTCGAAATGCCCCCGCGGATCCGGCACCAGCTTGCGCTTCTCCAGATCCATCAGCCCCAGCGTGCACTTGATCTCGGCCGACAGCGTCCCGTCCAGTTTGACGATGCGCGAGGTCATCCAGAACACCTTGCCGTCGCCGAACGAGGCGTCGCAGGTCACGTCCACCACGTCGCCGGCGCGCAGTTCCCGCCGGTACACGATGTTCGATTCGAGCAGCACCGGCGCGAGACGCGATTCGTGCAGGGTGTTGCCGCCTGCCGCCTCGAAAACTTCCAGCCGCGAAACCTCGCCGTACGAGTGGTACACGGCGTGGTTCAGGTGGCCCAGCGTGTCGAGTTCGTAGTGGCGCACCTTGATCCGGGTGCGGAACGGTTCGCGGTCGGTCACGAGGTCCAGGCTAGTTGTCGTAGAAGAGTTCCTCGACCACGGCGTGCGCGTGCCGCGTCACACGGCGGTAGGCGTCGAGGAACTCGCCAGGGTCGTCGTCCACCGAGTAGCCGAACACGCGCGCCACCGCGGCCAGGTCGCGGCCGGTGCCGGGCACCTCGTCCGCTGCCTTGCCGCGCACCAGCATCGTCGCGTTGCGCACGCGCGTGGCCAGCAGCCAGGCCTCGCGCAACGAGTCCACCGCCTCGGCCGACGCGAGGCCCGCCTCGGCCAAGGCGGTCAGCGCGTCGAGCGTCGAGGTCGTCCGGAGGCCAGGCACCTCGTGCGCGTGCTGCAACTGCAGAAGCTGGACGGTCCACTCGACGTCGGCGAGACCGCCGCGGCCGAGTTTGGTGTGCCGGGTCGGGTCGGCGCCACGCGGGAGCCGTTCGGTCTCCACCCGCGCCTTGATCCGCCGGATTTCGCGCGCGTCCGTCGGGTCGAGCCCGCCTTCGGGATAGCGCAACGGGTCGATCATCTCGATGAACCGCTGGCCGAGCTCCTCGTCGCCGGCGACGAACCGGGCCCGCAGCAACGCCTGCGATTCCCACACCTCGCCCCAGCGCTGGTAGTACGCGCGGTACGACTCCAGCGTCCGCACGAGCGGCCCGCTGCGTCCTTCCGGCCGGAGATCCGCGTCGACGACCAGCGCCGGGTCCGCGCTCGGCGCGCCGAGGATCTTCCGCACCGTCTCCGCGACCGACGAGGCGAACCGCAGCGCTTCGGCGTCCGGAACCCCTTCTGCGGGCTCGCAGACGAAGAGGACGTCGGCGTCCGAGCCGTAGCCCAGTTCCGCCCCGCCGAGCCGTCCCATGCCGATGACCGCGATCGTCGCCGGAGTGCGCCCCAGCTCAGCCTGCCGTTGCCGATAAGCCGCCGACAGCGCTCCCTGCAACACCGCGACCCACACGCTCGACAGCGCTTCGCAGACCGACGGAACATCCAGCAGTCCCAACAAATCCGCGCACGCGACGCGAAGCAGCTCATGCCGACGCAGCGACCGAGCAGCGGTGACCGCCGCGCTCAGCCCAGGCTGACGACGTACGGCGGCCCGAAGCGACGTCGCCACTTCGGCTGGCGTACGTCCGGTCAACCGAGCCGGATCTCCCAGCAGCTGCAGCACTTCCGGCGCGCGGACGAGCAGGTCCGGAACCAGGTTCGACGTGCCGAGCAGGAAAGCGAGCCGCTCGACGACAGTGCCCTCGTCACGCAGCACCCGCAGGTACCACGGCGTGTCCTGCAGCGCCTCGGACACCTTGCGATACGAGAGCAGCCCACCGTCCGGATCCGGCGTGTCAGCGAGGCAATCGAGCAACACCGGAAGCAACGCCTGCTGAATCGCCGCGCGCCGCGACACCCCGGCGGTCAACGCCTTGATGTGCTGCAACGCCCCTTCCGGCGCGGCATACCCGAGCGCGGCGAGGCGGCTCGCAGCCTGTTTCGTGGTGAGCCGCAACGCTTCCGTCGGCACATTCGCCACCGACTGCAGCAGCGGACGGTAGAAGACCTTCTCGTGCAGCCGCCGAATCCCCTGCGCGTGGCGGCGGAACTCGGCGAGCAACGCCTCGCCCTGACTGCGTCCGCGCACCGGCCGAATCCCGCAGGCACGGGCGAGAATCCGCAGCTCATCGGTGTCCGACGCGGCCGGGAACAGGTGCGTCCGCCGCAATCGGCGCAACTGCAGCCGGTGCTCGACGGTGCGCAGGAACTCGTACGACGAGCTCATCTCCGCCGCGTCCGCGCGGCCGACGTACCCGCCGTCGCCCAGCGCGGCCAATGCGTCCAAAGTGGACGAAGAACGCAGCGCGGGATCGACCCGGCCGTGCACGAGCTGCAGCAGCTGCACGGCGAACTCGACGTCGCGCAGGCCGCCGCGGCCCAGCTTCAGCTCGCGTTCGAGATGCTCCGACGCGACGTGGTCCTCCACCCGCCGGCGCATCTGCTGGACCTCGGTCACGAAGTTCTCGCGGTCCGCGGCCGACCACACCATCGGCGCGACCATCTCCGCGTACTGGCGGCCCAGTTCGGCGTCGCCCGCCACCGGACGCGCCTTCAGCAAAGCCTGGAACTCCCAGGTCTTCGCCCACTTCTGGTAGTACGCGGTGTGCCCTTCGAGCGTGCGCACCAGCGCCCCGCTCTTGCCTTCCGGCCGCAACGCCGCGTCGACCTCGAAGCACGCGTTGCCGACCAGCCGCATCATCGTGCTGGCCAGCCGGGTCGCGACGCCGAGGTCGCCGGCCCCGACGAAGATGACGTCGACGTCGCTCACGTAGTTCAGCTCGCGGCCGCCGGTCTTTCCCATCGCGATCACCGCGAGCGTGCCTTCGGCGGACGCGCCGACCTCCTGCTCGGCGACGACGAGCCCGGCCTGCAACGAAGCCTCGGCGAGAGTGGTCAGTTCGCTGGCTACATCGCGGAACTCCGGATGTTCCAGCCCGGGTTCGACGAGGTGGCCGAGGTCAGCCGCGGCGATGCCGAGCAGCAGCCCGCGGTAACCGGCCCGCAGCTCGGATTCGGCGGCGGTCCCGGTGAAGTACGTCCCGTCGTCCTGGCGGACCCGCTCGAGCAGCCGCTCCGCGAACTTCGCCGGGTCGGTGCACCGGTTGTCCGCGAGACACCGCCATTCCCCCGGATTGGCGACGAGGAAATCCGCCAACGCGGTGGAGGTGCCGAGCACGCCCAGTAGCCGACCGCGGAACGTGCGGTTCTCGCGAAGCGTGCTGTCCAGCTCAGGCCAGCCGGGTTCGTCGGCCTCGCGAATGCGGTCGAGCCCGGCCAGCGCGAGATCCGGATCCGCGGCACGGGAGAGGGCGAGGAGGACGTCGGTGGAGCCGTCGGCGGGTCCGCCTTCGGTCCACCAGCCCGCGGCGCGCAGTTGACCGTCGGCCCGGGTGTCAGTGAAGCCGTACCTGGCCGCCGAAGCTGTGGTCCGCGCGCGCTCTGCCATCGCTCACACCGTAGCCGGACCCGGGGCGGTTCAGGCAGCCAGGCGGTCCGGTTCGGTGTCGACTGCGGAGGGTTCGGGGACCTGGAAGCTGTGCGCGGTGACGGGTTTGCGCCGGGATAGGAGGTAAATCCCGGCCGCGAAGAGAATCCCGGCGACGCCGACCGCGATCGTCCCGGCCTCGCCGAGCGAGGCGATCTTGCCCGCCGCGGCGCCGACGATCGCCGCCGCGGGCAGCGTGAACAGCCACGCGAGCACCATCCGGCCCGCCATCCGCCAGCGCACCGGAGCCTCGCGCCTGCCGACGCCGGAGCCGATGATGCCGCCCGAGCAGACGTGCGTGGTCGACAGCGGGAAACCTAGGTGCGAGGACAGCAGGATCACGACAGCGCTGCTGGTCTGCGCGGAAAAGCCCTGCGGGCCTTCGATGTCGGTGAGGCCCTTGCCGAGGGTGTGGGTGATGCGCCAGCCGCCGAGATACGTGCCGAGCGCGAGCGCGGACGCGGCGCTGATGATCACCCAGACGGGCGGCGCGGACCCGGCAGGGAGACTGCCAGCCGCTACGAGGGTCAGGGTGATGACACCCATGGTTTTCTGCGCGTCGTTGGTGCCGTGCGCGAGCGAGACCAGCGACGCGGAGACAATCTGTCCGACCCGGAAACCCCGTCCGCCGCGCTTGCGCACCAGGAACCGGTAGACGAAGTACGTGACCGCGGCCGCTGCCACTCCCGCGATGATCGGCGACGCCGCGGCCGGGACGAGCACCTTGTCCACGATCTTGCCGAAGTGGACGGAGTCCGCGCCCGCGGACACCCAGGTCGCGCCGATCAAGCCGCCGAACAGCGCGTGCGACGAACTCGACGGCAGGCCGACGTACCAGGTGAAGAGGTTCCAGACGATCGCCCCGATGAGCCCGCCGAACACGATGGCGGGCCCGATCCTCGTCTCGTCGACGAGACCGCTGGAAATCGTTTTCGCGACCTCGACCGACAGGAACGCGCCGGCCAGGTTCAGCACCGCGGAGATCGCGACGGCGACGCGGGGCCGGAGTGCTCCGGTGGCGATCGAGGTCGCCATCGCGTTCGCCGTGTCGTGGAAGCCGTTGGTGAAATCGAAAACCAGCGCCGTGCAGATCACGACGACAACGAGCAGCGAGGGGTCCACCCCGACCTCCGAACCCTACGGAAATACCTCTCGCAAGGTACCTGACCGTTTGGGTGAACCGTTAACTCGCCGTAAGTGATTCCGACGTCATCCGTTAAGCGAGCGGCAACTGGCGTTGACTTTCCGGAGCCGCCTCCAGCCGACCGGCGGCCAACTGGACGAACCGGTGCGCGAACGGACGCCACGTCTCGGCGATGTCCGCGTGCGCTGAGATCAGGCTCTCCTCCTCCAGCGCGCCCGGACGGGTGAGTTCCGCCATTTCCGGTGCCGCCTCGGCCCAGGCGCGGACGACGTCCGGCGTGGTCTCGATGTGGAACTGGACACCGTAGACACAACGGTTCATCCGGTACGCCTGGTGCGGGTACTTCGGAGTGGACGCGAGCAGCTCGGCGCTCTGCGGCAGGACAGTGACGACGTCGCCGTGGAACTGCAGGACGTCCGGGAGGAAGGGCATGTCCGCGAAGAGCGGATCGACCCACGCGGCGTCCTTCTTGGACACGAGCCCCGGCCCGACCTCGGGACCGGACTCGCCCTTCGCGACCTGCCCGCCGGTCGCGACGGCGAGCAGCTGCGAACCGAGACAGATCCCGAGCGTCGGCAAGGCATGCCCCGCCGCGGTGGCGAGCAGCTTCCGGACGTCGGCGAGCCAGGGGTGCTTCGCGTCGTCGAGCGCGCCCATGCCGCCGCCGAGACAGATCAACCCGTCGTACCCGTCGAGGCTCGAGGGCAACTCCTGCTCCGGCGGCAGCCGCACGTCGAGTTCCGCGCCGGCCTCGGTGAGCCACTCCCCGAGCGGGCCGATGGGATCGCTGGCGTCGGGCTGGATGATGAGCAGACGAGTCACGGCGTCCAGGGTACGGGCTCTCCGGCCTCCGTCGGATAGCCGTGGGCGAGCCAGGTCGTGATGCCGCCGGAGAGCCGCTTCACGGTGAAGCCGAGCTGCGCGAGCCGGTGCGCACCCTGGGTGGCGGCGTTGCAGTAGATGCTCTCGCAGTAGCAGACGTAGACGAGGTTCCGGTCGAGGTCACGGGTGCTTTCCTCGGTCATTTCCCGGTACGGCAAGCAGATCGCGCCCGGCAGGTGAGCTTCGGCGTACGCGCCCGGGCTGCGGGTTTCGACGAGGACGTAGCCGTCGGTGCGTCCGTCGGCGAGGTCCTGGGCGAGGTCGACCGGGTCGACCTCGAAGGCGAGCTCACGCCCGAAGTACTCGACGGCGTTGGCGGCTTCGTGGGGAAGGGAGAGGATGCGCGGTTTCACACTGGTGATCCTCCCGTTCCGGTCCTGGTCCGGGACAGGGGAAGATCCAGGTGTTCCGCCGTCCTCACCAGGGTTTTCCGGGTCTGGACGGCAGTTGGCCTGGAGTTTCTGAGAGGGTGCCGCGATGGACCTGGACGACGTTGACCGGCACCTGCTGGAGCTGCTCCAGTCCGACGGCCGCCTGACGTTCTCGGAACTCGGCCGCCGGGTCTCGCTGTCCGCCCCCGCCGTGACGGAACGAGTGCGCCGGCTGGAACAGCGCGGGGTGATCACCGGCTACGCAGCACGTGTCGATCCGGAGAAACTGGGCCGCCCGATCCAGGCGATCGTCCGGGTTCGTGTGCGGAGCCTGGACGGCCCGCGCTTCCGCGAGACGATCCTTCCGCTGCCGGAGATCACGGACGCCGATCACGTCACCGGTGACGAATGCTGGCAGCTCCGCGTGCACTGCCGTACGACGGCCGAGCTGGAGCATTTTGTGGAACAGGCCCAGCGCTACGGCGAGACGACGACCTCGCTGGTGTTCTCGTCGCCCGTCCGAGGCCGCGGGCTGCCACTGTGACCCGGGCATGACGAAGGCCCGGTTCCCCGTGTGGGGTTCCGGGCCTCGTACTTGTCCGTGAAAATGAGTCTGGGCCCCGGGAAAACCCTTCACGGGTTCTCGACCGGGGCCCAGACTGTGTGGTTAAGTTCGGCGGTGTCCTACTCTCCCACAACCCTTCGGTTGCAGTACCATCGGCGCAGTCAGGCTTAGCTTCCGGGTTCGGAATGGGACCGGGCGTTTCCCTGACGCTAAAACCACCGAAACACTCCGAAACAACACACACCCACCCCCTGAAGGGGTGACCGGTGTGGTGTTTCAGAACCGTAGAGTGGA
>NZ_SDLS01000059.1:0-19295 GCF_004522315.1 Amycolatopsis sp. CFH S0740 | reverse complement strand
TTCCCTCAGGGTTCCCCTCACGTACGTTCACCGGGGTCAGGCGGGCCGGGCAGTCACGACTCAACCGCACCCTCGCCTTAAGTTCCTGGCATGGGGAACCAGAGCCCGTCGGGGTTCCGCTCACGGAGTTTCAGCTGTTCGCTGGACGAACCACCGCGGCCGCTTCGACCTCGCCGCGGGCTGCCCGAAACGCTCGTTTCCGGAGTCATCCACACCCGCTGTAGCAGAGGGCCGAAAGTTGTCCCCAACGGTGTCGCCCTGTGGATAACTCCGTGCGACCGGGAGGTCCGCGGCCTCGCTGGACAGTCGCCCAATACCACACGGCAGAGGCTCACCCACACGGGCATCCGACACCGCAGAGCGCAGGAAAAATAGCAGCGCGTCACCAAAAATGACGGCAGAAATCAGGTCAGCGCAGCACCGCAAGCGGCCCCGGATTCCGCCAAAGTTGTTGCGACACAACACGAAATCCGCCACCGGCCGCCATCGGCCCGTCATCACACTCAGGCAGCACAAAAGTCCGAAATGACTCTCGGTAAACAGGTCGCAGCAGAGGCATCCGCGGTCTAGACCACGCCGCGTAATCCCCCGCTGACACCCCCGCACGAGGGGTACCTCTCACCCGCCTGAGTTATCCACATCGGCGCGCCGCCTGTGGATAACTCAGGCCAGCGAGGCCAGTGCGGTGTGCACCAAAGTACGGACTCCGACGAGCAGCGCGCGCTCGTCGAGGACGAACGTCGGACGGTGGATGTCGGCCTGCGGAGCGGGCGGACCGGACCACACGCCGAGCCGGGCGAAGGCTCCGCCGACGTGCTCCAGGTACCAGCCGAAGTCCTCGCCGCCGGACGACTGCTCCGTCCCGGCCAGGCCCGTTTCGCCGACCGCGGCCTCGACGCCGGCGCGCATCAGCGCGGTCGACTCCGCGTCGGACACGACGGGCGGCACGCCGCGCCGGTAGTCGAGCGAGAAGCCGACGCCGGTCGGGGCCAGCAGCGATTCCACCGAGGACGCGACGAGCGGCTCCAGCGCCTTCCACACCTCGTGGTCGGCGGTCCGCAGCGTGCCGCGCAGGACGCCGTCCTGCGGGACCGCGTTCGCGGCCTGTCCGGCGTGCACCGCGCCCCACACCAGCACGGTGCCGGACCGCGGGTCGACGCGCCGGGACAGCACCGACGGCAGCGACGTGATGACCGTGCCCAGCGCGTACACCAGGTCAGCGGTGAGATGCGGCCGCGACGTGTGCCCGCCGGGCGAGGTGAGGCGCAGTTCGATCAGGTCGGCGGCGGACGTCAGCGCGCCGACCCGGGTGCCGACCTTGCCCGCTTCGAGCCGCGGGTCGCAGTGCAGGCCGTAGATCCGCTCGACGCCCTCCAGCGCACCCGCGGCGATCATGTCCAGCGCACCGCCGGGCATGACCTCCTCCGCGGGCTGGAAGATCAGCCGCACACGGCCGGGCAGCTCGGGCGCGCCGGCGAGGGCGCGACCGGCGCCGAGCAGGATCGCGGTGTGCGCGTCGTGGCCGCACATGTGCGCCGCGCCGTCGGTGGTGGAGGAGTACGGCAGGCCGGTGTCCTCGGTCAGCGGCAGCGCGTCGATGTCCGCGCGCAGCGCCACGCAGCGCTCGCCCTTGCCGATGTCGCACACCACGCCGGTGCCGCCGGGCAGCACCCACGGCTTGAGGCCGACGCGCCGCAGCAGCGAGACGATCAGCTCGGTCGTCGCGAACTCGTTGCGCGACAGCTCGGGGTGGGCATGGATGTGCCGCCGCCACGCGAGCACGTCCGTCGCGTTCGCGCGCAGCCAGTCGTCCAGCCAGAACGGGCCGCGGCCCGCGCCAAGGTCTTCCACCGGAGCCATGCTGACGCCGGCTTCGGTCAGCAGCGCGCCGGGCGCCGCGATCGGGTTGTGGTCACCTGGAACGTCCGGCCGTGAATCCAGCACCGTCACGCCGCACCTCCTCCCGCAACACGAGCGCAGGGGAACACGCAACGTGCCGATCGATCTGTCTTACGCATTGGAGTCGATCGTGCACCATGCAGGTGGCAAGCGGCGGTGCGCTGCCGTTCGACCAAGACGGCCGGTAGCGGATCTGCGGCGAACGGCTGACGAAGTTCGGCGTGGGTGAACGCCGGAAAGCTCAGCCGCCTTGGGCCTTGCGGCGCTTGATGCGGTGGCGGCGGCCGAAGAACACGATGGCGAGCAGCACCACCGCGGCCCCGCCCGCGATGAGGTTCTTCTTCGTCTTGTCGGCGTTGGCCTTGTCGGTCTGGGAGGGGTCCAGCACCGGTCCCGGCGGGGCCTGGCGGAACCCGTTCACCTGCGTGATCGCCGTCTCAGCCGCCACGGTGACCGACGCCGGAGCCGGGGTCGCCGCGGACGCCGCCGCGGGCAGCACTCCGGTGAGCAGCACGCCGAGCAGACCGGCCAGCAGCAGTCCCCGCACCTTCGCCATGACTTCCCTTCTACGCCGTCACCGTGCATTGTGCCTGTCGAGGAGCGGGCGCGTCAGCCGCCACGCGGTGGAGGCGCGTCCGCTCGCCTCGTGCTGACGACCGTCGAGCGCAACAAGCCCCGAAGACGGGCAAAAGACACTTGCGCGGACAGCGTTTTCTCTTCTTGGACGACGTTCAAGAAGAGGGCTCGGCGAACGCGGCCAAGATCCTCTGCGCGGCCAGTGTGGCGGTGAGTTCTCCGTCGCGCACCGCCCGTTCCACGTCGGCTACCTGCGCGCGGACCGCCGGATGCGCGGTGAGCCGGTCGAGCAGCTGCTCGCGGACCATCGACCACGTCCAGTCGACCTGCTGACGTTTGCGCCGCTCGCCAAGATCACCCGATTCAGTGAGCACCTCGCGGTGCTTCCCGATCGCCGCCCACACCTCGTCGAGGCCGCTGCCCTCGAGCCCGCTGCACGTGAGCACCGGCGGCGTCCAGAGCGCGTCCTTGCCGTAGATCATCCGCAGCGCGCCCTGCAGTTCGCGGGCGGCACGCTTGGCATCGCGTTCGTGCGGGCCGTCGGCCTTGTTCACGGCGATCACGTCGGCGAGTTCCAGCACGCCCTTTTTGATGCCCTGCAACTGGTCGCCGGTGCGCGCGAGGGTCAGGAAGAGAAAGCAGTCGACCATGTTCGCCACGGTCACCTCGGACTGCCCGACCCCGACCGTCTCCACCAGCACGACGTCGAAGCCGGCCGCCTCCATCAGCACGATCGTCTCGCGGGTGGCGCGGGCGACGCCGCCGAGCGTGCCGGACGTCGGCGACGGCCGGATGAACGCCTTCGGATCGACCGCGAGGCGCGCCATCCGGGTCTTGTCGCCGAGGATCGACCCGCCGGTGCGCGTCGAGGACGGGTCGACGGCGAGCACCGCGACCCGGTGCCCGGCCGTGGTGAGGTCGGTGCCGAGCTGGTCGATAAATGTCGACTTGCCGACTCCGGGCACGCCGGTGATGCCGACGCGTTTCGCCCCTCCGGCGTGCGGGAGCAGCTCGACCAGCAGTTCCTGGGCTTGCCGCCGGTGGTCCTCGCGATGCGATTCGACCAGCGTGATGGCCTTGGACAGGGTCCCCCGGTCGCCCGCGAGCACGCCCTTCGCGTATTCGCCGACGTCGATCCGCCGCGGCAAGGTTCAGGACTCCTGCGCGGCCAGCTGCTGGAGCAGGTCGATCGCGGCGTCCGCGAGCACCGTGCCCGGGCCGAAGATCGCCGCCGCTCCCGCTTCGCGCAGCTCGGGGTAGTCCTGCGGCGGGATCACGCCGCCGACCACGACCATGATGTCCTCGCGGCCCAGCTCGGCCAGCTCGTGGCGCAGCGCGGGCACCAGCGACAGGTGCCCGGCGGCCAGCGAGGACACGCCGATCACGTGCACGTCCGCTTCCGACGCCTGGCGGGCGACCTCGGCCGGGGTGGAGAACAACGGGCCGACGTCGACGTCGAAGCCGAGGTCGGCGAAGCCGGTGGCGATGACCTTCTGGCCGCGGTCGTGGCCGTCCTGGCCCATTTTCGCGACGAGGATCCGCGGACGGCGGCCTTCCTCTTCAGCGAATTTGTCGACCAGCTCGCGGGCCTTCTCGACGTTGTCCGACTTCCCCACCTCTTCCCGGTACACGCCGGAGATCGTGCGGATCTGGCCGGAGTGGCGGCCCCAGTTCTTCTCCAGGGCGTCGGAGATCTCGCCGACAGTGGCCTTCGCGCGCGCGGCGTTGATGGCCAGCTCGAGCAGGTTGCCGTTGTTCTGCGCGCCTTCGGTGAGGCGGCGCAGTGCGTCCTCGGTGGCCTGCGGGTCGCGCTCTTCGCGCAGCCGACGCAGCTTCTCGAGCTGCTGCGCGCGTACGCCCGCGTTGTCGACCTTCAGCACGTCGATCTGCTCGTCGTCGGTGACCTGGTACTTGTTCACGCCGATGACCGGCTGTCGTCCCGAGTCGATGCGCGCCTGCGTACGCGCAGCTGCCTCTTCGATGCGCAGCTTCGGGATGCCTTCGTCGATCGCGCGCGCCATGCCGCCCGCGCCTTCGACTTCGGTGATGTGGCCCCACGCCTTGCGCGCGAGGTCGTAGGTGAGCTTCTCGACGAACGCGCTACCGCCCCACGGGTCGATTACGCGCGTGGTGCCGGATTCCTGCTGCAGCAACAGCTGTGTGTTGCGCGCGATACGAGCGGAGAAGTCAGTAGGCAGCGCGAGCGCTTCGTCAAGAGCGTTGGTGTGCAACGACTGCGTGTGCCCCTGAGTGGCAGCCATCGCCTCGACGCACGTACGCGTGACGTTGTTGAAGACGTCCTGCGCGGTGAGCGACCAGCCTGACGTTTGAGAGTGCGTACGCAGCGACAGCGACTTCTGCGACTTCGGGTCGAACTGCTTCACCAGCTTCGCCCACAGCAGGCGCGCGGCGCGCAGCTTCGCGACCTCCATGAAGAAGTTCATGCCGATGGCCCAGAAGAACGACAGCCGCGGCGCGAACTTGTCGACATCGAGCCCGGCTTCGACGCCCGCGCGGATGTACTCGACACCGTCCGCGAGCGTGTACGCCAGCTCCAGGTCGGCGGTCGCTCCAGCCTCCTGCATGTGGTAGCCGGAGATGGAGATGGAGTTGTACTTCGGCATGTGCTGCGAGGTGTAGCCGAAGATGTCGGAGATGATCCGCATCGAGGGCTGCGGCGGGTAGATGTAGGTGTTGCGGACCATGAACTCCTTGAGGATGTCGTTCTGGATGGTCCCGGCGAGCTGCTCCGGCTTCACCCCCTGCTCCTCGGCCGCGACCACGTACAGCGCGAGCACCGGCAGCACCGCGCCGTTCATCGTCATCGAGACGGACATCTTGTCCAGCGGGATGCCGTCGAACAGCTGGCGCATGTCGTAGATCGAGTCGATCGCCACGCCGGCCATGCCGACGTCGCCGGACACGCGCGGGTGGTCGGAGTCGTAGCCGCGGTGGGTCGCGAGGTCGAACGCGACCGACAGGCCCTTCTGGCCGGCCGCGAGGTTGCGGCGGTAGAAGGCGTTCGACTCCTGCGCGGTGGAGAACCCGGCGTACTGGCGGATCGTCCACGGCTGGTTGACGTACATCGTCGGGTACGGCCCGCGCAGGTACGGCGCGATGCCGGGGTACGTGCCGAGGAAGTCCACATCGGACAGATCGGCGGCGGTGTAGACCGGTTTCACGCCGATGCCCTCGGGGGTTTCCCAGGCCAGCGCGTCCGGGCCCTTGCCGGTGGCGTCCTGCACGGCCTGCGCCCACGCGGCCCGGTCGCCCGGTTCCGGCGTGCCGAGCGGGATGTCGGCGAAATTCGGGATGCTCATGCGGAGACTCCCAGCTGTGCGTGGAGGCTGGTCAGGATTTCGAGCGCGTCGCACCCGGCGTACAGATTGCCGCTGATTCCGTCGTAGGTTCCCTTGCCCGCCAGCAGCACGCTGTCCGCGCCGAGCGACGCCGCGACGGACGCGGCCTGTTCCTCATATGCCGCGTCAGTGCCGCAGACGCAGGCGATCTTCGCGCCGCTCTCGCGGAACGCGCCAGGCAGATCGTCGGTCGCGCCGGGGTTCACCGCCTCGACGCCGCCCGCCTGCAGCAGGTTCGTCGCGAAGGACGCGCGGGCGGTGTGTGCAGCGACCGGACCCAGCGTGGCCAGGAAAACCTTGGGCCGTTCGCCGTGCTTGGCGAGGTACGCGTCGGACGCGTCGCGCAGTTTCTCGTACTCCTCGGCGTACCGGTGTCGCGGGAGTCCGCCGTCCACAGTGGACGGGAGCGGCTCGCGGGAGACCGGCTTTTCGTCCAGGTTCGGGAACTCGCTGACACCGGTGAGCGGGTCGCGCCGGGTGGCGAGGCGGCTCGCGCGCTTCGCCCAGGTCTCGGCGAGCCGTCCGGCCAGCGCACCGGAAGCCAGTTCGGCTTCGATGCCGCCCGCCGCCTCGATCGCGGTGAACTCGCGCCACGCGGCTTCGGCGAGTTCGTCGGTGAGCTTCTCGACGTACCAGGAGCCGCCCGCCGGGTCGATCACGCTGCCCAGCTTCGACTCTTCGATGAGGATCGCGTTGGTGTTGCGGGCGATCCGTGAGGAAAACGCGTCCGGCAGGCCGATCGCCGCGTCGAACGGCAGCACGGTGACCGCGTCCGCGCCGCCGACCCCGGCCGCGAAACAGGCGACGGTCGTGCGCAGCATGTTCACCCACGGGTCGCGCTGGGTGAACATCGACGGCGACGTGACCGCGTGCTGGTGCATCCCGCGCGCTTCCGCGGCCGCACCGGAGACTTCGAGGACCCGGTCCCACAGCCGGCGCGCGGCGCGGAACTTGGCGATGGTGAGGAACTGATCCGCGGTCGCGGCGAGCCGGAACTCGATCTGCGCGGCCGCCGCGGCGACGTCCAGACCAGCCTCGGTGAGCGCACGCAGATAAGCGACGCCGGCCGCGATCGTCGCGCCGAGTTCCTGCGCGTCCGAGCCGCCTGCCTCGTGAAACGGCAGTCCGTCGGCGACGATCGTGCGGACCTTGGGGTACTTAGGGGCAACCTTCGCGGCCAATTCGGCGGCCGGGCCGAGCGGGAGAGAGTGCCCGGTGCGCGCCGAGGTACCGAGCGGGTCCGCACCCAGCGTGCCGACGGCTTCGCTGGCCGGGACCTCGCGTTCGGCGAAGAGGTCGAGCAGCGCCTGAGCAGCGGTTTCGTACTCCGCACCGGCGTCGAGGACGACCGGCGCGAGACCGACATAGACCTCGTTCAGCGCGTCCGCGAGCGCGGAGATCGGGAGCGAACCCTCACCGAGCCGCAGCCACACCGAGGACGCGCCGCCTTCGAGGTCGGCGAGGATCGCCGCGTTCGCCGCACGAGCGTCTTCGCGCTGGTGACGGACCCGGATGTCCCACCCGGTGTCGACCACGCCCTCCGGCCGGGCCCCGCGCACGAACGGCGGCAGCCCCGGGAAGCCGAGGTCGCCGCCCGCGTCTTCGGCCGTGTATAGCGGCTGGATCTCGATGCCGTCGTAGGTGCGGGAGACGAGCTTGCTCTCCGGCGCACCCGCGAAATCCTCCGGGAGCCTGCCGCTCTTGCGCAGCACTCCCGCCACCAGCTCCTGCCACTGGGCGCGGTCCGCGGTCGGGAACTCCGCCGCGAGCGCGAGCCCGGGCTCGGAAGTCGGCGCCGACTCCGGACCAGCCACGTTCGTCATACCCAGTGATGGTAGAGGCAGGCCACCACCCGCACCTGTGACTCTGCTCGCCCCCCGTACGGGTGAACTCAGGGGTAGCGGTGCTGGGTCGAAGAGTGTCGGCGGGGTGGGCCACAATCATGGGGTGCCCTCGGAGAACAGCGACCAGGACCAGCCCGGCAACACCGACAGCACCGGCTCCGCGAACGCCGAGCCGTCGACCGGCGGCGACCAGCCGCGGGTAGTCGCCGGGCGCTACCGGCTGCGGTCGGTTCTGGGGTCGGGGTCGATGGGCACGGTCTGGTCGGCTTACGACGAGTTCCTGCACCGCCCGGTCGCGGTCAAGGAGATGAAGGTGCCGCCGGGCATCCCGGCCGAACAGGCGGACGAACTGCGCGAGCGCACGCTCCGCGAAGCCCGGGCGATCGCGGTGCTGTCGCATCCGAACGTCATCACGCTGCACGACGTCGCGCGCGAGAACGACGCTCCGTTCGTCGTGATGGAGCTGCTGCCGTCGCGCAGCCTCGCGCACCTGCTGCGTGACCACGGCCCGCTGACTGTCGAACAGGCCGCCGCGGTCGGCATCGCGGTGGCCGCCGCCCTCGAAGCGGCTCACGAAGCAGGCATCACACACCGCGACGTGAAGCCGGGCAACGTCCTGGTGGCCAGCGACGGCCGGATCAAGCTGACCGACTTCGGCATCGCCCGCAACGTCTCCGAAGCCACCATGACCAGGACCGGCATCATGCTCGGTTCGCCCGCCTACATCTCGCCGGAGGTCGCGTCCGGCGGCGCGGTCACCCCCAACGCGGACCTGTGGGGCCTCGGCGCGACGCTGTTCGCCGCCGTCGAAGGCGCACCCCCGTACGACGCGGACGGCGACCCGCTGGAAACCGTCGGCAAGGTCGTGAACGGCAAGGTCCCGCGCCCGAAGCCGGGCCCGCTGGCCGACGTCATCGCCGCGTTGATGAAGAAGGAACCGGAAAAGCGGATCTCCCTGCGCGAGGTGCGCCACCGGCTGTACCCGAAGCAGACCAAGGCCACGGTGGACCTGTTCGGCCCCGAACTGTTCCGCACGCCGGACGGCAAGAAAACCGCCGCGCACCTGGACGCCACCGACACCCAGGTCATCAAGACGGTCGCCCCGAAACCGGACTCGCCGGAACAGCCCGCCGCACTCGCCGCGGACCCCGGCCCCCTGCCGTTCATGCGCTCGGGAAACACCGGTTCCGCCCCGGCCTTCGCCCCCGCTCCCCCGCTGCCCCCACCGCCGCCGCTGCCCGCCCCGCTGCCGCCGCCACCCCCACGCCGCAGCGGCAAGGCGACGGCGATGCTGGCAGTCGCCTCAATGGTCCTGTTCGCCCTGGCCTGCGGCGGCGGTTTCGCATTGGCCCGCGTGGTGAGCGGTCAGAACCTGCTGCCGCCACAAGGCGTGGAAACCGGAACGCTGGCGACCGCGGGCACAGTCGGCGGTTCGTCGGAGCCGCTGAAGCTGATCCCCCAGCACGCCAACGCAAGCTCGACGGCAAACGTCACGCGCGACAGCGAATACACCCTGTCCGTGCCCGAAGGATGGAAACGCTTCATCGCGTCCCGGAAATCCACTTTCGGCACCTCAACGGTAGTCCAGTACGTTTCCCCGGACGGCCGCCAATCCCTGCGCCTGGAACGAATCCCGAACTTCTACGAGAAGTATTCCATCGGCGACGCAATGACCGCACTGCGCTCCTCGGGTTCGCCGGATTCCTTCAACTTCACCCGCGAGCCAGTGCAAACACCCAACGGCACTGAGGTCATGTTCCGCGCAGTAGAACGAGCACAAACCCACTCCGCCAACCCAGACGCAGTAATCACCCGAGCCACCTACGCCCTGATCAAACAATCAGAAAACACCCTGTGGCTACTTTCCCTGACGGTGCCAGCAGAACAGGAAGACACCGGCTCCGCCACCTTTGACCAAATAGCCCCGACCCTGTCTTTCCCCGCGGCTTCCTGAGGTTCGTGAGGGGAACCCTCAGGAACTCTGATTCCCTCAGGGTTCCCCTCACGAACCTCACCGCTCCGGATAGCGCCGCGCGGTCTCCGCGGCCTGGGCCATTCTCCGGAACCCCTCGAACAACCGATCCCCCAGAACCGTCCCCACCACCGCAGCCTCGACGATCCGGTCCATGGACTCGACCGCGTCCAGGGTGTCCACGTCAGCCTCCGCGATCCGATCGGCAATTTCCGCGTACCGCCCGATCTGATCCAGCAACGCCTGATGCCCCAACGCACGAATTGTGCACACGGTCCCCACCAATGAATGCGCCACCGGATTATCGGGCCCGAACTTCCACCCGTGATTCCGGGCAAGCTCGGACAACATCTCCATCGCCCACTCGCGATCCTCGTCCGAAACCTCCACCGCGGATCCGGTCAACGCCCGCTGCATCACCCCGAGCACGTTGTACGCGGCCCGGTCCGAATCAACAGCCGCCACGACCTCTCGCACGGTCGCCACGGACAACCCGCCGACCTCGACCAGCGCCCGGATCAGCTTCAGCCGCCGCACGTGCTCCTCGCCGTAGCGAGCCTGGTTCGGACTGGTCCGTTCCCCGGCCGGGAGCAGCCCCTCCCGCAGGTAGTACTTGATCGTCGCCACCGGAATCCCGGACTCGGCGCTCAGCTCTGCCATCCGCACCCGCACGACCCTAACTTCCGGGAAAAACCCTGAGGACTTCTCAGCATGGATAGCTTAACTTCCCATAGTGGAGAGCATCACTATCCATACTGGGAGGACCTCATGACCACCACCGTCGACCCGCCCGCGGCGACGTTGCCCACCGCCCGGATGCGCACGTGGCACCGGCCTTCGCTGTGGTTCGCCGCGGCGATGGGCGTCGCGACGGTGCTGACCGTCGTGGCGATGCTGATCGACCACCGGACCCTGCTCGGCGCGCCGGTGTGGGCGAAGCCGTTCAAGTTCGCCGTGTCCGGCGGGCTCTACTACTTCACCTGGAGCTGGCTCGTCTCGCTGCTGAACGGCCGGTTGCGCAAGGTCGCGAACGTCGCCACGACCGTCTCCGTCGTGCTGTTCGCCGCCGAGTACGTGGCGATGGCCTTCCAAGCGGCCCGCGCCCGGCCGAGCCACTTCGCGAACACGTCCCCGTTCGACGCCGCGCTGTTCCAGGCCATGGGGGTCATGGTCGCGGGGCTTTGGCTGGCCACGCTCGTCGTCACCGTGCTGCTCATGTTCACCCGGATCGAAGACCGCGCGGTGTACTGGGCGGTGCGCACCAGCGCGGTCCTCGCGCTGATCGGCGCGGGCCTCGGCGCGACCATGACCCGGCCGACCCCGATCGAACGCGCCGAGATCAAAGCCACCGGGCATTCCGACCTCATCGGCGCGCACAGCGTCGGCGTCGCGGACGGCGGCCCCGGTCTTCCGCTGCTCGGCTGGAGCACCACCGGCGGTGACCTGCGCATCGCGCACTTCATCGGCCTGCACGCGCTGCAAGCGTTGCCGCTCTTGGCGTTCGGGCTCGCGGTGCTCGCGACGCGACTGCCCCGGCTGCGCGAAAGCGCGGTGCGCGTGCGGCTGGTGTGGACGGGTTCGGTCGGCTACGCGGGGCTCGTCGGCTTGATCCTGTGGCAGGCCGAACGCGGCGAACCGCTCATCCACCCGAGCGGCACGACGCTGGCCGCCGCCGGGCTGCTCGTCGGCGTGATCGCGGCGGCCGCCGCGGCGTCGGTGCTGGTGCCGGCCAGGAAGGCGGTCCGGTGAGCGACCTGACCGTCTTCGCCTGGACGTTCCCGGTCGCGGTTCCGTTCTGGGCGCTGATGATCTTCCTGCCCGGCTGGCGCGGCACTCGCCGGATCCTGGCCTCGCCGTGGGTGCCGCTGCTGCCGCTGGTCTGGTACTTCGTGCTGGCGATCCCGCACTTCGGCGAGCTGTGGCACGCGATGCAACGGCCGGATCTCGGTGTCCTGCAAGGATTCCTGAGCACACCGTACGGGGCCGCGCTGGTCTGGGCGCACCTCATCGCGTTCGACCTGTTCATCGCGCGCTGGATGTTCTTCGAGGCGCGCACGCACCGGATCCCGTGGTGGATCGTCAGCCCGCTGCTCCTGCTGACGATCTTCCTGTCGCCGTTCGGCCTGGTCGCGTTCCTCGCCGTGCGCAGCGCCCGGATACGCTCGGCGGCATGAGCAACCTGGAGGAGGCGGCCGCGGCCGTCATCGCCGAGCGCACCGGCGTCGAGAAACACGACATCGCCGTGGTGCTGGGTTCGGGCTGGCGTCCGGCCGCGGACGTGATCGGAACCGCCGACGCGGAGATCCCGTTCGGCGAGCTGCCGGGCTTCACCCCGCCCGGCGCGGTCGGCCACGGCGGCACGGTGCGGTCACTGCGGATCGGCGACAAGCGCGCGCTGGTCCTGCTCGGCCGCACGCATTTCTACGAGGGCAAGGGCATCGACCCGGTCGTGCAGAACGTGCGCACGGCCGCGGCGGCGGGCGCACGGACGGTGCTGCTCACCAACGCGGCGGGCGGGCTGCGCGCGGGCATGAACGTCGGGCAGCCGGTGCTGATCGCCGACCACCTCAACCTGACCGCGCGCTCGCCGATCGTCGGCGCGAACTTCGTCGACCTGACCGACCTCTACGCCAAGCGCCTGCGCGACCTGGCGCGGGAGATCGACGATTCGCTCGAGGAGGGCGTGTACGCGGGCCTGCCGGGGCCGCACTTCGAGACGCCCGCCGAAATCCGGATGCTGCGCAACATGGGCGCGGACCTGGTCGGCATGTCGACCGTGCTGGAGGCGATCGCCGCCCGCGCGGCCGGGCTCGAGGTGTTCGGGCTGTCCCTGGTCACGAACCTGGCCGCGGGCATGACCGGCGAACCGCTCAACCACGAGGAAGTCCTCGCGGCCGGACGGCAGTCGGCGACGCGGATGGGTTCGCTGCTGAAGGAGCTCGTCACCCGCGCGTGAGCTCCGGCTAGCGCCCCAATGCCACATTGGGTGCGTCACATGCACCCAATGTGGCATTCGGTGCGTCACATGCACCCAATGCCACATTGGGTGCGTCACATGCACCCAATGCCACATTGGGGCGCAAGCAACTCAGGCGTACTGCGGCAACTGCGCCGCCACTTCCTCCGGCGAAGGCATCCCCGCGACCTCCTCCGCCAGCCCGCGCACGGCGTCCGCCACCGTGCTGTCGGCCAGCAGCCGACCGGCCGTCTCGCGGACCGCGTCTGTCGTCAGTTCGTCGCCGACCAGCTTCGCGCCCACGCCCGCGGCGACCACGGCGTCCGCATTGGTGAACTGGTCCGCGCCCTGCGGCAGCAGCAACTGCGGCACCCCCGCGGCGAACCCGCCCAGCGTGGTTCCGCTGCCGCCGTGGTGCACCACCAGATCGACGTGCGGCAGCAGTTGCGACTGCGGCACCCATGCCTCCAGCCGCACGTTCGACGGAACCTCGCCGAGCGCCTCGACGTCGACCGCCGGGCCGGTGGCCACCAGCACGTCCGCGTCGAGCGCGGCCAGTCCGTGCAACGCCGAGGTCAGCAGGTGCGCCTGGCTGGCTCCGGTGGTGCCGAGCGTCAGGTACAGCAGCGGGCGGCCGCGGTCCCGGCCTTCGACGCCGGACGGCAGATCGCCCGGTTCGCTCCAGCCGACCGGACGCAGCGGCACCCGCTGGGCTCCGGCGAGGAACGCCGGCGCCTGCACCGACGGCGGGCAGATGTCCACGAACGGCTGGCCCCAGAAAAGCTTGCTGCTTCCGGTGAGGCCGAGCTCGGCGGCGAACGCGTCGATCTGCTCGGTGATGTGCTCCATCGGGCCGCCGCCGGACACCCGGCCGAAACCGTGCCCGATCGCCGGGATCCCCGCCTGATGCGCGGCGAACGCGCCGCCCGGATTGCCCATTTCGTACACGACCAGGTCCGGTTTCCGCTCGGCGAGCACCTCGGCGAGGTCGGTCATGAACCGGGTGGGCAGCAGCCTGCCGAACGCCTTGCCGATCGCCTCGTTCAGCTCGGCTTCCGGGACCTCGTAGCGGCTGCGGGTGTCGCCTGCGAAGAGGAGATTGAACGCCTCCTGCAGCGTCAACCCGGCGGCGACGGCTTCGAGCCCGGCCTTCTCCAGCGTGGGGTGGAAGTCGGATGCGGTCGCGTAAAGCACCTCGTGGCCGGCATCGCGCGCGGCGGAGGCTAGCGGCAGCAACGGATAAAGGTGCCCGTAAGACGCGAGGGACGTGAAAAGAATGCGCACTCCCCGAGCGTATCGTCAGCCACCACCCAATATCCGGATCCGCGTAAGCTGGCCCGGGTGTCCGACAGCCTCGATTCCCGCCTCCGCGATTCCGTCTACCGCTGGATCACCGACGACCCGGATCCGGCCTCGCGCGAGGAACTGACCGCCGCCCTCGCCCGCGCGATGGGCAAGGAGCCCGGCGCGATCGAGGAGATCGCCGACCGGATGGCCGGACCGCTGGAGTTCGGGACCGCGGGTCTGCGCGGGCCGGTGCGCGCGGGACCGAACGGGATGAACGTCGCGGTCGTCACGCGGACCACCGCGGGCGTCGCGGCCTGGCTCGCCGCGCAGGGGCACGCGGGCGGCGTGGTCGTGATCGGCCGCGACGCGCGGCACGGGTCGGAGGCGTTCGCCACCGCCGCCGCCGAAGTGCTGACCGCCGCCGGGTTCGCGGTGAAGGTGCTGCCGCAGCCGTTGCCGACGCCGTTGCTGGCGTTCTCGGTGCTGCATTACGGAGCGGTCGCCGGGATCCAGATCACCGCGTCGCACAACCCGCCCGCGGATAACGGGTACAAGCTTTACGACGCCACCGGCGGGCAGATCGTGCCGCCGTCCGACGGCGAGATCGAGCGCGCGATCCAGTCCGCCCCGGCCACCCGGAGCATTCCGCGCACGCCCGGCGCCGAGGTCGTCGACCCGCGCGAGGCGTACCTCGCCGCGGTCGGCGCGCTGCCGCGGGGCACGACACGCGAACTGCGGATCGCCGCGACGGCGCTGCACGGCGTCGGCGCGGAAACTCTCCAGGCCGCGCTGTCCCGGGCCGGATTCACTGACGTGCACCTGGTTTCCGAACAGTCCGAACCGGACGCGGACTTCCCCACCGTCTCGTTCCCGAACCCCGAGGAACCCGGCGCGACCGACCTCCTGCTGGCGCTGGCGTCCGAAGTGGACGCTGACCTCGCGGTGGCGCTCGACCCGGACGCCGACCGGTGCGCGCTCGGCGTCCGCGGCCCCGACGGCTGGCGGATGCTGCGCGGCGACGAGACCGGCGTCCTGCTCGGGGCGCACCTTCTGTCCACAACGGACAACCCGGATCCGTTGGTGGCCACCACGATCGTGTCCTCGTCGCTGCTCGGCGAGGTGGCCAAGGAAAAGGGCGCGCGCTACGCGGAAACGCTCACCGGGTTCAAGTGGCTGGTCCGCGCGGGCGAGGGCTTGGTGTTCGCGTACGAGGAAGCGCTCGGCCTGTGCGTGAACCCGAGCTTTGTTCGCGACAAGGACGGCATCGCCGCCGCGGTCGCGGGCGCGGACCTGGCCGCGACGCTCAAGGCCGAGGGCCGCACGCTGCTGGACGTTCTCGACGACATCGCGACCCGGCACGGCGTGCACCTCACCGATCAGGTGTCGTTGCGCGTCACCGATCTTTCCGTGCGCGGCCGCCTCATGGCCGCGTTGCGCTCGGACCCGCCCGCCACGCTCGGCGGGGCGCCGGTGACGCTCGAAGACCTCCTGCCGGACGCCGACGTGCTCCGGCTGGGCGGCGACGGCGTGCGGGTCGTAGTGCGGCCGTCCGGCACGGAACCGAAACTGAAGGCGTACCTGCAAGTGGTGGCTCCGGTGACCGGGGAGCTCGCCGACGCGCGGCGCAGCGCGACGGAAGTGCTCGACGCGGTCCGCGAGGAGATCACCGCGCTGCTGCGCTGACGGGAGAACCATGCCAACGTTGCTGATCGTGCACCACACGCCGTCGCCGTCGATGCAGGCGATGTTCGAGGCCGCGCTCGCCGGCGCGAAGCATCCGGACATCGAGGGCGTCGACGTCGTCCGCCGCCCCGCGCTCGGCGCGACGGTGGCCGACGTGCTCGCCGCGGACGGCTACCTGCTGGGCACGCCGGCGAACCTCGGCAGCATGAGCGGAGCGTTGAAACACTTCTTCGACACCGTGTACTACCCGTGCCTGGACGCGACGAAGGGCCGTCCGTTCGGGGCGTACGTGCACGGCAACAACGACACGTCCGGGACCGTGCGGCAACTCGACGCGATCACGACCGGGCTCGGCTGGACCCGCGTGGCCGAGCCCGTGCTCGTGACGGGCGAACCGGACAAAGCCGCGCTGGAAGCGGTGACCGAACTCGGCGGAACCCTTGCCGCGACGCTCATGTGAGCAGCGGCTGCTCCGCTGAGCGGGGCCAAAAGCCTTCCAGGGGAAAGTAAAGAGGCCTGTCACCGGAAGCCCTGGGGGTCGACCTCCGGCAACAGGCCAGGTCAAGGGTTCGCAACGAAGGCGATCAACCTCGACTACGCAAGGGTACTACAAAGAACCGATCATGACGACCCTGCAATGGCAACCAAGCGTGCTCGATTCAACTCCGAGGGCGCCGACCAGGACCGCGAAGCCCGGGAAACATGGATCCGGCAGCGGTTCGTGTCCCAGTCAGCGGACCACCGGCACCCCGACCGGCCCAACGGACCGGCCCCTGACTGTCCATTGTGGACAGCCGGAAACGGCGGCTGGTTCACCGGCAGCCGACTGCGGTGAGTGACGAAATCGCACCGAATCCGCCACTCGGCGGATAAAGAAGGCGGGCACCGGTCCAGAGACCGGCACCCGCCTCGCGAAAAATCAGGCCGGCGAAACCATCGCCCGCACCGCGGCCGGAACATCGGCCACCGCGACCTGCTCCTGCTCACGCGTGGCCAGGCTCCGGACCGTCACCCGGCCGGCCGCCCAGTCCTCCTCGCCCACGATGACGACCGCCACCGCGCCCGCCTTGTCCGCGCGAGTGAGCTCCTTGCCCAGCTTGCGCAGCTCCAGCGGGGTCGACGTGCGCAGGCCCGCCTTGCGCAGCACGGTCGCGACGTCGCGAGCCGGGTCCGCCAGTTCCTCGGTGACCGGGATGACCGCGACGTCGACCTCGCTGCGCGGCTGCGGCGTGAGGCCGTGCGTGTCGAGGAAGTCCATCAACGTCACGTCGCCCATGCCGAACCCGATGCCGGAGATCTGCTCCTTGGTGAACATCGAGGCGAGGTTGCTGTACCGGCCGCCGCCGAACAGCGCCCGGCGGTTCTGCGGCGAGGTGTCGAAGACCTCGAACACGGTCGACGTGTAGTACGCCAGCCCGCGCACGATCAGCGGCTCGTACCGGACCAGGCTCGCCGCGCTGCTGGACAGCACCTTGACCAGGTTCGACTCGGCCTTGACCTCCGCGGGCAGCTCGTCGAGCAGCGCCGGTCCCGCGCCGAGGGTCTCGGCGAGCTTCTCGTACTGCTTGTCCGACAACCCGATCTCGGCGGCGCTCGCCGCGTGCTCCTCGGCCGAGGTCTTCTCCCACCGGTCGACGAGCGCGAACACCTGCGCCAGGTGGTCCGGCGAGATCCCGACGACGTCGGTGAGCGCCGAGGACAGCAGGTTCCGGTCGTTGACCCGCACCGCGAACATGTCCGGCGTCGCGCCGACCGCGCCCATCAGGTCGTGGATCAGCTCGAACATCTCGATCTCGCAGTTCGCGCTTTCCGAACCGAAGATGTCGGCGTTGATCTGCCAGTGCTCGCGGACGCGGCCGCGCTGCGGGCGCTCGTAGCGGTGGCAGTTCGGGTGGCTGTACCAGCGCACCGGGAACGACAGCGATTTCGCGTGGCCGGCGATCATCCGGGCCACCGACGGCGTCATCTCCGGACGCAGCGCGAGCCGCTCGCCGCCGCGCGTGGTGAGCGTGTACAGCTGCTGGTCGGCGATCTCCTGGCCGGACTTCCGCTCGTAGACCTCCGCCTGCTCCAGGATCGGGCCGTCGTAGCGGAGGTAGCCGTAGCGCTCCAGCACGTCGTAGAGATGGCCGAACACCTGCGTGCGGACGGACATTTCGGCGGGGAGGAAGTCTCGGGTCCCCTTGACAGGCGCAGTTGACAGGTATTCAGGCACGTCATCAAGCTTAACGACCCGGCGCCAGCGATTTCGTCAGGGGAACGCGACGCCGTACGCGGTGAGCAGCATGGCCGCGCCGAGCAGCACCGCGCCGCCGGTCGTGACGCTCATGCCGACGCGGGTGCGCAGCATCGCGAGGAAGAACCCGCCGGACTGCGCGAGCACGCCGAACAGCAGCAGGAAGCAGACGATCCAGCGCGCGGTGTCGCCGAGCCCGCCGTGCTCGACCAGCTGCAACGCGGCGAGCGTGAGGACGAGCAGCACACCGGCGTGCGCGTGTCCGGCGCGGAAGAACCCGCGTTGCTTCTCGGTGAGGTCACCGCGGCGCAGGACGCCGCTCAGCGCGTAGCCGCCGTACATGACTGTGGGCAGCGATACGAGCGCGATGACGGTGAACAACTGGACTGGGCCGTGCATGGTCGCCTCCTTGGGGTGCGGAGCGAACATAACACTGTTTTAAAACACTGTCACGAAACTTGTGGGTCCCCCTTGCCGGTGGCTGTCACCCGACGGTCGAGGGAATCGAGCGGCGGAGCGGACGACGGTGGACTGCGCTGAAGGACATGACTACGACCTCGATGCGGCGCCGCGCCCGATGGGCCGGTCTCGCCTTGTCCCTCGCCCTCGCCGGTCTGTGCTCGACCGCCCTGCCCGCGCAGGCCGCAGTGCCCGCCGCGCACCAGTTGGCGAAGAAGAAGCCGGTGCACATCAAGGCCGCACCGGTCAAGGCCAAGGTGCACAAGGGAGAGCAGATCCGGATCCACGGACACTTCGCGACCGGCCCCGCGGGCCGCGCCGACGACGACGGGATCTTGTACCTCCAGCAGCAAACCCAGGCCGGAGCGTGGGTGAACCTCGCCGCCGCCTCGTGCTCGCCGGACCACGACTTCGACCTCGGGATCCGGCTGAACGTCTCCGGGAGCTTGACGCTGCGGGTCTTCCATCCCGAATCCACGCTGTTCACCGCTGCGGTGTCGGCGGTGTTCACGGTCGTCGTGCTCTAGGAACCGATCCAGTAGGTGTCCGCGGCGGAGAACGGGCATCATGTCGGGCGTGAGCCAGCCCGGGGATGCCGCTTCGCCGCAGGTGGCTTATGCCGACCAACTCCGCCAGCAATCGGCGACCTGCCGGTTGCTGGCGGAGAAGCAGCGCGAGAACACCGCCGTGTTCGAGGGCTTCGCCGAGCGAGGCCTTCCCGGTTCCGCCGAGATGGCAGTCCGCTCCGAACGGTCGGCGCGGTTTCTCGTGTTGCTCGCTTCGGTGATCGCGGAGCAGGCGATCGCGCACGACGAACTGATGGCCGCCGGTGGGCCGGAGAATTCGCGCGCGTATGTGGAGTACGAGGCGACGACCCGACGGTTACGGGCGTTGTTGCCGACGGACTCGCTCACCGATTGAGCGGACTTGCGCTGCCCCGAGCGGCCCGATCCGGCCAGTGCGAACGTTCGTGAGGGGAACCCTCACGGAATCTGATTCTGAACTGGCCCCCGAAAGTTGGACT
>NZ_SDLS01000058.1:0-20022 GCF_004522315.1 Amycolatopsis sp. CFH S0740 | reverse complement strand
CCAACTTCTGCCGACGAATTTCTGACGCAGGACACTAGACGACGAACGTCCCCTTGGCCGGGAGCGTGGTCACCAAGCCGCGCTCCCGAAGTTCCGCGACTGCCCGTCGGGCTGTCCCCAACGCTACGCCGTATTCCTCGGCCAACTCGCGTTCTCCCGGCAGACGGGAACCCGTGGGCAGCTCGCCCGACGCGATACGCGCGGCGACGTGGTCGGCTACGGCCGCGTAGATGTACGCCGCCCCGACGGCAGAGGGATCGAACTTAGGCGCGGCCTCACCGTACGGCGGCCTTGACCAGCACAGATCAGTAGGACGCGGCATACCGCTATACACCGCTCTATACCGCGTCGTATTCTAGGTCGCATGGATGCGCGGGTGGCGGTCTCTCCGACATGGACGGCGACCACCGACGGCTTGAGTCATCTCGTGGTGTCGGTGCTGCGGCATTCCGACGGCGCGATCATGAAGGTGATGTGTCGTCGCTGGCTGGCACCTGCACCTCCGATCGGTGACCCCGCAAAGTGCCCTGAGTGTGCTGGGCACGACACGACCGGCGAATGAACGCCGACCCGGCGCAGCAGCTCGGCAACGCGCTCCGCGAAGCACGCGAGCAACGGCGCTTCGGCGTGCGTGAGCTGGCCCGGCGTATCGGCGTATCTCCGGGGCGGATTGCTCTGTGGGAGCAGGGCAAGCGCGTACCCAGTCCAATCCAGGTCGCGCTCGTCCTCGGCGCGCTCGGCATCGTGGGCACCGAGCAGAAGCGCATCCTGGAATTGGCGCTGTTCCACCGTCTCTACCGGACGGGCGAACGCGCCTAGTTCTCCGGCGGCTTGAGCCCGTGCACCAGCACGGCCGGGTCGACGCCCAGCCCGTCGGCGAACTTGAGCAGGTTGTGCAGGCTGACGTTCCGCAAGCCGCGCTCCAGTTGACTCACGAACGTCCAGTGCACCCCGGCCCGCCGGGCAAGCTCCTCTTGTCCGAGGCCCGCCTGATTCCGCAGCGTCCGCACGCGCACACCTAGCTTCCGTGTGGCTTCCGACTGCGGTCCCTTCGCCATGCACGGCAACCTACCTGCCTGATTCCGCAGCGCGTGTAGTCGGTGATCGGATACCATCCGTGACTGTCTGCAAATGCAGACAGTGGCCGGGGGAGGGGCCGGATCGCGCATGTGGGAAGACACCGAGTTCACTATCGCCGCAACCTGGGACGACAAAGCCAACGCCCCGGACGGCTTCGTCCTGGAACCCGACGAGGCAAAGAAGATGCTGGATGCGCTCAGGGGATATGAGGCCCGGCTGCTGGCGATGAAGCGCAAGGTTGCCCGGCTGCTCCAGATGAAACCCCCGTCGCAGGACCCGTCAACCGTGGCCGCGCACGTGGCGATGGTCGGCGACGGCAAGAGCAAAGGCGGCGCGTACTCTCCCGGTGCCGAGGCGATTGACGCCCAGCTGGCCTACGTCACAGAGTTGGCCGACCGGATAAAGACGGCGTTGGCCGCGATCGGCGAGAACGAGCAAGATCAGACCAAGACCATTCAGAACGTCGACCCCGACAAGCCCACAGGAAATCTCTGATGAACCTGCGCGCCACCGCAGCGGTGATCGGCCTCGCCGTCCTCACCGCAGCCTGCTCCTCGCCGACGGACGGCACAGCGACCCCGCCAGCGTCGGCGACTGCGTCGTCAAGCCAAGCGTTGCCGTACGGCGGCGCGCCGAAAGTTGAGAACCCATTGCCGGACAACGTATTTTCCGGCGATCCGTGCCAGGGGCTCACCCCGCAGCAGATCACCAAACAGCTCGGCTCCGCGCTGCCCGGGAAGCCCAGCAACGAGGCGGTCCCGAGCTGCGACTGGACCAACCCGGACACCAACGCCTCCATCGGCCTGTCCTACTACCCCGCGAGCAACGACGGCCTCAGCAACACCTACGTGAACGTCAAGCCGCAGATGAAGCGGTGGGACGTGCTGCCGCCGATTCAGGGGTTCCCGGCCGTCGCCTACGCCACCCAGGCAAGCCAGACGCCCAACACCTGTGACGTGGTCGTGGGCGTCACGGACCGGCTGGCCTTCCTGGTCGATGTCGCGCCCCGTATGGAAAGGCTCGGCAAGGTCGACAGTTGTGCGGGTGCGGCGGACGTGGCCAACGACGTCGTCACCACGCTGAAGCAGAAGGCCGGTCGCTGACGCTACGCCGCCCGCGACCGGCTGGCCGCCGTGACGCTACGCGCTGGATTGGTCCAGTGGTACATGCCCCAGAGGTTAAGATAACCCCTGGTCAGAAACCTGGACCTAAACGCCGGCTGGGGGCCGCGGCTCCGGATTGGTTCGGCGAAGCTGACCGTTCAGCCGGGCGCACGGTATCGGTCATCCTGGTGAATCCGGTCCCTGAGTTCCCGCTGCGTGATCCCGAGGTCAACCGACAGGACACCAAGCCGCCGGTTGTATTCGCGGTATGCGTAGACCCGCTCCTCCGGCGAGCGGACGGGCTTGTTCTGCCAGCCGTCGAATACCCATTGCGGCAGCTGGCCGGATCGGTCAACCTCGCCGACGAACGCTCGCTTGCCCATCACATGGCTCCCTTCTCGCGCCGCCAGCGGGCACGGGCGGCAACCGACGCCCGGCGGCTGGCAGCCGTCATCTGTTTGTGCGGGGCGTCCTCGACCGGGAGGCCGGTCGGCAGACCTAGCCGGGTGGTGAGGATGACCGCCAGCAGCGCCCTCGTCTGGCGTTCCTCGGAGAGCAGCTTGCCGACATTTCCCGCGTCCGCCTCGGCGATGAGACCCCGGAGCAATTCCAGCCGGTCGGCGCACCGGGCCGCCTCGGCGAGCAAGAGCAGCTCGTGCGGGTCCGGGAGGATGCCGTCCGCATGCCAAAAACCGGTCACCGCGGACCATGTCTCTCGGCCGTGTTTGCCCAGATCAGAGGGCATTTTCATCTAGTAGTCCTTTCGCTGGGAAATCACAAGCAATGCTCGCCGGGTCAGCGGCAGCACCTCCCAAGGGCTCCGACACCCGGGGGAGGGGTCCTCCCCCTCCCCCGGTGAGCATCGATGACCACCGGCGACTGCGACCGGTGTTCCCTTGCGTTGCAACGCTTCCGGACGATTCTGTTTGCGTCTGCTGGCCTCGGCGGAGTCACGATCAACCTGCGTGATGGTCGCTAGCGTGCGTCGCGAGCTGCTGGCTTCGCCAATAGATCTCTTGTTCTCGCTTGCTGTCGGCGCGCCCCGCCCCCGGGCGGGGCGGCCTTGGCTTGCTGTGTGCAACGACCAGCCTCGCCGTCACCGGCAGCACCAGGGGTAGGGGGACAGCGGGGGCCGAGGGAGTAACCGGGGGTGGAAGACAGGGACCCCTAGCAATCCAGGGGCCCGTCTGGCCACGGGGGCTATTCGTCGTCGGGGCCGAGCAAACGACCGGGGACGGCGTCACTGCCCCGGGCACTCAAGGTGATCCGGTTCGGCTGAATGCCCGGCACCGGCCACCCGTCCACAATGCGGAGCGTCTTGCCCTCCGCAAGCCAGACGGCAATGAGATCCGCAGCGGCCGTGTAGGTCTCGCCCGTCTCGGCGTCGACAACTACCCGCTGTTGCGTCGGGTCGAAATCGGGTCGTGTGTGGAGATCGGCGACCCGTGCGGCGAAGGTTTCCACCGGCCCCGCTGAGAGTGCTGCTGGCGCGGGGACTCGCAACTGTGTCTCGCCCGCGTCGAGCACCCGGATGAGGTCCAAGGCGGGCTGACACTTGCCGACGGCTTGGTACGCCTCGGCGATCTTGGCCGTTGCCTCGCGGACGGCAGCGACGTACTCAGTGACCGCCGGAGCAGCCTTGGCCTGGATGATTTCGGCGACCTTGTCGCGGTTGTCGCCGCGCAGCGCCTGAGTAAGGGCGGCGACCAGGCGGGCTCGTTCGCCCCGGAGGACCGGTTCCCGGCGCATGTGCTCGGCAAGGGCCGCCTCGGCCTTCTGCCGGTTGGTCTCGGGCGGAGTGTCCTTTCCGGCCAACACGGCCGCCTTGAGCGCCCCGGCGTCCTCCAGCTTCGCCGTGTGAATTGCGTGACTCAATTCAGCCCGCTTAGCCGAGAAAGCAGCAAGGCGTTCCTCGTTAGCGCGGAATTCGTCGGCCAGCGAGTGAACCTCACCCGGGAGCCATTCGTTTGCGGGGATCTTGTCGACGTCGAACATTAGCTACTCCTGAAAAGACGAGAGACGGCCCTAAGGCCGTCTCTGGTGGTAGTTATCTGGTTATCGGTTAAAACGCGTACACGGCCGTCACAGGGCCGAGAATCGGTGTCAATAGCCGTACCGCGGACCGTGGCGTTTTAGTGCGTCCAGGCGGCCCTCTTCATCGGCAGCGACGATTTCCGCCGGGGTCATGGATGCTAGGTCAACCATGGTGAGCTGCGCGCCCGCCTTGGGATCGCCGATCGGTCCGCGTGCGGACGGGACATCGCCACCAGCAGCGCCGAAGTCCGCCACGGGAGACGGCCCGGCAGCCGCCTCAGCGCGGGCGGTTTCCTCGGCCTCGATCTCGGCGGCCTGCCGCTCGGCGTCTTCGATGCGCTTTTTCAAGGCGGCCATGGCGGCGGCGTGATCCATCTGGCTGGCCGCTAACTTGGCTGGTGCCTCAGCGTTGGCTTTCGCCGCGTCCTCGTGTTTCCGAGACGAGGATTTCCAGCGTGCGGCTTCGGCCTCGGTGGTAGCAGTGTCGGTCACCGTGAGATCTCCTTGGTTTTCTTGTGCCAGGTTTTCACCAGACGGACGGTTGCCGTGCCGTCGCCGAGGTCGACCACGTCGTACAGGCGTATCCAGTTGCCGACCGTCAGCACGACGTCAGCGCACCCGATCTCAGCGAGACTGTCCCTCTTGCCTGGAGAAAGAATCCCGGCCACTTGCTCCAGTGGCACAGGCTCTCTGTGGTCAGCCGCCGCGCGGAGCAAAGCGCGCTTACCCGTGGTCGTCACGTCGCTTCACCACCAGGACATTGCCGTTCGGCTGGCGCTTGAGCGCGTACGAACAACGCAGGTCCCGGCGGCTCACGGAGAGGACAGCGCTCCCCTTGGCGGCCAGGGCGGCCAGGACCCCGGGCGGGAACAACTGCTCGGCTTCCGTGGCGCTCACGGGCTGGCCGGTGGCGTTCGCCCGGCGCAGGCGGTCACGCCTGGAACCGCGCAGAGTCATCGGCTGCCTTCCAGCGGGGCACCGAGCTGGCGGAGGACGCGGGAGCGGACCGGCATCGGCGGACGACGCTGGCCGCGTTCCCAGCGGATCACGGTCACGCCGGAGAAGCCCAGCCGTCGGCCGAATTCGTCCGCCGAGAGCCCGGACTGCGCGCGGGCGTCTCGAACCGTGCGCGCGAAATGGGTCAGCGCGGGCGGGTCGGGAATTGTGTACGTCGTCATCGGCCGGTCTCCTTTGGTGGCGTTGGCGTTGGTATGAACCGGTGCACGAGAAACCCCCGCCAGCCCGGTTCCGTCACCGGGCTGGCGGGGGTTCAATAGGGTTTTCTTCTCCTTACCCTAGTGAATTCTTGCTACGGCGTTCCCTCTGGCGTGCGCGGTTGTACGCCTTCCGGCAATCGACAGCCCCGCAGTGCTTCCGAGGCCTGCCCCGTCCAGGCTGCTGCCCGGCGCGGGCCACTAGGCACCAATTGCACCCGCACCGGCCGTCGTCGGTCCTCGGCGTGACAACTGGACCCAGCCGGACAACACGGCTGTCCCGATCGACCACCGTCGACGTCTCGCAGTACCACCCGAGGGTCACGTACAGCGGACGGGTGCACCACGGGCAGACGGGAGGCAGCTGGTCGACTTTCGACGTCAACGTCCGCACGTGGCTTCCGAGTTGCGCCCAGTCCTCTACGACCAACCCGGGTGACTGGCTGTCTGGACCCAGCGCCCCGGCCCTTCGGATGGGCCGGGGGAGATCAAAGTCAGTCATGTCAGCCCCGCCGTCCGTCGGCCATCATCTGCCGGTTAAACCACTTGGTGTGAGGCGCGCCCCGGCCGCACGTGCAGTCTCCCCACCTGTCCCACCCGGGATGATCCTCGGCTACCGGGCAACCCTCGTCGTCTGGAGTAGGCACGCCGCGAAGCGCGCCGTCCTCGGTGTCCCTAACTGCCTGGACAGTTTCGGGGAGGACCGGCCCGGCACGGCCGGTCTCCTCGTCATCATTGGTTACCGTCCCCTCCGGGTGGCCTTGCGCACTGAGATATCTAGGGGATCGGTCCGGTGGCGGGACCGAAACGACTCCGTCGACCTGGTGGTTCGTGGGATCGGCCGATACGTTCTGGTCCGGTGGCCCCGCCGAATTGTCCGGGGGTCCGGCGGCCTCGATTCGGTCCGGTGGCGGGGCCGAATTCGCCTTCCTGGGGAACTGCCTCGGGGCAGCCCGGCTGCCACGGTGGTCACGGTGGTCGTGCGGCCATTCCAGCCGCCAGACGGTGGCGTGGTTCTTGCGTAACCCCGTGTCGACCACCCACCCAGCGTCGGCCAGCGCGGCGAGGTGTTCACCCTCCACCTTCCCCGAGCGGCCTGTGATCTCCGCCAACGATCGGCGGGAAGCGTGGAGCGTCCGGCGTCGGGACAGGGCACGCTCGGCTAGCACCAGCGCGGTAACCCAGGTTGCCGCGCCGAACCGGGAGTCACGCATCACGGCCGATGTCCAATCCCGCCTCCACTTCCGGTAGCCGCTGTCCGGCCCATTGTCGAACTCGACCGGGTCGGGGTATTCAGCTGGTGCGCTGGTCATTCTTGGTCGCCTTTCGGGTAGCGCGGTTCCGCGCATTGATACGACGGGAAGCATTTGCATTGCTGGTGAATTCGGACTGGCAATCGGTGCATATTCGGGCACCCGACGGGCGGACGACTAATGCGTCCGCCCCGTGGCCGCGAGGGCAGGTCATGCACTCGTGCTCGACCGCCGGGCACCCGTCAAAGACCTTGACGAACGTCTTCCGGGTGCCCTCAGGCCAGTCGGCCCGGTCGTGGAACACGGGGTCCGCGTACACCCGGGTACAGCTGTCCCGGTGCACGGCCAGCACTGACGGCAGCGGTTCTGCCTCACCCGGCACCGAATACACGGTCACCAGGACACCATCCGAGTCATCGAACCGCTTTTCGCTCACGTTCATTTCGTTTCCCGCTCTCGTCGTCTCGGCCACCCGGCCTGGCGCTTCGGCGTCGGCGCCGCCGTCCGGGATGCCGCAGTACGGCGTCTCGCGGCCGTCGAACACGTAGACCGTGACGGCCAGGCGGCCGCAGTCGCATAGTTCGTTCGGCGTCGGTTTGCGCTCGCTCATCTCGTCGTCCCCTCCGTCGTGTCCCGAGGGCCACCCCGCTACTCCCGTCGCTCCCGGCATCCGGCCGGGCGGGCATCCTGGGGCGAAAGCCGTGTCACCTCGGTTCCCCATTAACTGGGGTACTGCGGCCAGTACCACGCGTTGAAGCACGCCGCGCCGAAGCTCTCGGTCGACGCCTCGGTGGTGCTGATGTCCGGCGTCGCGAGTGTGCGCCCGCCCGCCGCGGCCCCGGCGTACATTGCGTGCAATGCGGCGATCGAGGGGCTCGGCCGCGGGCTCGCGGTGGAACTGGCGCCGGTCCGGGTGAACGTCGTGTCGCCGGGCACGATCGACGGGAACCTGTGGGCCGGGCGCCCGGCGGCCGCGCGGGAGGCGAGTTTCGCGCAGTACCGCGCGGATACCCTGCTGCATCGCGTCGGCCGGGAGTCCGAAGTGGCCGATGCCGTGCTGTACCTGTTCACCAGCACTTACACCACCGGCTCGACGCTGTATCCGGACGGCGGCTACAGCTTCCGCTGATACGCTGACCAGCCATGCGCATCACCGCCGCGGACGTGCCGGCACTCGAACGCGGCGTCGCGCTGCTCGGGTCCGGCGGGGGCGGCGACACCGTCACCGCGGCGGTGCTGCTGCGGCGGCTGACCGAATCCGGCCGCGAACCCGTCGTGCACCCGATCGCGGACCTGCCGCCGGACACCCTGGTGGTCCCGGTCGGGATCGTCGGCGCGACCGCCGCGTTCGCCGAGAAACTGCCGAGCGGCGACGAATTCGCCTCGGCGATCAAGGCGATCGAACGCTGGACCGGGCAGCGCGCGCAGGCGTTGATGACCATCGAGATCGGCGGCCTCAACGGCCTGCTTCCGCTGGTGATCGCCCAGGAGCTGGGGCTGCCCTGCGTGGACGCGGACCTGTCCGGGCGCGGGCTGCCGCGGCTCGACCAGCTCTCGGTCGCCGCGACCGGCCGCGGCGTCGCACCGGCCGCGATGGCCGAACCCGGCGGCCGGGTGGTGGTGCTCGCCGCCGCGGCGGCCTCGGTGGTCGAGAGCGGGATCCGCGCGTTCCTGGCCAGCTCCGGCGGCTGGGCGGCGATCGCGCTGGCCCCGATCCCGGCCGGCGAACTGGCCGACCACACGGTGCCCGGCACGACGAGCGAGGCGCTCGCCCTCGGCTCCCGCGTGCTCGCGGCGGGGGAGAGCCCGGACCTCGCCGCGCTGGAAACCGCCCTCGACGGCCAGGTTCTCGCCCGCGGCCGGGTGCTGGAGGTGTCGCGGCACATCGGCCCCGGCCAGCACGGCCACCCGGGCTTCGGCCGCGGCTCGGCGACGCTGGCCGATCACCGCGACGGTGCGCTGCTGCGGCTGGAAATGGAGAACGAGTACCTGCTGGCACTGCGGGACGGGCTGCCGGTGGCGTCCACTCCGGACGTTCTCTCGGTCCTCGATCGTCGTACCGGCGTCCCGCTGCAATGCGACGCGATCCGCGCCGGAGTGGAGGTGGACGTCGTGTGTCTGGCCGCGTCGCCGTTCTGGACCGATCCGCGACGACGTCCGCTGCTGGAGCCGCGCGCGTACGGAATCGACTGCGATCCGGTGGTAGCCCAGTGATTCTCCGCCAGCTGCTCGCGCTGCCCTCGTGGGCTGGTCCCGTCCGGGTGTGCTCCGGAGAGTCCGGTTTGGACCGTCCACTCAAGACAGTCAAGGCCGCGCTCGACGCCTCCGGCACGCCCGCTCCCGGCGAACTGGTGGTGGTTGTCCGCCCGCTCGGTTCCGATTGGCAGATCGACGCCCTCCTGCGCCGTTGCGCCGACGCCCAAGCCGCCGGAGTCCTGCTTCCCGAAGCCGAGCCCCTTGCCGCGTCACGACTTCTGGCCGAACGACTGTCGGTTCCGCTGCTGGTCACGTCCGCCGATCCGCTCGATCTGCTCGTGGACGCCCGCCTCGCCCTGGCCGCCCCGGACATCGACCGCGCCGAGGCAGTGCTCGCCGCGCATCGGGCGCTAGGGGAGCGGTTGCGGCCGCCCGAAGAAATCGTGACCGTGCTGCGCCGACTGCTGGACGCTCCCGTCGCCGTCCTCGACGACCGCGGCGAAGTGCTCGCCGGAGAACTCGCCGAGGCCGCCCGCGTGCGAGTGCACGAGCCGGTCCCACAGCGCGTCACCCTCGCGGACGGCGTTCTGCTGGCGCATCCCGCGGTGCTGCCGCAGCCTTCGGTCTGGCTGGCCGCCGAGCTGACCGGCGCGAAGGCACCGCGCGCGGACGTCGTCGCCGCGACGCTGGCAGTCGCCGCCGGTGCCGTGCAGCGCTGGCTGCTGGCCCACCGCCTGGAGCTGGAACGCGACGCCCGCTCCCGGTCCGCGCTGCTGGGCGACCTGCTGCGCCACGACACCGAACCCGGTGCCGACCTGCGCCGACGCGCGGCAGACGCGGGCTGGCGACTCGGCGGCTGGCACGTCGGCCTGCGCATCGGCGTGCCCGCAGACGTCGACACGGTCTCCCGCACGCAGGAGGTCGTGCGCGCGCTCCGGGCGGAGTCGATCGACGCGGTCACCGTCGAACACGGCGAGGGCTGGACCGGCTGGGTCACCTTCGAACAGGAACCGACCGCGGAACGGGTGCGGGCGCTGTCCGCGCGGCTGCGGGCGGTGCACCACAGTCTGCGCCGCACCCTCGACGCGCACCTCGGCGTCGGCCGCCCGCACGCCGACGGTCTCACCGCGACAGTCGCTGAAGCCACCGACGCCGCGCGCCTCGCCGCGACCCGTCCGGAGACCGGGCACTTCCTGCACGTAGACCAGCTCGGCATGGCGCAGCTGCTTCTGGAATGGACGCGCACGGACACCTTCGAGCCTGCCGCGCGTGCGTTGCTCGCTCCGCTGGTTTCCGTGCCCGGCGACCTGATCCGCACCCTCGCGGCGTATCTCGATGTGGAGTCTTCGCTGGCGGAAACCGCGACTGTGCTGGGGATTCACCGGAACACGGTCGCGGCGCGGATCAGCCGGATCGAGCAGTTGCTGCAGGTCGACCTGTCGCGTCCGGACGAACGGCTGGCGCTGCATCTGGCTGCTCGCGCAGTCATCCTCGCCCGGTCCGGTGAGTAGTACTGACAGGACCAGTTACGGCCTTGGGCAGCGCCCGGGCGGAAGGCAGACTCGAGGCATGGGCAAGAACGACCTGGGCGATTTCCTGCGGGCCCGCCGCGGCGGGCTGAAGCCGGACGAGATCGGTCTTCCGGACGGATTCGACGGCGGACGGCGGGTTTCCGGCCTGCGCCGCAGCGAGGTGGCGCAGCTGGCCGGGGTCAGCACCGAGTACTACACCCGGCTGGAACAGGGCCGCGCCCGGCAGCCGTCCGAGCAGGTGCTGCACGCGCTCTGCGACGCGCTGCGGTTCGACGACATCGAACGGCGGCATCTGTTCGCTCTCGCGGGCACCACGGCCGAACGCCTCGACCAGGCCGAGCACGCGTCCCGGCTGCGTCCGGCGCTGCGGCAGGTGCTGGACTCGATGGAGCTGGCGTCGGCGTTCGTCAGCGACCGGAACCTGACGGTCGTCGGCGGGAACGCGTTGTGGGCCTTGCTGTTTCCCGACGTGGCCGAGCTGCCGCGGCGGGAACGCAGCATGGCGCGCTGGACGCTGCTCGATCCGCGGGCCCGCCTGGTGTGGCGGGACTGGGAACGCGTCGCCCGCGACTACGTGCACGGGCTGCGGCTGGCCGCGGCCGCGCAGCCGCGGAACCAGCACATCGCCAACCTGATCGGCGAGCTGATGATGCGGTCGCCCGAGTTCCCGGCGTGGTGGTCGGAACACCGCGTCCAGGAACGCAGCACCGGTCTCAAACGCCTGCGCCATCCGGTCGCCGGCGATCTCGAACTCCAGTACGAGATCTTCACCTCGGTCGCCGACCCGGGCCAGTCGATGGTCGTCTACAGCGCGCCGGCCGGTTCGCCTTCGCAGGAACGGCTGCGGCTGCTCGCCAGCTGGGGCCGTGAACCGGCCGCTCCCGCCGAGTCCTGACCTTCGCCCGTCCTCGGGCCCCGCTGTCCTCGCGGGGTCCATGCCGTCCTGCCATTTTCACGAAAGGACCTTGAGCAGTGAGCAAAACCTTCCTGATCACCGGCGTCAGCACCGGCCTCGGAAGGGCCGTCGCCCGACGCGCCCTCGCCGCCGGACACCAGGTCGCGGGCACCGTGCGCACCGAAGCGCACGCGGCCGATTTCCGGGCGCTGGACCCCGAACGCGCCCGCGCCTTCGTCCTCGACCTGACCGACACGGACCGGATCGAACCCACCGTGCGGGAGGTCGAAGCGGAACTCGGCCCCATCGACGTGCTCGTGGCCAACGCCGGATACGGGCTCGAAGGCACCTTCGAAGAATCGTCGATGGCGGAGCTGCGCCGCCAGTTCGAGGTCAACGTCTTCGGCACGGTCGCGACGATCAAGGCGGTCCTGCCCGGCATGCGCGAACGGCGCGACGGCCAGATCTTCGTGATCACCTCGATGGGCGGGCACACCACCTTCCCCGGGCTGGCGTTCTACGAGGGCAGCAAGCACGCGCTGGAAGGCATCACCGACACCCTCGCCCAGGAGGTCACGCAGTTCGGCGTGCGGGTGACCGCGGTGGCCCCCGGCGCGTTCAAAACCGACTGGGCGGGCCGGTCGCTGGTCCGCGCCCCGCGCAGCATCGCCGACTACGACGCCCTGTTCGACCCGATCCGGACCCGCCGCCAAGCTCTTGCCGGACAGGGGATCGGCGATCCCGACCGCGCGGGCGACGCGATCCTTCGGCTGCTGGACGTGGAAAACCCGCCGGTGCACCTGCTGCTGGGCTCGGACGCGCTGCGGCTGGTCACCGCCGGACGCCAGCGCGTGCAGGAGGACTTCGACGTCTGGCAGGACCTGACCCTCTCCACCGACTCCGTCGACGGCGGCGTCACCGTCGCCTGATCCTCGCCGGAGCGGGGAACCCCGGGATGGCAAGGGGGTTCAGGGTTCCCCGCACCGCGGGTCAGACGCGCCCGCGCACGAGGTCGATCAACCGCCCGAGCACGTGATCGCCCGACGCGCGGAGGCCGTTGTGCTCGTACTCGTTGGTGATCCACGGCCGAAGCGTCGGGATCAGCCGCGCGGTTTCCTCGGAGAACACCCGCTCGACGTACATGTCGTTGGCGTAGATCGCGGCCGCCGCCGGGACCGTGCACTCGCGCAGCACGTCCGCGTCGTACAGCCGCGGCCATTCGTGCGCGGCGAGCAGTTCGGCGGTCTCCTTCATCGGCCGGAGGCTGTGGAGGTCGTCGAAGAGCGAGGGGAACACGTGCTCGCCGGTGAACAGCGTCCGGTCGGTGCGGAACTCGTCGGGCAGCACGCGCTCGGCGGACCAGCGGGTGGCGAACCCGTCGGAGTACGACGACTCGTGGATGACCGAATACAACGGATTGCGCGCGCTGAACGGCAGCGAGTTCGCGACATCGTGCGCGAAGGCGGGGGACTTCGGATCGCGTTCGAGCAGGTAGTGCAGCGCCTCCTCGCCGCCGCTGGCGCCGAAGAGGTAACCGAGCTGCTGGAACAACCGCGCGGTCAGCGGACTGCCGTCGGGCAGGACCACGGCCCCCTCGTCGAGCAGCGGAAGCAGCGCTTCGACGCGCTCGCGATCGCCGGGGTAGCGGAGGTAGTACTGGCGGTTGCGCTCGAGGAGATTGGCGAACGTCGCGGTGTAGACGTCGTCCGGATGCCGCGCGATCGGCGGCAGCCCGCCGGTGAAGAAGGCCTCGGCCAGCCCGTCGGGGTACTGGGAAAGGTAAGCGAGCGTGCAGAATCCGCCGAACGACTGGCCGAGCACGCTCCACTTCTCGACGCCCAGCTGCTGCCGGATGAACTCCGCGTCGCGCACGATCGCGTCCGCGCGGAAGTGGGTGAGATAGTCGGCCTGCTCGGCCGGAGTGCCCGGCAGCGCGCCGACCGGCGTGGATCGCCCGGTGCCGCGCTGGTCGAGCATCAGCACCCGGTATTCCCGCAACGCCCGCGGCAGCCAGCTCGGCGCGCCCCGCGACGGCCGCGGCGCCTCGTGCCCGGGACCGCCTTGCAGGTACACGAGAAACGGCCGGTCCAGCCCGTCCGGAGCAGCGACCTCGCGCGCGAAGACGGTGATCTTCGCGCCGTCCGGACGGGAATGGTCGAGGGGGACGGAGAACTCGTGCTCGGTCAGCACGAGGCCGGGAATGCGCACGGTGGTTGCCATACGGGCGATTCAACCAGAACGGGCGGCGGGGAAGCCACGGAGTTTGGCCGGGCGAGTCTATTGTGGACGGTCGTGCTGCCGGGGTTGGCCAGCCGGCCCCGGCGGCGGATGACTGCCGCGCGCTCGTCCCGGTCTTTCCCGCTTGGCTTCGCGTGTGCGGCGCGGAGTGTCCGCCGCGCTGCGCTCAAGCCGGAAAACGGCGCTACTCCTTGCCCATCGACCGGCGGATCTCGGCCAGCTTGTCCTTCGCCGCCTCCTTGCGGTCGGCGATTTTCTTGTCCAGCGACTGCAGATCCTCCGGCCCGCCGATTCCCGCGAGCTCCTGCGAACCGACCGAGGTGGTGTAGCGCTTCTCGATCCGGTCCCGCACGAAGTCGAACGACGGGGCGCCGTTGTCGCTGTAGTCGGGTTCGGGGAGGTCAGCGGGCGGCGTACCGGGACTCTCCACGATCTCCGCGTCGAGCGGCTGCTGCTCGCCGGGCTTGTCCGCGCTCATCGTCTCGCCTCTTCTCGGTTCGTCGGCTCCGCCTTCGACCCTAGCCGACCTCGCGCGGACGGGTGGATGTTTCGCCGCCGCCGGTGTGCGGTAGCCCATCAGGGAGAGAAAGGAGCCCGCGATGCTTCGCCCCCGCTCGACCGCGCCGCCCGCCCCGCCCGAGCCGGTCCCGCCAGGCCCGGTGGAACCCGATCCGGTGACGCCGGGACCGGACCGCCCGCTTCCCGACCCCGAACCCCTCCCGCCGGAATCCGAACCCGGCCCCGAACTGGCGACGACCGGTCCGTTGTGGACGGTGCGGCCGGAGTGATCGAGGCTTTCCCTTCCCGCAAAGGTCCGTGAAGGGCTCCTCAACGGAATCAGATTTCCTCAAGGAGTCCTCCACGGAGCTGCGCAGCGAAGCACCCGGGGACTCCCGGATCAGCCGCTCAAGCCGCCAGCCTCCAGGGCCGCGTCCACCTTCGCCCGGTGCGCCTCCGCCCACTCGTCGAGCGTCTGCGCTTCCTCCTTGGCCAGCTTCGCCCGCGCGTCCGCGAGCACCTGCGCCGCATCGGCTGCGGGCACCACGACCACGCCTTCCTCGTCCGCCACGACGATGTCGCCGGGGTGCACCGTCACCCCGCCGCACCGGGCGGGCTCGCCGAGCGGCGTCACCTTGGCTTTCGTCCCGGGAATCGGGAGCACGCCCCGCGCGAACACCGGGAAACGCGCCTCGCGTACCTCCGACAGGTCGCGGATCACGCCGTCCAGGACGAAGCCCGCGATGCCGCGGCGCTGGGCGGTCGCGCAGACGTTGCCGCCGGCCAGCGCGTAGTCGACGTCGCCGGATTCCGCGACGATCACCGCTCCGGCGGGCGCGCGGTGGATGGCCGCGTGCAGCATGAGGTTGTCTCCCGGCGGGCAGCGCACCGGGTACGCGGGCCCGGCGATCCGCGGCGCCGGACCCCACAAGGGCCGCACGCCGTAGTCGAGCACCTGGCCGCGGCCGAGCAGGTCGGCGAGGGTCGTGGTCGGGATGTCGGCGAAACCGTCTTCCATGGACGGCGATGCTCTCACGCACGGCCCGGCCGGATACCGTTCCGTGGCACCGATCACGGAGGAGAAGATGGCTTTCCGGCACACCGTCGCCGCGTCCCCGGTCGGCGACCTCACCCTGGTCGCCGACGGCAGCGCGCTGGTCGCCGTCTACTTCGACGGCCACAGCCGGGCCCCGCGTTTCCCGGACTTCGGCCCGCGCACCGACGACGGTTTCGCCGACGCGACTCGGCAGCTCGACGAGTACTTCACCGGCCAGCGGCGGACCTTCGACCTGGAACTGGACCTGCGCGGCTCCGAGTTCGAACGCCGCGTCTGGCAGCTGCTGACCCGCATCCCTTACGGCGAGACACGCACCTACCGCGACCTGGCCGTCGAACTGGGCGAGCCCGGCGCGGCGCAGGCGGTCGGCAACGCGAACGGCTGGAATCCGCTGAGCATCGTCGTGCCGTGCCACCGGGTGGTCGGCAGCAGCGGCGGTCTCACCGGGTACGCGGGCGGCGTCGACCGGAAACGGTTCCTGTTGCAGCTGGAGGAACCGCCCGCCGACGACGCCGGACGCCTGTTCTGAGGCTTACCCCAGCGCGGCGCGACCGTGCTTCCAATACCCCTGGAACGAGATCGCCTGCTTCGGCACCCCGCGCTCGCGCGTGAGGAGCCGCCGCGCGCCGGTGGCCAGCCCGCTTTCCCCGGCGACCCACGTGTAGCCCGGCGGATCGGAAAGATCGAGCTGGCCGAGGACGTCGAGCGCGAGCCGTCCGGGCAGCCGGTCGTCCTCGCGGACCAGCCACTGCACTTCGGCGCCGAGCGGCACGTCGACCGCCTGGATGTCGTCCCGCGCCCCGACTTCCAGCAAGACGGTGGCCCGCAGACCCGGCGATGACTCCAAGATCGCCAACGCCGCCGGAATCGCGCTCTCGTCGGCGAGAAGGAGCTGCGTGACGCCGTCCGGCGGCAGGTAAGTGATCCCCTCGTCGAGGATCCCGACCTCGTCGCCCGGCCGCGCGTTCTCGGCGAACTTCGAGGCCGGACCGCCGTCGCCGTGCACCGCGAACTCGATGTCCACCTCGCCGGGCCGCGCCGCCCGGATCGTGTAATTCCGCACCCACGGCCGGGACGCGGCGCTCATGAGCATGTGCTGCGCGAGCCAGCGATTGCTCGAAGCAGTGGGGAGGCGGAGCCCGCGCTGCCCCTCGCGCGGGAAGAACAACCGGCACCATTGATCGAACCCGAGCGGCGCGAAGTCCTCGAGATCCTCCCCGCCGACGGTGAGGGTGACGAAATGCGTGGACGTCCGTTCAGCTCGCAGCACGGACGCCCGGAGCAGCCGCCTGCTGTCAGGCGTGCGGCGCTGGGGGAGGGTCGGCATCGTAGGTCCCGATTCAGTTAGGTAAGGCTTACCTGTCTCAAGTTAGCCAGTGGTGCGAAGGGACGGCAAGGACTGAAATCGCCCTGGTCGAAGCTGTGCGTACTCCTCGCCTAATGCGGATACGTCCGTTCGGGCCAGCGCATCGGGTGTCACGCCGTCCTGTTGATCACTCTCCGTATCACTCGTGTGGGTGACTGTTGACTGCTCAATAATCCGGGCGGGCGTGACACTCTGTGTATGACTGTGTGGCGGACTGGGGTGCCGAGCTCGAGTTTCTCCGGCTGGCGACTGTGCGAATGAACGTGCATCTTCCCGTGTCAGAGCCGGTTCGGCGCAGTTCGCGGACATGCCGAGAGGTCTGGACAAGTCATGCCTGGAGTGTCCGCCGGGTGTCGAAACGGTGACCGCGAAGAGTAGCGAAAACCGTCACTCGAACCGTTGGGCGACGCTGAGGGACCGTTCACCGCGACACTGCCAGTAGAGCTGGCTGGTGACGCACCGTCTTCGCCAGGATGAGCGCATCCGGGACCCGCTCCGCACGACGGCCGGGGCGCCGGACAGCCGTCGGGGCCGGTCCGCCGGCCGGAAGAGAAAGGGATGACGACCTCATGACGGTGGTTCCCTGCCTCGCCGACCAACCGCACCGAACCGGCGAGCCGCCCGCGCGGGCGGAAGGCGCGGTGCTGGTCCGGGAGCCTCAGCCGAACCGGGAGTCCGCTGGGAAAGCGGCGCCGCCCCACGGCCCGGAGAGTCTGGCGCGGCCTGCGGAGGAGATGCAGGACAGCGGCGCGAACGAGCAGGAAAAGCCCCTGCCGCCGGGCGACGCGGCCGATGCAGATGCCAGCGCGGCGAATGCCAGTGCGACCGCGGGCGGCGCAGCCGGGCCAGGTGCCGCGCCGGAGCCCGCCCTGGCTGCAGGCGACTCGGTGAAACCCAAGCCGCTTGGCGGCACTGCAGCCGAGCCCGCCCGTTCCGGCGACGCGGCGGCAAGCAACCAGACGATTGCCAACCCTCCCGCAAACTCCACAACCGACCCCGCCCGGGCCGACGAGGCAGCGGCAAGCACCTTGGCGATCCCCAGCCCTCCCGCAAGCTCCACAGCCGACCCCGCCCGGTCCGGCGACACAATGGCAAGCAACCAGCCGATTCCGCCCGCACCCACCACCCCGCAGCCACCTCAACCGAACCACCCCGATCCCGGCCACCCCGCCCGGGTCCGGGTCGTCGTCGACTGGGATCCCTTCTCCCGTCCTCCTCGCCGGGTGGCGACCCGGGAAGAGATGGTCGCCTCCGCGCACCGCGTGCTGGCTCGGCGCCAGCCCGGGCGGCACCGCAAGCCCGACACCCGCGAGCCTTGGATGGCCCGGGCCGCGGATTTCGTTGTCGCCTGGGCGGCCACCCTCCGGATGGCGTTGCTTCTCCTCGCCGGGACCGCGTTCCTCAGCGGTCTCGTGCTGATGAACAGCCCCATAGCGGGGGCCGCGGCGACCCTTGTCGCGGGCGTCGCGGCGTGGGCAGCCCGGCCGCGGAAGTCGCCGACGCATCGCTGCTGAGAAAATGTCGAACCCGTGCCAGGCCGTTCGACGAGGATGTGACGGCTGGACGAAGCCAGCCCCAACCGAGGAGCGGTCAATGCGTTTCCTGATGATGCACCGGCTCGACGAGAGCGCCCCCGAGGCCTGGAACCCCAGCCCCGAGTTCATGGAGAAAATGGGCGCGTTCATCCAGGACTGGACCGAACGCGGCATCCTGATCACCGCCGAGGGCGTGCACCCGTCGGAGAAGGGCGCGATCGTCCGCAAACCCCGCGGCGCGGCCCCGAAGGCGACGGACGGGCCGTTCACCGAGGCCAAGGAGGTCATCGGCGGGTTCGCCCTGGTCAACGCCGCGGACCGGGCGCAGGCGGTCCAGTACGCGAGCGAGTACGCGGACCTGTTCGACGAGATCGAGGTCGAGGTCCGCCAGGTCGTGGAGTTCGACGACCTCCCGGACCTGACCGCGGAATAGCCCAGCGCGCCGGGCATCCGGCGGCATTCGCGAGCCAGGTCTTTGTCATTCGTTGACCCGCACCGCGTCTCGGGCGGATCTTCGTTCCGGGGGAACGGGGTCCGAGGAGGCAGCGGTGCGGGTCATGCTCACGGCGGTCCTGACAACGATGTCGGCGCTGCTGCCGGTTCACGCGAAAGCGCCCCAGCCGGCGGCGAACATCGTGGTGTGCAACAAATACTGCGACGACCGCGCCGCCGACCAGGCGTCCAGCGACCGGATCGCGGTCACGACGGCGCTCGACGACCGCGTCCTCCAGTTGCACTTCGCCGACGCAGACCCGATGGGCTGGGCCGTCGTCGACCACTCGCGCCCCGGCGACCGGGTGTGGCTCGACCGGTCCTTCGACGGCGGCGCGACCTGGGACGGCGGCGCGCAGCTCGGCCTCACCACCGCGCCTTCCGGGGTCGGCGGCTGGCGCACCCAGATGTACAACAACGACGACTGGAACAACCGCGGCGTCGGCGCCCTGCGCGCGTGCGGCAGCGCCATCGACACCGGCCGGATCGCTTGTACGCCTTGGGCGCGCACCCGCTGGAACGCGGCGAACCGTGCGCAAGCGGCGGCGACCGCGATGATGGCGCTCTACGACAACGGCACCGGCTACTTCCGCAACGGCGGCGGCTGGGGCACCGCGGTGTCGCTCGCCGCGGTGATCCGCAACGCGTCGGTCAGCCGGATGGCCAGCTACGACTACGCGATGGCCACGACGTACGACAAGAACGTCAACGCCGGCCGCGGCCAGTTCCGCAACGAGTTCTCCGACGACACCGGCTGGTGGGCGATGGCGTGGCTCGACGCCTACGACCGCACCGGCCAGCAGCGCTACCTCGCCACGGCGAAGGCCGACGCCGACCACATGCAGACCTTCTGGACCAGCGACTGCGGCGGCGGAATCCGCTGGAAAGAAGGCCTGACGTACAAGGCGTCCATCTCCAACAGCCTGTACATCGAGGTCAACGCGACGATCGCCGACCGCACCGGCGACGCGACCTACCGGACCAGGGCGCGACAAGGCTGGGAGTGGTTCCGGGGCAAGGGACTCATCGGGTCCGACGGCCTGGTGGTGGACGGCGTCGACGGCGCCAGCTGCGCCGCGGTCGGCCAACGCTACACGTACAACCAGGGCGGATTCGTCTCCGGCCTGACGGCACTGTCCAAAGTGACCGGAGACCAGAACCTGATCAGCACCGCCCGTTCAGTGGCCGACGAGACGACCCGCACCGGGTCGTTCTTCACCGGCTCCGACGGCATCGTCCACGACCCGGGCGAGGGCAGCAGCTGCACCGACGACGGGTCGTACTTCAAAGCCGGACTCGTCCGCGGACTGTCCGAACTGGACGCCGCGACCGCCGACGCGCCCTACCGGGATTTCCTGGCCAGGCAAGCGGATTCCGCCTACGCCCATTCCCGCAACGACTTCGACCAGTACTCGCGTGCGTGGTCCGCCAGCGGGGACAAGGGCCCGGGTTGCCAGGCCGCGGCGCTCGTCCTGATGACTGCCGCGTACTAGTACTCCAGCTGTAGTTCGTGATCTTGCTGGAGGGGT